>NZ_JBBYXK010000002.1:600000-900000 GCF_039655875.1 Emcibacter sp. SYSU 3D8 | reverse complement strand
CATCGGCGGCGCATTCGAGTTGGCCGACCAGACCGGCCGGGCGGTGACCGACGAGACGCTGAAGGGCAAGTACCGGGTGGTCTATTTCGGCTTCACCTTCTGTCCGGACATCTGCCCCACCGAATTGCAGGCGATCAGCGGCGCGCTCGACATGCTGGGCGAGGATGCGGACAAGTTCACGCCCGTGTTCATCACCATCGACCCGGAGCGCGATACGCAGGCGGTGATGGGCAGGTACCTGAAAAGCTTCCATCTGTCCTTCATCGGACTGACCGGGACCGCCGAGCAGATCGCCAAGGCGGCAGGCGCCTACCGGGTGTTCTATTCCAAGGACGTGCCGCCCGACGCGCCGGAAGCCTACATGATGAATCATTCCGGCTACGTCTATCTGATGGACTGCGACGGCAAATATATCCGCCACTTCGATGCCGGCTCATCCGCCGCCGACATGGCCAAGGCGATGCAGGAACTGCTCTAGCCGGACGGCGCTCCCGCCGGATGGTTGCATATTCCTGAAATCGTTTCAGATTCATATATCCGAAACAGTACAGCGGACACGCCATGCTCTATCACACCCACGAACTGCGCCGCATCGCCCTGCAGCCTGCGCGGCTGATGGCGGAAGCCGGACAGTACGTGCTCTCCAATCCGCTCAATCCATGGTCGCAGACCTGGACGGGTAAGGCCATGTCCGCCGCCCTCACCGTGTTCGAGGAAGCCACCCGCCGGTTCGACAAGCCCAGTTTCGGGCTGCACCATACGGTCATCGACGGGGTGGACGTGCCGGTGACCGAGGAGATCGTCGGCCGCCGGGCCTTTTGCCAGCTCAGGCACTTCGCCCGCGAAGGCCGCACCGGCGACCCGCGGCTGCTGATCGTCGCGCCGCTGTCGGGCCATTACGCCACCCTGCTGCGCGGCACGGTCGAATCCCTGCTGCCCGATCACGATATCTATATCACCGACTGGCGCAACGCCCGTGACGTACCGTTGAGCGAAGGCCGCTTCGACCTGGACGACTACATCGACTACGTCCGCGACTATCTGCGGCTGCTGGGTCCGAATACCCATGTGATGGCCGTCTGCCAGCCGGCCGTGCCGGTGTTCGCGGCGGTGGCGCTGATGTCGCAGGACGACGACCCCTGCGTGCCGTCGTCCATGACCCTGATGGGCGGCCCCATCGACACCCGCAAGAGTCCGACCGCGCCGAACAGGCTGGCCAAGGAGCGGACTTACGAGTGGTTCGAGCAGAAGATGATCACCAGAGTGCCGCCGACGGCGCCCGGCTTCATGCGCGAGGTCTATCCCGGCTTCCTGCAGCTGACCGGTTTCCTCGCCATGAACTGGGACCGGCACGTGGAATCCCACGTCAACTATTACAACCATCTCGTGGACGGCGATGGCGACAACGCCCAGAAACACCGGGAATTCTACGAGGAGTACATGGCAGTGATGGACCTGCCCGCAGAATATTATCTGCAGACCATCCGGGTGGTGTTCCAGGAGCACCTGCTGCCGCGCGGCATGATGGTGCACCGCGACCGGCTGGTGAGGCCCGAGGCGATCCGCAAGACGGCGCTGTTGACGGTCGAGGGCGAGAATGACGACATTTCCGGCCCGGGTCAGACCCAGGCCACCCATCCGCTGTGCATCAACCTGCCCGAATCCATGCAGCGCGACTACATCCAGCCGAAGGTGGGCCATTACGGCGTGTTCAACGGCAAGCGCTGGCACACCGAAATCGCGCCGAGGGTGCGCGACTTCATCCGCGCATTCGACCAACCCGCATCCTGAGCAAGCGCATGAGCGATTCCCTGCCGTTCTGGAAGACCACGCCCATGGCCGAGATGAGCCGGTCGCAATGGGAATCGCTGTGCGACGGCTGCGCCCGCTGCTGCCTGCACAAGCTGGAAGACGAGGATACCGGCGAGATCGCCCAGACCAATGTCTGCTGCCGGCTGCTGGACACCGACTCCTGCAGCTGCACCAAATATGCCGACCGCAAGCGGCTGGTGCCCGACTGCCAGGTGTTGACGCCCGAAAACGTGACGATTTTCCACTGGATGCCGCGAAGCTGCGCCTACCGGCGGCTCGCCGAGGGCAAGGATCTGGAATGGTGGCATCCACTGGTCTCGGGCGATCCGGACTCGGTGCACCAGGCCGGCATCTCGGTGCGCGGCAAGGTGATCTCGGAGCGCGACGCCGACGACCTGTTCATGCACCTGGTGGACTGGGAACTGTAGGCGCGCGGTCGGTGATTTCGGGCGCGCCGATCAACAACGCCCTCACCGGAATCAGCGTTCTCCCAGCCAGCTGCTGAAGGCCGCATCCCTGCGAAGGTCAGCAAACGCCATCGGTTCCGCCGGCTTGCCCTGCCGCGTATTCAGGCCCAGCCGCCACCAGCCGACGTCACGCCAGTCGCCCTTCTTGTAGCCAACGTCCGCATAGACACCGATCGCCTCGAAGCCCATCGCCTCATGGAGGCCCGTGCTCGCGGCATTGGGGAGGGCAATGCCTGCGAACGCCGACCGGAAGCCCTGTCGGCGCAGCAGATCGAACAGAACCGTGTAAAGGCGCCTGCCCAGTCCCTTGCGGCGGGCGCCTTCCGCCAGATAGGCCGTGACATCCACCGACCAGCGGTAGGCGGCACGGTCGCGGTGCGCGCCCGCATAGGCATAGCCGAGGACAAAGTCGCCATCGACGGCGACAAGCCACGGGAAGCGCGGCAGCGTCGCCGCGATGCGCCGGCTCATTTCAACCGGCGAGGGCGCCTCGGTCTCGAAGGCGATCCAGGTCTCCTCGACGATGGGCCGGTAGATCGCCGCGCACGCCGCGCCGTCAGTGCTCCTGGCCACCCGAATCTGAATCACCGCGTGTCCCCTTCCGCTTGCCTCGGTAGAGCAGAGCCCTGAGGCTCGACCGGTAGCCGGCGCTACTGGTCGTGATATCCGGAAATTCTAGCTGAGCGCGTCCCGCACCTCGAGGGGTGTCGCGAACCGGCCGCCAAGCTCGTCCCTGAAGAACTGGAAATAGTCCCGGCAGGTGCGAAGCAATCGGGCCCGATCGGATTCGTCCTTCACATAGGGCGTGCAGCCGGGCCGCAGCGACGGGCTATGAAAGCTGAAGGTGAGCACCCGCGTACCGTTGACCAGGAGCTTGCGGGTCAGGCGCTTCAGGTCCGACAGCGGGTGCCCTTCAGGCGACAGCCGGATGCGCTCGAGCAGGCCCAGCCGGGAAAACGCCGCCTTGAGACGCGCCCGCTCCAGCGGGGCCGAGGCGACCACGCCATGCAACGGGTTGCCGATGGGCGACAGCATGCCGCAATAGCCGGCGGTCGACGGCAGTTCCAGCAGCCTGCCGCCCGGTCCAAAGCGGAATGGATCGGCCAGATAGCGCGTGTGGTCGGGTCCACCATCGCGGCGGCCGTCGAAGCTCGGGCAGATGCTGAGGTCGATTTCGAAGCCCAGGTCGGCGATGATTCCGGGCGTGGCCGGGCCGATGCCATAGCGCCCAGCCTTGTGAATCACCGGCTGTATGCCGAAGCTGTCGGTGACGCGGGCGACGAGCGCCTCCAGCTTGGCGCGCTCCAGCGCCGGCGGCAAATTGCCCTGATAGGAGTTTGTCCGGCTGACCGGCTCGTCGAAGGGCGGCGTTACCCAGCCATGCAGCTGGGCGGCTAGCACGGCCCGGCCTGCGGCGACCCAGCCGCGCAGGGCTTCCGTCCGGTCAGGGTTGTCGGCGACCGGATAATCGACCGCATAGACCGGCACGATGCCGAATTCCTCGAACAGTTCCTGGGCGCGGCCCAGTTCGGCAAGAGCCTCCAGCGAATAGCCGGACCGGGCGAAGGGTCTGCTCCAGTCGAACTCCTCCTCGGTATCGATGACAACCATCAGAGCGGGCGCCGCCGTTGCCGGCAGCCTGAGAACGCAGCGCTCGAAATCCGTCATCGCCTCGCCCGGCAACCGTTGGGACGTTCGCACTTTCGGTTATCTGCGCGGGCCGTGCAACCGGGTCAGTCGGCGCTGCTGCGCTTCACCTGGTCGGCACGGACCATCAGGTCCCGCCAGATCCGGGCGGGCATGCCGCCGCCGGCCACATGGTTCATGGGCGAATTGTCGTCGTTGCCCAGCCAGACGCCCGCCACGTATTTGTCGGTGTAGCCGACGAACCAGGCGTTGCGCCATTCCTGGCTGGTCCCGGTCTTGCCGGCGGCCACGTGATTGGACAGCCGGGCGTTGCCGCCGGTCCCGTACGACACCACGGCGCGCATCAAATCGTCGAGTTGCTCGACCTGCTGCGGGGCAACGACCCGTTCCCGGCTTTCCTTGCGCTTGTAGACCTTGTCGCCGTCGGCATCGCGTACTTCGAGAATAGCGTAGGGCCGGGCTTCGTAGCCGCCGTTGGCGATGGTCGCATAGGCACCGGTCAGCTCGATCAGCCGCACTTCCGTGACGCCGAGCGAGACGCTGGGCAAGGTGCTGAGCGGCGTGGTGATGCCGAGGCGCCGCGCCGCCTCCACCACTGTCGACTGGTCGGCGGCGTTGGCAAGCTTGACCGCCACGGTGTTGATCGAATCGGCGAACGCCGTGCGCAGCGTGACCGGTCCGCGAAACTCCCCGTTGTAGTTCCCCGGCTGCCAGCCATCGAGGATCACCGGCGAATCGCGCATCACCGAATTGGGGTCGTAGCCCGCCTCGAATCCGGCCAGATAGACAAACAGCTTGAATGCCGACCCTGGCTGGCGAAGGGCGCGCACCGCCCGGTTGAACTCGCTCTGCTGGTAGTCGCGTCCGCCCACCATGGCGCGGACCTCGCCCGACGGCGTCATCACCACCACGGCGCCCTGGTTGACCTTGCCGTCGGCGCCGGCCTTTTCCAGCCCGCTGGTCAGGGCCTGCTGCGCCGAGAACTGCAGGCCCGGCTCGAATGTGGTCCGGACGGTCAGGTCGCTCGTGGGTTCGCCCACATATTGCGGCAATTCGGTCATCACCCAATCGGTGAAGTAGCGGGCGCTGTCGCCGGCGGCGCGCGAGGCGATCCTGGGCATGGCGATATCGCGGCGGCGGGTCTCGGTGAGGTAGCCGGCGGCGACCATGGCATCGAGCACCTGGCCGGTACGCGCGGCCGCCATACCGGTGTCGTTGAGCGGCGAGTACCGTGACGGCGCCTTCAGCAGGCCCGCCAGCATGGCCGCCTCGGACAGGCTGATATCCTGCACTTCCTTGGCGAAATAGCGGCGCGACGCGGCTTCGACGCCATAAGCGCCGGCACCGAAATACACCCGGTTGAGATATTGCTCGAGCAGCTCGTCCTTGGTGAGGCGGCGCTCCAGCGAATAGGCCAGCAAGGCCTCCTGGACCTTGCGCTTGATCGTCTTGTCCGGAGTCAGAAACAGGTTCTTGGCGAGCTGCTGGGTGAGCGTCGAGCCGCCCTGCCTGACATCGCCGGTGCGAATATTGACCACCACGGCCCGCACCACACCCCAGAAATCCACGCCTTCATGGCTGTAGAAGCGCCGGTCCTCGATCGCCAGTACTGCCTTGATCAGGTTTACCGGCATGCGCTTGCGCGGCACCCATTCACCGCCCACGCCGCCATAGGCGGTGATCTGGGCGCCATGGCGATCCAGGATGGTGACCGCGGGCGGGCGCTTCTGCGCCAGGGTCTTGTCGACATCGGGCAGGTCGACGACCCACCAGACAACGATCAGCAGCAGGATACCGGCGACACCGGCGCCCGCTGCCAGCAGCCAGGCCAGCAGGGTACGCTTCCAGCTACCGCCCTTGCGCGGCGGCGCCGGTTTCTTCGGTGGGGTCTTGCGCGGTGGATCGGGTTTTTTCGATTTTGCCATGGATCAGCGGACTGTCCGGCACGAATGCCGGGGCAGCTTATGCAAGGGAATGGTGACGGAAAGAGGGCGGCTGGGTGCCAAGCTGCATGTCGCCTGTCTCGGTATCCTTCGGGCGCGTTCCTGCGAAACTTTCAGTGAATATAGAATGCGGCTCACCCCTCGGAAGTGGCACATGGGGCCAGATACAAAATATTGTTGCCGGCGCGTAACAGGTTCCCGCAACCCCCGTCAGATATCCAGATTGGCGACCTGGAGCGCGTTGGCCTGGATGAATTCGCGGCGCGGCTCGACCACATCGCCCATCAGCTTCGAGAACATCTCATCGGCGGTGTCGCCATGGCTGACCTTGACCTGCATCAGGGTGCGGGCATCCGGGTCGAGCGTGGTCTCCCAGAGCTGGCTGGCGTTCATCTCGCCCAGTCCCTTGTAGCGCTGTACCGAAATCCCCTTGCGCCCCAGGACGATCACCGCGCGGAACAGCTCGAGCGGCGACGAAATCGTCACCACTTCCTCGCGGTAGCGCAGCGTGGCCGATTGCACGTAGGCCTGATGCAGCTCGTTCGCCATGGCATCGAGCGCCCGCGCCTCGGCGGAATCCATCAATGCGGCGTCGATCACATGTTCTTCCTTCACGCCGCGCAACTCGCGGGAGAACGACAGCCCGCCATGGTCCACCGTGCCGCCGATCCAGCCGCGTTCGGTTTCCGGCGACAGGGCGTTCATGCGCGCCGCCACCTGGTCGGCGAGCCGGACCGCCAGCGCGTCATCGGTCAACAGGTCGCGATTCAGCGCGCCGGCGATCGCCAGCTGCTCGAGCAATGGACGCGAATAGCGGCCGGGCAGGCTTTCCAGCAGCGACTGTACGCGCGAGGCGCGCAGCACCAGGGCCCGCAGATCCTCGCCCGCGCGCTGGGCGCCGTCATGCAGCGAAAGCACCATGTCGCGGATACCGGTCTCGATCAGATAGAGATCCAGCGCCGGCGTGTCCTTGAGATAGACCTCGGACTTGCCGCGACTCACCTTGTAGAGCGGCGGCTGAGCGATATAGAGATGCCCGCGGTCGATCAGCTGCGGCATCTGCCGGTAGAAGAAGGTCAACAGCAGGGTCCGGATATGGGCACCGTCCACGTCGGCATCGGTCATGATGATGACCTTGTGGTAGCGCAGCTTGTCCAGGTTGAAGTCGTCGCGGCCGATGCCCGTGCCGAGCGCCGTGATCAGCGTGCCGATTTCCTGCGAACCGAGCATGCGGTCGAACCGGGCCCGCTCCACATTGAGAATCTTGCCGCGCAGCGGCAGTACGGCCTGGCGGCCACGGTCGCGGCCCTGCTTGGCCGAGCCGCCGGCCGAATCGCCCTCGACGATGAAGAGTTCGGACAGCGCCGGATCACGTTCCTGGCAATCGGCCAGCTTGCCGGGCAGATTGGCCACGTCGAGCGCGCCCTTGCGGCGGGTCATCTCGCGGGCCTTGCGCGCCGCCTCGCGGGCAAGCGCGGCTTCCATCACCTTGCCGACGATGATCCTGGCGTCGGAGGGATGCTCCTCCAGCCACTGATTGAGCTTCTCGTTGATCAGGCTCTCGACCACGGGGCGCACCTCGGACGAGACAAGCTTGTCCTTGGTCTGGGACGAGAACTTGGGATCGGGCACCTTCACCGACAGCACGCAGGTGAGACCCTCGCGGGCGTCGTCGCCGGTCAGCGGCACCTTGTCCCGCTTGGCGCCCATCTGCTCGTTGGCATAGCCGTTGACGGTGCGCGTCAGCGCCGCGCGGAAACCGGCCAGATGGGTGCCGCCGTCACGCTGCGGAATGTTGTTGGTGAAGCACAGCACGTTCTCGTGATAGCTGTCGTTCCACTGCAGCGAGGCTTCCACGATGATGCCGTCGCGTTCACCGGTGACCACCACCGGCGGCGAGTGCAGCGCGGTCTTGTTACGGTCCAGATAGCTGACGAAGGCCGAGACGCCGCCTTCGTAGAACAGCTCCACATGCTTGTGTTCGGCGTGGCGCTGGTCGAACAGATTGATACGCACACCGGAGTTGAGGAACGCCAACTCGCGCAGCCGGTGCTCCAGTGTGTCGTAGTCGAACACGATCTGCGGGAAGGTCTCGCCCGACGGCAGGAAGCGCACCTGGGTTCCGGTCTTGCCATCCGATGGGCCGACCGGCGCCAGGTCTTCCTGCGGCTCGCCGTGGTGAAAGCGCATGTAGAATTCCTGGCCGTTCCGCCAGATCCGCAGCTCGAGCCATTCGGACAGGGCGTTCACCACCGATACGCCGACGCCGTGCAGGCCGCCCGACACCTTGTAGGAATTCTGGTCGAACTTACCGCCGGCATGGAGCTGGGTCATGATGACCTGGGCCGCGGAGACGCCTTCCTCGTGATGGATATCGGTCGGGATGCCGCGACCGTTGTCGGTCACCGAAAGGCTGCCATCCGGATGCAGCACCACGCGGATATCGTCGCAATAGCCGGCCAGCGATTCATCGATGGCGTTGTCCGTCACCTCGAACACCAGGTGGTGCAACCCCGATCCGTCTTCGGTATCGCCGATATACATGCCCGGGCGCTTGCGCACGGCATCGAGGCCGCGCAGCACCTTGATGGAATCCGCGCCGTAGTCGGAACCGTCGTTCGGCTGAATGTCATCGTTAGCCATTGTTCACCTTGCCTTGGGCGACGCCGAGGAACAGCGCCTTGCCCGTCAGTCTTTCGAACAGCGCCCGGTCCGTGCCTGTCATCCAGGCCTGGCAGCCGAGCGCCAGAATCTCGTCGAACAGCGCCTCCCGGCGCGCCTCGTCCAGATGCGCCGCCACCTCGTCGAGCAGCAGCAATGGCGGCGCGCCGCGATGCACCGCCTGAAGCCGCGCGTCGGCCAGCACTACGGCCACCAACAGCGCCTTTTGCTCACCGGTGGAGCACAGCCCCGCCGGCAAACCCTTTGCCAGATGCGTCACTTCCAGGTCGGCGCGGTGAGCGCCTTCCTGGGTCCGGTTCGCATCCCGATCAGCGTGCCGGTTCCGGCGCAGCAGCGCCTGGAGCCGCCCTTCGACGTCAACGGCCGCAAACTCGCCCAGCAGATCCTCGGCCAGACCGCGTACGGTCAACTCGGCGCGGGGGAACGGGCCGATGCCGGCGGCAAGCGCGCCGCGCAGTCGCATCACCGCCTCGCGCCGGGCCGCCGCGATGGCGACGGTAGCCTCGGCCATGCGGCCCTCCAGCGCGCTCAACCAGACGTCGTCGCCGCCGCCGTCGCGCAGCAATTTCAGCCGCTCGCGCATCACCCGCTCATAGGCGCCAACCCGCCTGCCGTGCTCCGGGTCGTAGCCCAGCACCAGCCGGTCGAGGAAGCGGCGCCGATCGGAGCGGCCTTCGATGAACAACCGGTCCATCTGCGGCGTCAACCACACCACCCGGATCAGGTCGGCAAGGGCCGCCGGCCCGCGGGCCGGCGCACCATCGATCCGCACCACGCGGCGCTCGACGCTCCCATCGTCGGCGGCGCCGTCATCGTCGCCGTCGGCGGTCCTGCCCTCGATGCCGGTACCCACGGCAGCCACGCCTGTCGGCGTTTCGATCCGGGCCGCGACCGACCAGCCGCCCGCGCCGCCGATCCTTGCCAGCTCGGGCAGCCGCACGCCGCGCAGCCCGCGTCCCGGCGTGAGATAGGACAGCGCCTCGAGCACATTGGTCTTGCCCGCCCCATTGGGGCCGGTCAGCACCACCGGGCGGGGCGCTGCCTCGATCCGTTCCGCGGCATAGTTGCGGAAGTCGGTCAGGGTCAGCCGGGTAACGGCCAGCGGCAACGCCGCCGCTTCGGGAGCGTTCTCCCGCCCGGCATGTTGTTCGGCCTGCAGCATTCTTTTCCCGGATGCGACCGCGTCAGACGCGCATCGGCATCAGCACGTAGAGGGCAGTGTCGTCGCCGCCGTCCTGAACCAGGGTCGGCGCGGCTGCGTCGGCGAATGACACATGCACCGTGTCGCCTTCGACCTGCCCCATGATGTCTAGCACGTAGCGCGCGTTGAAGCCGATCTCCATGGCCTCGGACGAATATCCGGCGGCCAGCTCTTCCGTGGCCGAACCGCTGTCCGGACTGTTGACGGCAAGCGTTACCTTGTCGGTATCGATGATCAGCTTCACCGCCCGCGATTTCTCGCTGGAGATGGTCGACACGCGGTCGATGGCTTCGGCGAACAGCTTGGCGTCCACCTCGAGCAGCCGGTCGTTGTTGGTCGGGATCACGCGGACATAGTCGGGAAACGTGCCGTCGATCAGCTTCGAGGTCAGCACCGCGTCGGCGAATTCGAAGCGGATCTTGCTGTCGGACAGGCCGACCTGCACCGTTCCGTCGGCTTCGTCGAGCAGCTTGCGGACTTCCTGAATGGTCTTGCGCGGCACGATGACACCCGGCATGCCGGCGGCCCCCATCGGCATGGGCAGGCGAACGCGCGCAAGGCGGTGGCCGTCGGTGGCTACGCCCACCAGCAGGGGTTCCGCGCCATCGGCCACATGCAGGTAGATGCCGTTCAGGTAGAACCGCGTTTCCTCGGTGCTGATGGCGAAGCGGGTCTTGTCGATCAGCTTCTTCAGATCGCCCACCGGCAGGCTGAACCGGTGCGGCAGCGCATCCTCGGCCATCACCGGGAAATCCTCGCGCGGCAGGCAGGCCAGCACGAAGCGCGAGCGGCCGGCGCTGAGCGTCAGGCGCTGTTCGCCGCCGCGATATTCCAGCTCCACCTGGGAGCCGTCGGGCAGCTTGCGGACGATGTCGTAAAGGGTGTGCGCGGGCGTGGTGATCGCACCGGGCGCACTGACGTCGGCCACGACGGATTCCACCACGGCGAGGTCCAGGTCGGTCGCCGTCAGGTTCAGGCGCCCGTCGGCCGCCTCAAGCAGCATGTTGGACAGGATCGGGATGGTCGTGCGCCGTTCGACGACGCTTTGCACGTGGCCCAGCGACCGCAGAAGCGCCGCGCGTTCAATGGTGAGTTTCATGGGCTCTTAGCTATGGTTGAACCTGTAGTGCGGGCCGACAAGCCCCTGATCTTCTTATGTTTTTCGGCACGGCCCAAAAGCCGCCGCCCGGTCCCGGAAACCGCCCCCCGAAGACAGCGCTCAACCGGACCGAGACTTTAACAGAGGAAGGGCGGAAAGACACGAAAAATGGGGCGCTTGGCCCCATGGAACGCCTGGCTGGAGACGGGCCGGAAGGGTCAGGTTTCCAGCGTCCGGCGCAGGTTCTCGATGTCCTGATCGAGGCTGCTGTCGGTCTCGCGCAGTTCCTCGATCCGGCGCACGGCATGCATCACCGTGGTGTGGTCGCGGCCCCCGAACTTGCGGCCGATTTCCGGCAGGCTGCGCGAGGTCAGCTGCTTGGCCAGATACATCGCCACCTGGCGCGGCCGCGCGACGGCACGGGCCCGGCGCGCCGACAGCAGGTCGGACAGCCGCACATTGAAATATTCGGCCACGTGGCGCTGGATTTCGGCGATGGATACCCGCCGGTCGTTGGAGCGGATCAGGTCCTGCAGCACTTCCTGGGTCATCTCCAGCGAGACGGGACGCCCGACAAGCTCTGCATAGGCAGTGACCCGGTTAAGGGCGCCTTCCAGTTCGCGCACATTCGAGATGATCTTGCGCGCAAGGAATTCGGTCACTTCGTTCGGCATGTCCGGCCGGCCCA
This sequence comes from Emcibacter sp. SYSU 3D8, assembly GCF_039655875.1. Classification (NCBI taxonomy): domain Bacteria; kingdom Pseudomonadati; phylum Pseudomonadota; class Alphaproteobacteria; order Emcibacterales; family Emcibacteraceae; genus Emcibacter; species Emcibacter sp. SYSU 3D8. The sequence goes on along the minus strand of NZ_JBBYXK010000002.1, from coordinate 888,461 downwards.
TGGCCTCCAGCTTCGACTGCAGGATACCGACGCGCAGCTCGTAATCGGTCGGATGCACGTCGGCGACGAGGCCCCAACCGAGCCGCGACTTGATGCGGTCCTCGATGCCCTCCAGGTCCGATGGCGACCGGTCGCCCGAGATCACCACCTGGCGGTGCTGGTCGATCACGGCGTTGAAGGTGTGAAAGAACTCTTCCTGGGTGCTGTCCTTGTTGGCGATGAACTGGACGTCGTCGATCATCAGCACGTCGACGGACCGGAACTGTTCCTTGAACGCCATGGTGTCCTTGTAGCGGAGCGCCCGGATGAACTGGTACATGAACTTTTCCGCCGACATGTAGAGCACCTTGCGCTCCGGGTTCCGGGCGCGAATCTCGGCGGCGATGGCGTGCATCAGATGGGTCTTGCCCAGGCCGACACCGCCGTAGAGAAACAGCGGATTGAACTGGACCTTGCTGTTGTTCGAGACCCGGCGGGCGGCCGCATGGGCAAGTTCATTGGACTTGCCCACGACGAAACTGTCGAAGGTGAAGCGCGAATCGAGCGGCGCGCCGTAGGAATCCTCGTTGCCGCCGTCCGGTTCCTCGCCATGGCCGTTGGACCGGACCGGCGAAGCGGCCGGCCTCGTGGCGGGCTGCGCCGCCACGGCGATGGCGATGGGCGGCGGCGACTGGACGCTGACCACCAGTTCCACGTCGATGACCGCCCCGGTTTCCTGGCGCCAATGATCGGTGATGCGGCCAAGATAATGGGTCTTGACCCAATCGCACATGAAGCGTGTCGGGACGGTGATCAGGACCTTCGATCCCTCGGCCCGCAGCACGCCAAGCGGCTTCAGCCAGCTGTCGAAGGTCGCGTCGCCGAATTCGGCGCGCAGCTTGGCACGAATTCCCTGCCACGCGTCCTGCCATGGAGTCATCATTGTCGGGTTGGCCGCATCGTTATCAATCCCCCCGAGTCGGTGGGTTCCCCTGGTCACGGTCGAACGCCTCAATTCTGGGTCCATGGAAGACCACGCGCTTTCCAGCCGTTGACCCGGCCTCGGTGCCGGGCGTCGTCGGGATCCCCCTCGAACCCCTCGGAAACGTTATAGCACCGCGCATAACCCTTCTGGGTCATCAGCCGCGCCGCGGCGGCCGAGCGTGCGCCGGACCGGCACAGGAACAGGATAGGCGCGGTGCGGTCGATGCCGAGGCCGTCGACCTCATCGGCGAATCGCTCGTTGCGCTGGCCCTGCGGAAAGGTCTGCCATTCGATGAAAGCGGGCTTTTTACTGAGCGGCGACAGATCGGCCACGCCCACATAGTTCCATTCTGCCCGCGTACGCACATCGACCAGAATTGCGGAAGGCTCGGATTCCAGCAGTTTCCACGCGTCCTGAGGAGACAAATCGTCCGCGTATTCAGACATTCCCGACCAATCCTCCCAATCCACATTCTGGAAACATGACAATTCCCCAAAGAAGCCTCAGGTCACCACCTTGTACACGAAAGAAGAAACAAACAAAATCCCTGCAGCGGCTACAAGAATAGCCTCTTTATTACACATTTGTTGCTTGCAGAGATCCGCCCGTCTTCGAATCTGGAGGAGAGAGTAGCAAATTACACGGCGTTGGCAACAGCCCCCGTGGACCCCTCGCCGATTTGTGACGGCTCTATGTACATTGCATGAAGCCGCCTACCAGATATGGTTCTGGCGGGTGGCGGCCGATCGGCATGGGTAGAGGGATAGTTGGAGAACCGTTGCCGGCCGGACGCAGTCCGGGCCGGCGCCGAGTCGGGATCAGGCCTTCAGCGAGCGGACGCGCGCGCTGAGGCGAGAGATCTTCCGGGAGGCGGTGTTCTTGGCGAGCACGCCCTTTGAAACGCCGCGCATGATCTCGGGCTCGGCGGCCTTGAGCGCCGCGGAGGCGGCAGCGGCATCGCCCGACGCCAAGGCCAGCTCGACGCCCTTGATGTACGTGCGGATACGACCACGGCGGGCGCGGTTGACGTCAGTGCGACGCTCGGTCTGGCGGATGCGCTTGCGCGCCTGGGGCGAATTGGCCATCTGAATTCCGTCTCAACGCTAAATCACGAACAGGGCGCGGCTTATACGGCCTGTACTTGTACCCGTCAACCATTGGATCGCGCCGGGAGGGCAAGCCATCCCGGCGCGCCGGTTTCAGCGGTTCTTGAACTGGGCCGGACGCTTTTCGACAAACGCGCTCATGCCTTCCTTCTGGTCGTCGAAGGCAAACAGGGCGTGGAAGGTGCGCCGTTCGAATCGGACGCCTTCCGACAATGTGGTCTCGTAGGCCCGGTTGATCGCCTCCTTGGCGACGATCACCGAGGGACGCGACATGTCGGCGATCACCGCCGCCGTCTTCAATGCCTCGTCGATGAGCTGGTCGTTCGGCACGATGCGGCTGACCAGGCCCGAACGCTCGGCCTCCTGGGCATCCATCATGCGGCCGGTCAGGCACATGTCCATGGCCTTCGACTTGCCGACGAATCGGGTCAGCCGCTGGGTGCCGCCCGAGCCAGGGATGACGCCGAGCTTGATTTCGGGCTGGCCGAACTTGGCGCTCTCGGCGGCAATGATGAAGTCGCACATCATCGCCAGTTCGCAGCCGCCGCCCAGCGCGAAGCCGGCCACCGCGGCGATCACCGGCTTGCGGGTACGGGTGACCGTTTCCCAGTTGCTGGTGATGAAGTCCTCGGTGAACACGTCGATGTAGTTCTTGTCCTTCATCTCGGTGATGTCGGCGCCCGCGGCGAAGGCACGCTCGCTGCCGGTGATGACGGTGCAGCCGATGTCCGGATTCTTCTCGATGCCGCCCAGCGCGTCGGTCAGTTCGTCCATGAGCTGGCCGCAGAGCGCATTCAGCGCCTTGGGCCGGTTCAGGGTGATCAGCGCAACCTTGCCGCGCACTTCGAAAATGATGGTTTCGTAAGCCATGGATATCCTCCGGAATGGTTTGCCGTCACAGGGGCTGGCGAGGGTTTTGGCAGAGCTTTGGGCCCCGCGCAAGAATCTGCGGCGCCTATCGCTGGTGCGCGCCGCAGAAGAACGTCGAGCGGCCGCTCTGGACGATTCGCGAGATGGTCCCGGCGCAGCCCGGTTGTCCGCACGCCTCGCCCTCTCGTCCATAGGCCTTCCACGAATGCTGGAAATAGCCCAGTTCCCCGTCCACCTGGGCGTAGTCGCGCAGACTCGAGCCGCCGGCCTCGATGGCCCGCTCGAGCACATCCCGGATGGCGGGCACCAGCCTTTCCGCGCGCTGGCCGGACACGGAACAGGCAAGGCGGCGCGGCGAAATGCCGGACATGTGCAGTGCCTCGCAGACATAGATATTGCCCAGGCCCGCGACCACCCGCTGATCGAGCAGCGCGGCCTTGATCGGCGTGCGCTTGCCGCCCAGCACGCCGGACAGATAGTCCGCACTGAAGCCGTCACCCAGGGGCTCGGGCCCCAGATGGGCGAAATAGGGATGAGCCGCCAACGCCTCTTCCCGCGTCAGCGCCATGAAGCCGAAACGGCGCGGATCGTGGAACACCACGCGGCTGCCGTTGCCCACCTCGAAGATCACGTGGTCGTGGGCCGCGACGGGCGGCGGCTCGCTGCTGCCCTGCGGCGCCCACACATTCATGCGGCCCGACATGCCCAGATGCATGATCAGCACCTGGCCGTCGTCGAGGTGAACCACAATATATTTGGCACGGCGGTCGATTCGTTCGATTCGCCGGCCCTGCAGCCGCTCGCTGAAATCGGGCGGCAGCGGAAACCGCAGATCGGGCCGGCGGGCGGTCACGCCGGTCAGGACCCGGCCTACCATGGCGCCGCGCAGACCGCGGCAAACCGTTTCAACCTCGGGCAGTTCGGGCATGGCGTTTGCTGCAACGTTTCTGGTAGCCGTCAGGCGGGTGGGGTAAGGTGCGCCGCATGATAGAGGATCACGGCGAAAACACAGCCCTTTCCGGGGAAGGCGGCGCAAGCTTCGGCTTCCGCGAGGTCAGCCCCAAGGAGAAAACCGCGCTGGTGCGCGGCGTGTTCGATTCCGTGGCGAGCCGCTACGACGTCATGAACGACGCCATGAGCGGCGGCGTCCACCGGCTGTGGAAGTCGGCCATGATCGACTGGCTGCACCCGCGCCCCGGCATGCGCCTGCTCGACGTGGCGGGCGGCACCGGCGACATCGCCTTCCGCATCCTCGATTCGGCGAACCGCGACGTGCCCGGGGGACGGACACCAGCCGCCGTCACCGTCTGCGACATCAACGAGGCCATGCTGAATGTGGGCCGGGACCGGGCGGTGAACGCCGGACGGCTGGACAATCTGGACTGGATGGCCGGCAACGCCGAGGCGCTGCCTTTCGCCGACGCCTCCTACGACGCCTATACCATCGCCTTCGGCATCCGCAACGTCACCGATATCCCGGCCGCGCTGCGCGAGGCCCGGCGGGTGCTGAAGCCCGGCGGACGGTTCCTGTGTCTCGAATTCTCGAATGTCGAGGTCCCGCTGCTCAAGCAGGGCTATGACTTCTATTCCCTCAATGTCGTGCCGCATATGGGCCGGCTGATCGCGGGCGACGCCGAATCCTACCGCTACCTTGTCGAGAGCATCAGGCGCTTCCCGGACCGGGAGACCTTTGCCGCCATGATCGACGAGGCGGGTCTTTCCCGTGTCTCGGCACGCGCCATGTCGGGCGGCATCGTCGCCCTTCATTCGGCCTGGCGCGTCTGACGCGGCGCCCATGTTCGCCGCCGCCGGCCACTTCCTGAGACTTTTCAAGATTGCCCGCACGCTGGCGCGCCACGATGCCATGTTCCCGCTGGAACTGCTGGCCGTGCCGCCCGCCATGCGCGCCGCGCTGAACCTGCTGACCGTGTTCAACCGGCGCCGCGTGAATGCGGCGATCCCGCCGGGCGAACGGCTGGCGCATGCGCTGGAGGCGCTGGGCCCCACCTTCATCAAGCTGGGCCAGGCGCTGGCGACCCGGCCCGACATTGCCGGTGGCGACGTGGCCGAGGCGCTGACCCGGCTGCAGGACCGGCTGCCGCCTTTCCCCGGCGCGCAAGCCCGGGCGATCATCGCGGCCGAACTGGGCCAACCGGTGGCGGTGCTGTTTTCCGAGTTCGACGACAACGCCGTCGCCGCCGCCAGCATCGCGCAGGTTCACAAGGCGGTGACCGCCGACGGGGTGACCGTCGCCGTCAAGGTGTTGCGTCCCGGCGTGCGCGAGGCGTTCCGTCGCGACCTGGCGACGCTGTACTGGCTTGCCCGGCTGATGGAACGGCGCGTGCCGGACTCCCGCCGGTTGCGGCCGGTGGAAGTGGCCGAGACCTTCGCCGAGACCGTCGCGATCGAGATGGACCTGCGCTACGAAGCGGCGGCCGGCAGCGAATTGCGCGAGAACATGGCGGGAGAACCCGGATTCCGGGTGCCGCGCGTGATCTGGCCCGCCACGTCCGGCCAGGTGCTGACGACCGAATGGATCGACGGCACGCCGCTGGGCGACCGCGCGGCGCTGGTCGCCGCCGGCATGGACCTGAGCGCGCTGGCCGCCGTCCTGGTGCGCGTCTTCCTGCTGCAGGTGATGCGCGACGGCTTCTTCCATGCCGACCTGCATCAGGGTAACCTGTTCGTCGACACCGAAGGCAATCTGGTTGCCGTCGACTTCGGCATCATGGGCCGGCTGGACCGCAAGTCGCGCCGCTACCTTGCCGAAATCCTGCGCGGCTTCCACACCGGCAACTACCGCCGCATCGCCGAGGTGCATTTCGAGGCAGGCTATGTGCCGCGCACCAAGAACATCAACAGTTTCGCCCAGGCGCTGCGCGCGATCGGCGAGCCCATCGCCGGCCGCCGGGTGCGTGACATCTCGTTCGGCAAGCTGCTGGCCCAGCTTTTCCAGATCACCGCCACGTTCGAGATGCGCACCCAGCCGCAACTCCTCCTGCTCCAGAAGACCATGGTGATGGCCGAGGGACTGGCCATGTACATGGACCCGGAAATCAACATGTGGGAGGTGTCGCCGCCGGTGGTGCAGGGCTGGCTGACCGACAATATGGGGCCCGACGCCTATATCCGCGAAGGTGCCGAGGCCGCCCTGTCGGTGCTGCGCTATCTGCCGCTGCTCGCCGACGAACTGGAAAAGCGCGCCGCCGTGCTGACCGCCGAAGGCCTGGTGCTGCACCCCGAAACCGCGCGGCTGATCGGCGATGCACAGAGCCGCCACCTGCGCAATCAGGGCGCGGCGCTGTGGGTGATCGCGGCGCTGCTGGCTCTATTGATAGTAATTCTCAACTAAACTGCTTGTTGTCACGCCGGAATGTGGTACCTACCATAACTACACTTCCGGACCGTGAATTGGCGCCAGGATGCTGCAAGACAAACGGATTCTGCTGATCATCGGCGGCGGCATCGCCGCCTACAAGTCGCTCGACCTGATCCGCCGCCTGCGCGAGCGGGGCGTGCGCGTCCGGGCTGTCATGACCAGGGCGGCCGCCGAGTTCATCACACCGCTGTCCGTCGCCAGCCTGACGGGCGAGAAAACCTACACGGAACTGTTCTCGCTGACCGACGAGGCCGAGATGGGCCACATCCGCCTGTCGCGCGAGGCGGACCTTGTGCTGGTCGTGCCGGCAACTGCGGACCTGATGGCGAGCATGGCGAACGGCAACGCGCGCGACCTTGCCACCACGGCGCTGCTCGCCACCGACAAGCCGGTGATGATTGCCCCCTCCATGAACGTCCAGATGTGGCTGCATCCGGCGACCCAGCGCAACCTGCGCACCCTCGAGGGCGACGGCGTCGTGCGCGTCGGCCCGGGCAGCGGCGACCTGGCATGCGGCGAGGTCGGCGACGGACGCCTTGCCGACGTGATGGATATCGTCGGCGCCGTCGAGACGTTCTTTTCCGCCACGGCCCGTGCCACCGACCGGCCGCTGACCGGACGCCGCGCGCTGGTGACCGCGGGGCCAACCCACGAGGCGATCGACCCGGTGCGCTATATCGCCAACCGCAGCTCGGGCAAGCAGGGCTACGCCATCGCCCAGGCGCTGGCGGCGCTGGGCGCCGAAACGACGCTGATATCGGGCCCGACGACCCTGCCGGATCCGGCCAACGTGTTCACGGTACGCGTCGAATCGGCCCGCGAGATGCTGGCCGCCTGCCAGGCCGCGCTCCCCGCCGACGTGGCGGTCTGCGTCGCCGCTGTCGCCGACTGGCGCATGGCCGACGGCAGCCCGCAGAAAATCAAGAAGAACGGCGGGGGACCGCCCAGCCTGAAACTGGTCGAGAACCCGGACATCCTGGCCACCCTGTCGGCCCGGTCCAACGACCGGCCTGGCCTCGTTATCGGCTTTGCCGCCGAAACCCAGAACGTGGTCGCCTACGCGCAGGCGAAGCGGGACAAGAAGAAGTGCGACTGGATCGTCGCCAACGACGTATCCCCGGGCACCGGCATCATGGGCGGCGACGACAATACGGTGCACCTGGTCACCGCCGATGCCGTCGAGGACTGGCCGCCCGCGAGCAAGTCTGCGGTGGCCGAGCGACTCGCCCGCCGCATCGCCGATTATCTGAAGGAGCCTGCCGCCTGATGCGCGTTTCCGTCTCGATCCGCCGCCTGCCCCACGCGGAAGGGCTGGCCCTGCCCGCCTATCAGACCAGCCAGGCAGCGGGCGCCGACCTGACCGCTGCCATCGGCGAGGACGTGACCATCGCGCCGGGCGAGCGCAGGCTGATTCCTGCCGGCATCGCCATCGGCCTGCCGGAAGGCTACGAGGCGCAGGTCCGGCCGCGTTCGGGCCTGGCGCTCAAGCAGGGCGTCACCGTGCTCAACACGCCGGGAACCATCGACGCGGACTATCGCGGCGAGGTCGGCGTGATCCTGATCAATCTGGGCCACGAGCCGTTCCTGATCCGCCGCGGCGACCGCATCGCGCAGATGATCGTGGCGCCGGTGGTGCAGGCCGAGTTCCACGAGGCCGAACTGAGCGAGACGGCGCGCGGCGCCGGCGGCTTCGGATCGACCGGCAAGGGCTGAGACGTGCTGAAGCTGTCGCGAAAAACCCTTTATGCGCTTGAGGCGGTGGCGGACATCGCCTACAACGCCCGCGCCGAGCCGGTGCAATCCAAGGAAATCACCGCCCGCCAGGGAATCCCGCAGCGTTATCTCGAGCAGGTCATGCAGCAGCTGGTGCGGGCGGGCATTCTGAAGGGCGTGCGCGGCCCGCGCGGCGGCTATCTGCTTGCCCGCGAACGCCGACGCGTCTCCGTGGGCGAGATCGTCCGGGTCATCGCCGCCATGGAGGATGAAGCCGGCGGCGGCTACGAATCCGAATCGGCCATGGGCAAGCGGATCATCGCCCCGTTGCTCGACTCCATCCAGCAGGACATGATGGAACGGCTCGATTCGGTGACCGTCGAGGATTTGTGCAGCGAAGCCGCTGGGACCGGCGTGCCGCGCGAATCCAAAGACCGCCTCGACTTCACCATCTAGAGCGCTTTCGTCACCCGGAAGCCGAACCGAACCTGAATTCCGGATTTTAAAGGAGCGCCACATGCCGATCAGCAAGACGGGGACCAAGGGCCGCGGCAAGGTCTACGATTCCATCATCGATACCATTGGAGATACGCCGCTGGTGCGCATCGACCGGCTGGCCAAGGCCCACAACGTCAAGGCCAACCTGCTGTGCAAGCTGGAGTTCTTCAATCCCATCTCGTCGGTGAAGGACCGTATCGGCGTCGCCATGATCGAAGCCATGGAAGAGGCGGGCGTGCTCAATCCGGACACGGTCATCGTCGAACCCACATCGGGCAACACGGGCATCGCACTCGCCTTCGTCTGCGCAGCCAAAGGTTACAGGCTGATCCTGGTGATGCCCGAGAGCATGTCGACCGAGCGGCGCAAGATGCTGCTGCTGCTGGGCGCCGAACTCGAGCTGACGCCGGCCGCCAAGGGCATGCGCGGCGCCATCCAGCGCGCCGAGGAACTGAAGGAAACCTTCGAGCACGCCGTGATACCGCAGCAGTTCGACAACCCGGCCAATCCGTCGATCCACCGCATCACCACCGCCGAGGAAATCTGGAACGACACCGACGGCGGCGTCGACGCGGTCATCTCGGGCGTCGGCACCGGCGGCACGATCACCGGTGTGGGCGAAGTGCTGAAGGCCCGTAAACCCGGCGTTCTGATCGTCGCGGTCGAGCCCGAGGACAGTCCGGTCCTGTCCGGCGGCCAGCCCGGCCCGCACAAGATCCAGGGCATCGGCGCCGGCTTTATCCCGTCGATCCTCAATACCGAGGTGATCGACGAAGTGCTGACCATCGGCAACGAAACCTCGTTCGCCTATGCCCGGGAACTCGCGAGGACCGAAGGCATTCCCGTGGGCATCTCGTCGGGCGCGGCAATCGCCGCCGCCGTCGAACTCGGCACGCGCCCGGAGATGGCCGGGAAGACCATCGTCATCATCATCCCGTCCTTCGCCGAGCGCTACCTGTCGACCCAGCTGTTCGAAGGGCTTTGATGGACTTCAGCGACGACCAGATCGAGCGCTATGCCCGCCACATCATCCTGAAGGAGATTGGCGGCGCCGGTCAGCAGAAGCTGCTGGCCGCGAAGGTGATGGTGGTCGGCGCTGGCGGCCTGGGCTCGCCGCTGCTGATGTATCTGGCCGCCGCAGGTGTGGGCACGCTGGGGATCGTCGACGACGATACCGTGTCGCTGTCCAACCTGCAGCGGCAGATCCTGCATCAGACCGCCGATATCGGCCGGCCCAAGACCGAAAGCGCCGCCGAGACGCTGGCCGCGCTCAACCCGGACGTGACGGTGATCCTGCATGAGGAGCGGCTGAACGCGGCCAATGCCCTGACGCTCGTGGCCGGCTATGACCTCGTGGCCGATGGAAGCGACAATTTCGAGACCCGGTTCCTGGTCAACGACGCCTGCTATCTTGCCCGGGTGCCGCTGGTCTCGGCGGCCATCGGGCAGTTCGAGGGCCAGCTTTCGACCTACCGCGCATTCGAAGGCGAGAACCCCTGCTACCGCTGCGTCTTTCCGGAGCGACCGCCGCCGGGCACCGTGCCGAGTTGCGCCGAGGCCGGCGTGATCGGTGCGCTGGCGGGCGTCATGGGCTCGTTGCAGGCCGTCGAGGCGATCAAGGAGATCACCGGCATCGGCCAGTCCATGGCCGGGCGCCTGACCATCTACGACGCCCTCGATGCACGCTTTCGCACCCTCAAGCTGCGCCGCGATCCCGGCTGCGCCCTGTGCGGCGAACACGCCACGATCCATGACCTGACGGCGCATGCGGCATGAGTGGCATCGACAAGCTGTCGCTGGTCATCCACTCGGGCGATTATTCCCGCATGCATTATGCGCTGGTGATGGCGAGCGCCGCGGCGGCCATCGGCAAGCCGGTCACCATCCTGTTCGCGGGCAACGCCGTCCAGGCGCTGGCAACGCACTGGCGCATGCCCGACGACGACCACAGGGCGAAGGCCCTGCGGGTCGCCGGACTGGAGGAATTGTTGACCGCCTGCCGCGACCTGGGCGCCCGCCTGCTGGTTTGCGAGACGGCCCTCGCTTTGTGCGAGCTGAAGCCGGCGCAGCTGCGGACCGACCTGAACCTGGAGGTGGCGGGCGCGGTCAGCTTCCTCAACGACGGGTCAGCAAGCGGCGATATGGTTTTCGTGTAAAGCGCCTTATGTTTTGCCATCATTGCCATCAATGATGGCGGAGCGAACCGATGGCCGACATAACCATCCGAAAGCTGGACGACGACGTGATCCGCGGTCTGGCGGTAAGGGCCGCGAAGCGTGGCGTATCGCGTCAAGATGAATCGCGGCGGATTCTCACGGAAGCTGTACGTCGGTCTGCCGACGACATCTGGGAGCGTCTGGCCAGACACCACGAAGAAACACGTGGCACCCAACAGACCGACAGCGCCGAATTGTTGCGCGAAATGCGGGATTCGCGCTAGTGGAGCGTGCGGTCGTTGACGCCAGCGTCGCGATCAGATGGACAGTCGAGGAAAACAATAGAGCGCCGAGGCGTTGCGTCTTGCCTCTACCAGCCTGTTGATCGCACCACAGTTGATGCTCACCGAATGCGCAAACATTCTCTGGCGTAAGGTTCGGCTGGGCCAGGTCGCCGCAGGTATGCAATTGAATGGCATGCAGACCTTGCCTTGGTGCCCGTGGAGTACGTGCAGCGACCTCAGAGCCTAAAGCAGCCCTTCCAGCACCCGGTCCGGCGGGGCGTGGCCGTCGACGAAGGTCTTGATGTTGATGATGACCTTCTCGCCCATGTCGATGCGGCCCTCGATGGTGGCCGAACCCATGTGCGGCAGCAGCACCACATTGTCCATGGCCAGCAGCTTGGGATTCACCGCCGGCTCGTGCTCGAACACGTCGAGCCCGGCCCCGGCCAGCTCCTTGTTGCGCAGCATGCGGATCAGCGCGTTCTCGTCGATCACCTCGCCGCGCGCGGTGTTGACGATGTAGCAATGCGAGCGCAGCAGCGCGAGCCGCCGTGCCGACAGCAGGTGGAAGGTGGCGGGCGTATGCGGGCAGTTCACCGACACGATGTCCATGCGGGCCAGCATCTGGTCGAGGCTTTCCCAGTAGGTGGCCTCCAGCTCGCGCTCGGTGTCCTCGCGCACCCGGTTGCGGTTGTGATAGTGGATCTGCATGCCGAACGCCTTGGCGCGCCGGGCCACGGCCGAGCCGATGCGCCCCATGCCGATGATACCGAGCCGCTTGCCCCAGATGCGGTGGCCCAGCATGCCGGTGGGCGACCAGCCTTGCCAGTCGCCGTCTCGCAGAAGCCGCTCGCCCTCCGACAGGCGGCGCGGTACGGCGAGCATCAGCGCCAGGGTCATGTCGGCGGTGTCCTCGGTCAGCACGCCCGGCGTGTTGGTGACGGTGATGCCGCGCTGGCGCGCGGTGGCCAGATCGATGTGGTCGACGCCGGTGCCGAAATTGGCGATCAGCCGCAGGTCCGGATTGGCATGCACCAGCACCCCGGCATCGATCCGGTCGGTCACGGTCGGGACCAGGACATCCGCTTCCTTGACGGCGGCGATCAGCTCGGCCTGGTTGAACGGCTTGTCCTCCAGGTTGAGGCGGACGTCGAACAGTTCCATCAGCCGCGTCTCGATGGGATCGGGCAGCTTGCGGGTGACGATGACCTTGGTCTTCCTGTACGTCATCGAGGCGCCCTCCACGGCGAAATATCAGTCGGATAACGAGGGATTCTGGCCCGTTCCCTCGAACTGTGTCTAGCAGATGTACCCCTTGGTTTCAAACCTGCAAGGGCCGCATTCGGCGTGGCCGCTTGACCGATTCCCATGGTCGGCATAAACCTTTGGTGGTGCATGGGGATAGGCAGGTCATCCGCTTGAAGATCGTCGCGAGATTCCTGGTCGCGCTGTGCCTTCTGGCCGCGCTGCCGGCGGCGCCCGCAAGGGCGCAGGCCGAAGACGAAGAGACCGGTGCCGGCGGCGTCACCGGCCTGCCGCTGCCCCGCTTCGTCACCCTGTCGTCCGGCAAGATCAACATGCGCGTCGGCCCGGGCAGCCGCTATCCGATCGACTGGGTCTATACCCGCCGCGGCATGCCGGTCGAGATCATCGCCGAATACGAGCTGTGGCGCAAAGTGCGCGATGTGGACGGCGCCGAAGGCTGGATGCTCAAGCACATGGTGTCGTCGAAACGGGGCGCGATCGTCACCGTGGCCGTCGCCACCCTGCGCCGCGATCCCGAAGACACGGCTTCGCCCGTGCTCTATGCCAAGAAGGGCGTGCAGGGCGAGCTCGACGAATGCCGCAAGGAATGGTGCAAGCTGGAAGTTGACGGCGCCACCGGCTGGCTGCGCAAGTCGAGTCTCTGGGGCGCCTATTCCTACGAGGTCTTCAAGGAGTAGCGGCTTCCGGTATCAGGTCGAATACCGGCTGCAACACATCGTGCAGCGCCGCACGCTGCGCCGCCGGCGTCCAGGATTCCCGGTCAAACGCGGCCTGCACGGCAATGCCGTAGAGCGTGGTCATCACCTTCTGCGACAGGCTGGCGGCGAGCGGCTCCGGGCAGCCCACGGATTCAAGCAGGTCCTCGATCATCCGGCGGCTGCCGCGGGAATATTCCTTCTGTTGGCGCGCCAGGGCCGGATTGAACAGCGCCTCGGTCCAGAAACACAGCCAGATCACCCAATTATCCCATGTCCCCGCATCAAGCGGCAGAATCCGCTCGATTGACTGCAAGCGGGCGCGCGCATCGGCGCCGGGCGGCGGCTTGCGTCCCTGCCCCGCCCGGGCGGCGACGTATCGGTAGGTCTCGGCGAGAATCTCGTCGCGGTTGGTGAAATAGTGGCTGATCGCGGTGGTGCTGCATCCCATTTCCGCGGCCAGGTTGCGGAACGTGATGGCGCCCATGCCGCGTTCAGCGACCAGCTTGGCCGCAGTCCTGGCGACGTCCTCGCGGCGCTGATCCTGGTCGATGTCGGGCGGCACGCTTCCCTCCGGAAAAGGAAATAAGATAGATGTTGTACAACAGACGTCTTATGTTATCGTCGGTCAAGCCATTTAGCACGGCGCGCCAACAGGAAACACGATGAATCCGGACCAGTCGCGAGCAACGGTGACCTGCGCGCCATCGCGCGCCGACAGGAATGGACGGGGAGCTCCTCGTCCGGGCCCGGGCCGTGCGGCGTAATTTCCACCCCGGCGATCGAACAGCGAGGACTGCATGACCACCACACCCGAATTGCTGCGCGCCGACCAGGTCAGCGCCTGGAACGACACCGCTGACGTTATCGTCATCGGCTATGGCATCGCCGGCGCCTGTGCCGCGCTGGAAGCCCGCCGGGCGGGCGCCGATGTGCTGGTGATCGAGCGGGCCAGCGGCGGCGGCGGCGCCAGCGCCCTGTCGGCGGGCATCTTTTACCTGGGCGGCGGCACTGCCGTGCAGAAGGCCGTTGGCTACGACGACAGCGCCGAGGAGATGTTCAGGTTCCTGATGGCCAGCACCAGCGCGCCCGACGCGCGCATCGTGCGGCGCTTCTGCGACGACGCGGCCGACCATTTCGACTGGCTGGAGACCCAGGGCGTGCCCTTCGAGCGCACCTACTACAAGGACAAGGCGGTGATCGCGCCGACCAGCGAGTGCCTCGCCTCGACCGGCAACGAAAAGGTCTGGCCCTATTACCAGATCGCCACGCCGGTGCCGCGCGGCCACAAGGTGGCCAAGGTGGGCGATGGCGGCGGCGCGCTGGCCATGAACGCACTGATTGCCCGCTGCGCCGAGGAAGGCGTGCGGGTCCAGACCGACAGCGAGGTAAAGGCGCTGGTGCGCGACGACGCCGGCCGCATCATGGGCGTAAAGGTCCGCCAGACATCCGGCCCCGTCCATCTGCGCGCCCGCCGCGCGGTGATCCTGGCGGCGGGCGGCTTCGGCATGAACAAGGAACTGATGCGGCGCTACGCGCCGCAGCTTCCCGAGGCGGCGGAAGCGCTGGGGATTCCCCACAATGACGGCGCCGCGTTGATGCTGGGCCTGTCGGCCGGCGCGGCGACCCAGGCAATGAGCGGCACGATCGCGACCTCGTCGTTCTATCCGCCGGGCCAGTTGATCAAGGGCATCGTGGTCAACACCCGCGGCGAGCGTTTCGTGGCCGAGGACAGCTATCACGGCCGCACCGCCGAGCACATCGCCGAGCAGCCCGGCGCGGCGGCCTATCTGATCGTCGATTCGGAGATATTCGCCTATCCGGAAATCCAGAAGCGGCTGATCGACGGCTGGGACAGCATTGCCGAAATGGAAACCGGGCTGCGGCTTCCGCAGGGCGCGCTGCAAAGGACCATGGCCGATTACAACAAGGCCGCCGCGCAGGGATCCGACCCGTTGTGGAACAAGCATCCCGACTGGGTGAAGCCGCTCGACAAGCCGCCTTTCGCGGCCTTCGACCTGTCCTACACCAGTTCGGATTATCGTTATCTCACCCTGGGCGGCCTGCGCACCACGGCCGATAGCGAGGTGCTGGACGGGACGGGACGGGTCATTCCGGGTTTCTACGCGGCCGGCGCCTGCGTCTCCAGCATTCCCCAGGACGGCAAGGGCTATGCCAGCGGCCTGAGTCTTGGCCCGGGCTCGTATTACGGCCGGGTCGCCGGGCGGAACGCCGCGCGGGCGACGCTCAACAACTGAGGGCGTGTGCTCCCGCGCCATGCGGGAGCGATGCCAGCCTAGACGTCGAAGTCGCTGGCCAGCGCGTTGCGCGTGTCCGCCGACAGCATGGCCATGTGCTGGTAACCCTCGTGGCCGATGCCGAGAATGGCGGGCTGCGAGAGGTCGCGGAAGGCGGCGATCTGCTCGGGCGTGAACGGGAAACGCAGGAAATGGACCGAGGACGTTTTGCCTTCCGCGGTTGTCCGGTCGACGTCCTCTTCAGCGGTGGCGCGGACCACGTGGCTGCCGATGGTGATCGTCACCGTCTGCTCGACGCCGCCCAGCCGGCCCAGCACACGCTTGCGGCGATTCTCGTCGTCGATCTCGAACATCATGGTGGCGATCAGCTCGGAACCCTGCGGAATCAGCGGGTTGTAGGCAGCCAGCTCGTCATCGACCTGCGCCTCGCCGCCCTTCTCGATGAAGAGCATCTCGTGAATCTGAAGCCACATGGTCTCGTAGCTCTCGAAATAGAAGGTCACGTGGGGGCCGACTTCAACCCGGCGATGCCGCTTCTTCGCCACCAGTTCCGAGCGCTTCTGCTTGCGGATCGCGCCATATTCCGCGGTCGGCAGGATGTCGGCACGCGTGATTTGCTTGGTCATCGGGAAACTCCTTACGGCCGGATGCCGTAGGCCAGCGCCATCAGCTCCATGGGGTGCCATGAACGCGCCGGCGTCTTGTCCTTGTCGAGACGTTCCATGCCCTGGACGATATGATCGGCGGCCAGCGGGCACTCGCTGGACACATAGGCCTTGGCCTGTTTGACGGCATTCTGGGCGACGGGCTTGCCGACCTTCATCGCCACCTCGAAATTGTCTTTCATCATGCCCCACGAGCCGCCATGGCCCGAGCAACGCTCGATTACCGCCACGTCGGGCTCGGGGATCAGCCGCAGCATCTCGGCCGCTTTCGGACCCATGTTCTGGGCGCGGGCGTGGCAGGCGAGATGGACGGTGACGCCGCCTTCGAGCGGCTGAAGGCCGTCGGCCAAACCCTGCTTGCGGGCGATGTCGACGACATATTCGGCGGAATCGAACGTGGCCTCGGAGATCTTCTTCACGGTTTCATCGCCGGGCAGGATCAGCGGCCATTCGAATTTCAGCATCAGTGCGCAGGACGGCACCAGCGCGACAATGTCATAGCCCTTCTCGACCCAGGGCAACAGCTCGGCGGTCACCTTGCGGGCGTTCGCGGCGACGCCCTCGATGTCGCCCTGCTCGAGCAGCGGCATGCCGCAGCACTTGGGATAGACCACCTCGGTCTCGACACCGTTCCGCGCCAGCACCGCCTGGGTGGCGACGCCGATATCCGGATTGTTGTAATTGGCGAAGCAGGTTGCATAGATCACCGCCTTGCGGCCATGTCCCGGCGCCGCGGCGTTGACCGCCGGCGGATGCTTCTTCGCGCGGCGCACGAAGGTGTCGCCCTGGAACTTGGGCACATAGGCGTTGCGGTCCACGTCGGCGACCGCTTCCATGATGGGCCGGGTCAGCTTGTTGTCCAGGTCGGTGGCCCAGTTGACGACGGGCGCGACGGGACCGAACAGCTTGCCGTTGCGGTCGGTCTGGACCAGCTGTTCGTGGGTGAACTTGGTGTGCCCTGCTTTGCGCTCGGCCGCGCGGTAGCGCAGCATAAGATGCGGGAAGTCCAGGTTGAACTCGTGCGGCGGCACGTAGGGGCACTTGGTCATGAAGCACAGATCGCAGAGCGTGCAGGCGTCGACGACCGGCTTGAAGTCCTCGCTCTTGACCCCATCCAGTTCCATGGTCGGGGATTCATCGACCAGGTCGAACAGGCGCGGGAACGAATCGCACAGATTGAAGCAGCGGCGGCAGCCATGGCAGATGTCGAAAACCCGGCGGACTTCCTCGTCGAGCTTTTCGGCGTCGTAAAAGTCCGGATTGTTCCAATCCAGTGGATGGCGGATCGGCGCGTCGAGACTGCCTTCAGCCATGGCGCTTCCTCTTTCAATGGGGTGTGGGCGGCGGAATGGCCGGAGTCAGCGAAGACTCCGGCCCCATCCCGTCAGGACGGTGGGCTTGATCAGGCGCCCAGGGTGTCCAGGGCCTTCTGGAAACGGCCGGCATGCGAACGTTCGGCCTTCGCCAGCGTCTCGAACCAGTCGGCGATTTCGTCGAAGCCTTCCTCGCGGGCCGTGCGGGCCATGCCAGGATACATGTCGGTGTATTCGTGGGTCTCGCCGGCGATGGCGGCCTTGAGGTTCAGCGAGGTTTCGCCGATCGGCTCGCCGGTCGCGGGATCGCCGACCGCCTCGAGGAATTCCAGGTGGCCGTGAGCATGGCCGGTCTCGCCTTCGGCGGTCGAGCGGAACACCGCGGCCACATCGTTGTAGCCTTCCACATCGGCCTTCTGCGCGAAATAGAGGTAGCGGCGGTTGGCCTGGCTTTCGCCGGCAAAGGCGGCTTTCAGATTGTCTACGGTCTTGGAACCGGCGAGCGACATGATGTTCTCCTGAGCTAGTGTTATCTGTTCCCCAGCCTCGTCAAAGGCTCTCGGCCAGCGCGTCGAGCGCTGGCGTGACGCTACTACACACCGTCACGTTCCCGGGGTCAAGCCTTATTTAGAATGATTCTAAATAAGGCGGCGGCGGGTCACTCGTCGCAGATGCGGATGACGATGTCGACGCGACTGATCTTGCGGCCGTCGGGCGCCTGCGGCAGCCCGGCCACGGTCACCATATGCGCCGGTATGTCGGTAAGATTCCCCGACGTCTCGCACAGGAAATGGTGGTGGTCGGAAATATTGGTGTCGAAATAGGTCTTGCCCGAATCCACCATGATCTCGCGCAACAGGCCCACATCGGTGAACTGGTGCAGCGTATTGTAGACCGTGGCGAGCGACACGCGGGCGCCGGATTTCTGCGCCTCTTCGTGCAGCGTCTCCGCCGTGACATGGCGATCGCAGCCCTGCTCGAACAATAATTTGGCCAGGGCCAGCCGTTGCCGCGTCGGACGCAGGTCCGCATCACGGAGACGGTTGATCGCTTGGGCGTAAGGTCGTTCGGTCATGTTTTTGTCCATCGAAAGATGCACGGTGGGCGCGGTTGCGCATCACCGTCATTAGATTGACTCCAGACTGCAAAAGTCAAGCAATGGGCCGATCGCGGCGGCACATTGCTGCAGTTTCATCGTTTGTCCCCGGATCCCCGCCTCCAACACCCGAGGAGCATCCGATGACACGCCGTCTGATTGCCGCCAATCCACGCCGGTCCGCGCGCGCCGCCGCCGCAGCCGCCAGCCTGGTGCTGGGCCTGTCGTGCACCGCTGCGCTCGCCGAACCGGCCTGCCTGACATATGGACCCGCGCCGGTGGCGCTGACCGGCATGGTGAACTCGCTGCAGGTGTCCGGCCCGCCCGGTTACGGCGCCACGCCCAAAACCGATGCGATCGTCCAGGTGCCGATCCTGCAACTGAGCCCGGCGATCTGCGTCGACGGCGACCCCGCCAATCCGGCCAACACGCCCGAGCAGAACCTGAACAGCGTGCAGCTGGTGTTTCAGCCTGGCGGGCCGCAGTTCCGCGCCGAACTCGCGGGCACCAGCTTCGTGGTCTCGGGCACGCTGGCCCATGCCTCGGGCCCCGAGCACATCACGCCCGTGGTGCTGATGGTCGGCGACATCAAGCAGGTGCTGGCCCCTGTCGAGCAGACGCCGGCACCCTAGTCCAGCAGGCTCCGACGCCGGCGCCGCACGATATCCATGGCGGTCGGGCGCATGTCGGGTTAGGACTCTGCCCAGACATTTCCGGGAAGGAAGACCATGCTGACCGTGCATCATCTGGGCATCTCGCAATCGGACCGAATCGTCTGGCTGTGCGAGGAGCTGAACATTCCATACGAAATGAAAAAATATGACCGGGATCCCGTCACCCGGCTCGCGCCTCCCGAGTACAAGGCGATTCATCCGTTCGGCACCGCGCCGGTGATCACCGACGGCGACCTGGTGTTGGGCGAGTCCGGCGCGATCATCGAATACATCAACGCCAAATACGGCAATGGCCGGCTGGCGCTGAAGCCCGACCACCCGAATTTCGCCGACTACCTGTTCTGGTTCAACTTCGCCAACGGCTCCATGATGCCCAGCGCCATGGTGGGCATCATCCTGCAGATGATGGACGTGCCCGAAACCGATGTGACCCGGGCGCTGCGGTCACGCGGCGACAAGGCGTTCGCCATGGTAGAGGATCGGCTGGGCAAGGCGCGCTATTTCGCCGGCAGCGAGTTCACCGCCGCCGACATCATCATGCTGTTCCCGCTGACGACCATGCGCCTGTTCGTGCCGCGGGACATTTCGCACATGCCGAACCTGCTGGCCTATCTGAAACGCATCGGCGAGCGCCCTGCCTTCCAGCGGGCGGCAAAGAAAGCCGACCCGGACCTGCCGCCCAAGCTGGACTGAACCAAAGCGCGCCGTGCGCCCCTGCGCCTGTCCGGGCTGGTGATGTCCCAGCCCGCGACCGGCCCCGGAAGCAGTCCGGGGCGCGGCAAGACAGCGACAGCAATGGAAAAGTAGTCAGTCGCCCGTGGCGATGCGGTCGACAAGCTGCTTCACCGTGGGGACGAAGCCGTTCGAGTAGAACGGGTCCTGGGCGAAGCGGTAGGCGCTGTGACCGGCGAACATCAGATTGTTGTCCACATCGCCGCCATGGGCGATATCCATCAGCGTCTTCTGGATGCAGAAGCTACGCGGATCGGCCTTCTTGCCGTTGGAAAAGTCACCGTGATCGGCCCAGTTGGAGAACCGGCACGAGCTGAGACAGCCCATGCAGTCGGCCTGGTCCTTCTGGATCTCGCGCTGCTTCTCGGCGGCGACGAAGATCAGCGTCTGGTCGGGGGTGCGCATGGGGCGATCGTAGCCCTGGGCTTCCCAGTCCGCCACGTGCTGGGCATCGCCCGGCGTCAGGAAGACCGTGTTCTTGCGGGCGCCGAGCGAAAACGGCACCTGGTGCTCGCCGACCGGCTCGGCCGTGAAGGCGATCTGGCGCTCGCTGCGCCCGTCGAGCTCGGCAAGGAAATCGTTGCGCACCGCCGAGGCATAGAAGCCGGTGGGTGAGTGGCGGTGGAGCTGCACGTCGCCCTCGTCCAGGGTCATCAGCCGCTGCTTCCACAGCTCGGGGATCGGGCTTTCCCGGGTGAGCAGCGGGCGGGTACCGAACTGGAAGCAGATCGGGCCCACTTCCGGGTTGTCGATCCAGTCCTCGAAGTCGCGCAGATACCACACGCCGCCCGCCATGATGATGGGCGTGTCGTGCAGGCCGAACTCGTTCATGGTCTTGCGCAGTTCGACGATTCGCGGATAGGGCGCCTCGGGACGCAGCGGATCTTCCGAATTGGACAGGCCGTTATGGCCGCCGGCCAGCCACGGATCTTCGTAGACCACACCACCCAGCATCTCGGCGAACTTGAAATAAGCGCGCTTCCACAGGGCGCGGAAGGCGCGGCCGGAAGAGATGATCGGGTAATAGCGCACCCCGTAGCGGGCGGCAATCTCGCCCAGCTTGTAGGGCATGCCGGCGCCGCAGGTGACGCCGTGGACCAGGTCCTTCGCCCGCTCGAGCACGCCGTGCAGCACCCGCTGGGCGCCGCCCATTTCCCACAACACATTGATATTGATGAAGCCGTTGCCGGAGGCGCGCTCGTACGCTTCACGAATCTGGGCAAGACCGCCCTTGATACCGAATTCGATCAGCTCTTCGTGCCGGTCGACACGGGTCCGGCCCTTGTAGACCTGCGGTAACAGAATGCCGCTTGAATCGTAGCTGTCGGCATTGACGCACGAGACCGTGCCGATTCCGCCGGCACCGGCCCACGCGCCCGCGCTGGCTCCATTGGAAATGGAGATGCCCTTGCCGCCCTCGATGAGCGGCAGGACTTCCTTGCCAGCGATACGGATCGCGTTAAGCGCCTTCATGCAGCGTGGACCTGCGGTTTTGACCTGGTGTCTATAGCAGGCACATAGGCCAAAACCGCACGAAATCCAAGCATCATGGTTCGCGGCGCTGCTTCTTGGGCTCGCGGTTGTCCGGCAGCTCCTCGCCCGTCTCCTGGTTGACGAGCCGCATGGACAGACGCACCTTGCCGCGGTCATCGACGCCGAGGACCTTGACCTTGACGGGCTGGCCTTCCTTGACCACGTCACCGACCTGGGCAACGCGATCCTCGCGCAGTTCGGAAATGTGGACGAGACCGTCCTTGTTGCCGATGAAGTTCACGAAAGCGCCGAAGTCGACGACCTTCACGACCTTGCCATCATAAACCATGCCGATCTCCGGCTCGGCGACGATGCCGGTGATCCAGGCGCGGGCCTTCTTGATGGATTCCGGATCGCTGGAGGCGATCTTGATGGTGCCGTCGTCCTCGATGTCGATCTTGGCGCCGGTCTGCTCGACGATCTCGCGGATCACCTTGCCGCCGGTCCCGATGACTTCGCGGATCTTGTCCTTCGGCACGCTCATGGTCTCGATGCGCGGCGCGTTGGAGTTCAGCTCGTCGCGCGAATGGTCGAGGGACTTGGCCATCTCGTCCAGGATATGCATCCGGCCGCCCTGCGCCTGCGCGAGGGCGGTCTGCATGATATCCTTGGTAATGCCGGTGACCTTGATGTCCATCTGCAGCGAGGTGATGCCTTCGGTCGTGCCGGCCACCTTGAAGTCCATGTCGCCGAGGTGATCTTCGTCACCCAGGATGTCGGACAACACGGCGTAGCTGCCGTCCTTCTCGAGGATCAGGCCCATGGCAATGCCCGAAACCGGCCGCTTGATCGGCACACCGGCGTCCATCATGGCGAGGGACGAGGAGCAGACGGTGGCCATGGAGCTCGAGCCGTTCGATTCGGTGATCTCCGACACGATGCGAATGGTGTAGGGGAATTCTTCCGGGCTCGGCAGGACGGCCTGGAGGGCGCGCCATGCCAGCTTGCCATGACCCACTTCGCGGCGGCCGGTAAAGCCGCTGCGGCCCACTTCGCCCACCGAGAAGGGCGGGAAGTTGTAGTGCAGCATGAAGCGCGAGCGCCAGTTGCCTTCGAGCGAGTCGATGATCTGCTCGTCATCGCCGGTGCCCAGGGTCACGACGCCCAGCGACTGGGTTTCACCGCGGGTGAACAGGCACGAGCCGTGGGTGCGCGGCAGAACCGTCACCTCGGCCAGGATCTGGCGCACGGTGGTCAGGTCACGGCCATCGATGCGCTGGCCGGTCTTGATGATGTTGCCGCGAACGATGGTCTTTTCCAGGTTCTTCAGCAGGGTCTTGACCACCGACGGATCGGCCGGCGGGTCCATGTCGGTCAGCGCCGTGACCACCTGGTTCTTGGCCTCGCTGATCGCCTTGGTGCGGACCTGCTTTTCGGTATTGGCATAGGCGGCCCGCAGGCTGGCTTCGCCGAGTTCGGCGATACGGGTCTCGAGCAGGCTGTGGTCCGGGCCTTCCGGCAGGTTCCACGGCTCCTTGGCGCAATCCTCGGCCAGGTCGATGATCAGGTCGATCACCGGCTGCATCTGGTCATGGCCGAACACCACGGCGCCCAGCATGACTTCCTCGCTGAGTTCGGCGGCCTGCGATTCCACCATCAGCACGGCTGAGCTGGTGCCGGCGACGGCCAGGTCGAGCTGCGAGTTGGGCAGGTCGTCGATGGACGGGTTCAGCACATACTGGCCATCGATGTAGCCGACGCGGGCGCCGCCGATGGGGCCCAGGAACGGGATGCCGGAAATGGTCAGCGCCGCCGAGGCGCCGATCATGGCGACGATATCGGGATCGTTCTCCATGTCGTGGCTCAGCACGGTGCACAGCACCTGGGTCTCGTTGCGGAACGCCGACGGGAACAGCGGCCGGATCGGCCGGTCGATGAGGCGCGAGGTCAGCGTCTCCTTCTCGGTCGGACGCCCTTCACGCTTGAAGAAGCCGCCCGGGATCTTGCCGGCGGCGTAGTATTTCTCGGTGTAATTGACGGTCAGCGGGAAGAAGTCGAGTCCGAGCTTGGGCGACTTTTCCGCGACGACGGTGCACAGCACCACGGTATCGCCATAGGTGGCGAGAACGGCGCCGTCCGCCTGGCGGGCGACACGGCCGGTTTCCAGGACCAGCTTGCGGCCGCCCCAGTTGAGTTCCTTACGGGTGATATTGAACATGTTGAATTCCTTCTTGCGCAGCGGGCCCCATTGCCTGCCGCCCCTTCCTCGACTCTTTCAATTCGAAGGCCGTCTGCCGCCCCGATGAGGCGGCCCTTGTAGCAGAAGCGCCGGACAATGCCGGCGCTTCCCCCATTACTTGCGCAGTCCGAGACGCTGGATCAGCGAGGTGTACCGCGATTCGTCCACCTTCTTGACATAGGCCAGCAGGCTGCGGCGCTGGTTCACCATCTTGATGAGGCCGCGACGCGAGTGGTTGTCTTTCTTGTGGGTCTTGAAATGCTCGGTCAGGTTGACGATCCGTTCGGTCAGGATCGCGACCTGGACTTCCGGAGAACCGGTATCGCCCTTGGCAACGCCGAATTCACCAATCAGTTCTTCCTTGCGGGAAGCAGTAATCGACATCGGTTTCTCCTCTAGAGGTTGAAAAGCCGCTTGGGCTTCAGGTTTCCGTCCGTGAGCACGCCGATACCGACGGCTTTTCCGGACACCTTGATCACCACCTCGCCATCAAGCTGGCGCGGCACGAATACCGGCTGGCCATGACGAAGGCGGTCGGCCTCGCTTTCCATTACGGCGACCGCCGGGATGTCGTCCAGCGGTGTCTCAATGGGCAGCACAAGGCCATAAGGCGGCGCACTATGGTCCAAATCCCCAAGCTTATCCAGTGAAAAGGCGTCGGCCTCGGTGAAGGGGCCGACCCGGGTCCGGCGCAGCGCCGTGACATGGCCGAACGTGCCCAGCGCCTTGGCCAGATCGCGTGCGATAGAGCGCACATAGGTGCCCTTGCCGCAGTCGAGTTCGAAGAGTGCGCTGTCGTCCAGCGCCTCGACCAGCACGAAGCGCCGCACCTCGACCTCGCGCGGCGGCAGGTCGGGCGGCGCGCCCTCGCGGGCAAGGTCGTAGGCGCGTTCGCCGTTTACCTTGATGGCGGAAAATGACGGCGGCTTCTGCTGGATCATGCCGGTAAAGGCCGGCAATGCCGCCTCGATCGCCGCCGCACCGGGACGCACGTCGCTGAGGCCGGTCACCGCGCCCTCGCTGTCGTCGGTATCGCGGCCTTCGCCCCACTGGATCGTGAAACGGTAGGATTTCGAGCCGTCCATGGCGTAGGAGACCAGCTTGGTCGCCTCGCCCAGCGCCAGCGGCAACACCCCTGTCGCCAGCGGATCGAGGGTGCCGGCATGGCCGACCTTGGCGGCGTCGAGCGCGCGCTTCACCCTGGATACTGCATTTGCAGACGTAATACCCGACGGCTTGTCGAGCACGACCCAGCCGTTGATCGGCCGGCCCTTCCTTTTGCGCGCCATGGCCCTATTCGTCGTCGGAGGAGTGTCCAAGATCGCGGGCGACCTTGGGCTGACGCAGCAATTCATCGATCTTGGCAGCCTGCTCGAACGTGTGGTCGACGGCAAAGCGGAGCTGCGGTACGTAGCGCATCTCCACGATGTGACCGATCTGTCCGCGCAGATAGCGTGCACAGCGGTTGAGCCCCTCCGCCACCTTCTCCACGTCCCGGCCGCCGAGCGGCATGACATAGGCGGTGGCGTTCTTCAGGTCGGGGCCGACATCGACCTCGGTGATGGTGATCGACACGCCGTCGACCGCCGGGTCGCGGATCTCGCCGCGCATCAGCACCTCGGCCAATGCGTGGCGAAGCACCTCGCCCACGCGGGATTGACGCTGGGTCCGCGGACCTCCACGGGATTTGCTCATGATCTGCCTGCCTTCGCCCGCGTTACAGGGTACGGGCGCGTTCCTCGACCGAGAACATCTCGATCCGGTCGCCGGCTTTCACATCGTTGAAATTCTCGATGGTGATGCCGCACTCGGTGCCGGCAGCCACATCCTTGACCTCGTCGCGGAAGCGGCGAAGCGAGCTGACCTTGCCATCGTGCACCACCACATCGTCGCGCAGCACGCGCGCCCGGACACCCGAGCGGGCAGAACCTTCGACAACGATACAGCCCGCGGCCTTGCCCTTGCCGGCGTTGAACACTTCC
Source organism: Emcibacter sp. SYSU 3D8 (assembly GCF_039655875.1). Lineage (NCBI taxonomy): Bacteria > Pseudomonadati > Pseudomonadota > Alphaproteobacteria > Emcibacterales > Emcibacteraceae > Emcibacter > Emcibacter sp. SYSU 3D8. The sequence goes on along the minus strand of NZ_JBBYXK010000002.1, from coordinate 863,098 downwards.
TTGACCTCGGCGAGACCGATGATGGTTTCCCTGATCTCGGGCGACAGCATGCCCGACAGGGCCGACTTGATGTCATCCACCAGATCGTAGATCACCGAATAATAGCGGATCTCGACGCCGGTCTGCTCGGCCATGGTCCGGGCCTTGCCCGCGGCGCGGACATTGAACGCCAGGATCGGGGCCTTCGAGGCCTCGGCCAGCGCCACATCGGATTCGGACACGCCGCCGACGCCGCTGAGCAGGATCTTGACCGCGACCTCGTCGGTGTTCATGGCCGTCAGCGAATTCGACACGGCTTCCGCCGAACCATGCACATCGGCCTTGATGACCACGGGCAGTTCCTGGACTTCCTTGGTCTTCAGCTTGTCCAGCATGGCCTCGAGCGAAATACGCTCGGACGGACCGGCAAGCCTTTCCTTCAACTGGCGTTGGCGGTAGACCGAAATCTCGCGGGCGCGAGCCTCGCTCTCGACCACCAGGAAGTCGTCACCCGACATGGGTCCGCCGGAGGCGCCGAGGACGGCGACCGGCAGCGACGGGCCGGCCTCCTTGAGGTTGTTGCCCTTATCGTCGATCAGCGCACGGACACGTCCCGATTCGGCGCCCATCACGAAGATGTCGCCGATTCGCAGGGTGCCGCGTGTTACCAGCACCGTGGCGACGGCGCCGCGGCCCTTGTCGAGCGTGGCCTCGATGACCGCGCCTTCCGCCGGACGCGACGGATTGGCGGCGAGTTCCAGCACTTCGGCCTGGAGGATGATGGCTTCCTCGAGCTTGTCCAGGTTGGTGCGTTCCTTGGCCGACACCTCGATATCGAGGGTGTCGCCGCCCAGGCTTTCAACGACGATCTCGTATTGCAGCAGCGCCTGGCGGATCTTGTCCGGGTTGGCGTCGTACTTGTCGATCTTGTTGATCGCCACGATGATCGGCACGCCTGCCGCGCGGGCATGCTGAATCGCCTCGACGGTCTGCGGCATGATGCCGTCGTCGGCGGCCACCACCAGCACCACGATATCCGTCACCTGCGCGCCGCGGGCGCGCATGGCGGTGAACGCCGAGTGACCGGGCGTGTCGAGGAACGTGATCTTCTCGCCACCGGGCATGGTGACCTGATAGGCGCCAATATGCTGGGTGATGCCGCCCGACTCGCCGGACACCACATCGGTGGCGCGCAGCGCATCAAGCAGGGAGGTCTTGCCGTGATCGACGTGACCCATGATGGTCACGACCGGCGGACGAGGACGCAGATCCTCGGGATTGTCGGCCGCGCCGACCAGGCCCGCCTCGACGTCGGCTTCCGCCACGCGCTTCATCTTGTGTCCCATCTCGGCGACGATGATCTCGGCGGTATCCGCGTCGATGGTGTCATTGGCGCTGACCAGGACGCCGATCTTCATCAGCTCCCGCACCACGTCGTTGGCGCGCTCGGTCATACGGTTGGCCAGCTCGGCCACGGTGATGTTCTCGGGAACGATGACCTCGCGGAACAGCTTCTGCGGCGCATCGGGACTCCGGCGCATTGCCTTCTGCTTCTCGCGGGCCCGGCGCATGGCGGCCATCGAGCGCTGCCGTTCCTCGACGCCGTCATCCAGCGCGCGCTGAACCGTCAGCTTGGAATTGGCGCGGCGCGAATCGACCTTCGGCGTCGGCTTGGCGTGCTGGACCTTGGCGGCTCCAGCACCGGCGCGAGCCCGCTTCTTGCGCTCGTCTTCTTCTTCCTCGTCGATCAGTGTCGCGGTCTTGACACGGTCCTCGGGCTTGGGGCGGCGCGCTTCCTCGGGCGGCGGCGGTGCAGCCACCTCGGGCGCACGGGCCTTGGCGGCCGGCGGCGGCGCGGCGGCAGGCTCGACGCGCGGCTTCGGCTTGGCGACCGTAACCGCAGGCGCGGCCATCAGGCCGGACGGATCGGGCTGCTCGCCGGAAGCCGATTCGTCCTGCAGCTTGAGCGCATCTTCCTTGGCCTGGCGAACGGCCTCTTCGGCGGCCAGGCGGCGGCGTGTTTCTTCCTCGGCCTTGAGGCGTGCTTCCTCTTCCGCGCGGCGCTTGGCTTCCTCTTCCTGGCGCTGCTTCTCCAGCGCCTCCTGCTTGCGCGCTTCCTCGAGCGCGCGCAGACGGACCGCCTTCTCGCCCTGGCTCAGATGACCGTCGCCGCTGTCGCCGCCCAGGTCGTCATGGCCATGCTCGCCGTCGCGGGTGATCACCCGGCGGCGCTTGCGCTCGACGACAACGGCCTTGCCGCGCCCCTGTGTCACGCTCTGCCGCATCTGGCCGCTGCCCGCGTCGACACTCTTCTTCAGCTGCAGCGTCTTGCCGGACGACAGCGTGAGCTTGGTGTCGCCGCTTTCCTTGGTTTCACTCATTCAACTTCCTCATTCGCGCTCGGTCGGCCCACCGGGCCTTCGCCGTGCCGGTATACGGCAAGCAGATTTACTTCGGCCACAAACCGCCGGGCCAGGCCGCCGTCGCGCAGGGCAGCATGTATCACATTCCCGCGCCCCAACGCCAAACTCAATTGATCGGACGTGAACAGGTCCACATCCGGCAGTCCCACGGTCAGGCCGCGCAGCTTGCGGCGACCGTCCTCGGCCGCATCGGCGGCAGTGACCACCACTGTCGCGGTGCCGTTCTGCAGCCAGCCCTTCACCTTCTCGAAACCGGCCACAATATCGCCCGCCTTGCGGGCCAAGCCCAGCAGGTTCAGGCATCCATTGACAAGCTGGGCTTCGATCAACGCCGGCAATCCCTCAGGCACGCTGACTTTCTGGCGCGCGGCGCGTGAGAAGGTGTTCTTCGCGCACGCGGTTTCAACCACGTCGCGGCGCGCCTCGACCCACATGCCGCGGCCGGGAAGCTTACCCTTGAGATCGGGAACGATGACGTCGCCGGGCCCGACGACAAAACGCACGAGGCCCGCCTGCGGCGCAGTCTCGCCGCTTACGATGCATCGTCGTTCAGCCACATGCCCTTTGCTTTCCGTCATCCGGTCTCCGTTACGTCCTACTCAGTCGCCGAATCGCCTTCAGCGGCGGCGGCGGGCTCCTCGTCCTCGTACCAGTGGGCGCGGGCAGCCATGATAATCGCGTTGGCGTCGTCCTCGGTGAAATCGAAGCCCTGCAGCGGCCCGCCCGATTCGATCAGCTCGAAACCGGCGAATTCGCCCAGGTCGTCCAGCGTCTTGATGCCCTTTTCGCCGAGAACCACCAGCATCTGGGGCGTGAGCCCTTCGATGGCGGCCACATCGTCCGTCACGCCAAGCTGCTTGCGCAGGGCGTCAGCTTCCTCGTCGCGGCGCTGCAGCGCGGCACGGGCGCGATTCTGCAGCTCCTGACCGATGTCCTCGTCGAAGCCCTCGATCGAGGCAAGCTCGTCGATCTCCACATAGGCCACTTCCTCGAGATCGGCGAATCCTTCTGCGACCAGCAGCTGGGCGATTGTCTCTTCCACGTCCAGCGATTCCATGAACAGCGCCGAACGGGACTGGAATTCCTGCTGCCGGCGCTCGGATTCCTCGGCCTCGGTCAGGATGTCGATGGTCCAGCCGCTGAGCTGGGACGCGAGTCGCACATTCTGGCCGCGGCGGCCGATGGCCAGGCTGAGCTGGTCGTCCGGCACCACGACCTCGATGCGCTCGTTGTCGTCGTCGAGCACGACCTTCTGCACCTCGGCGGGCGCCAGCGCGTTGACCACGAAGGTGGCCACGTCGGGCGACCACTGGATGATGTCGATCTTCTCGCCCTGCAGCTCGTTGACCACCGCCTGGACGCGGCTGCCGCGCATGCCGACGCAGGCGCCGACCGGGTCGATGCCGGGATCGTTCGACATGACGGCGATCTTGGCGCGGCTGCCCGGGTCACGGGCGACCGACTTGACCTCGATGATGCCGTCGTAGATTTCCGGCACTTCCTGGGCGAACAGCTCGCGCATGAATTCGGGACGGGCGCGCGACAGGAATATCTGCGGGCCCCGCAGTTCCTGGCGGACGTCGTAGATGTAGGCGCGCACACGGTCGCCGTTTCGCAGATTCTCGCGCGGCAGCGCTTCGTCGCGGCGAATCACCGCCTCGGCGCGGCCCAGGTCGACAACCACGTTGCCATATTCGACGCGCTTGACGATGCCGTTGATGATGTCGCCCTGACGGTCCTTGTATTCGGTGTACTGGCGGGCGCGCTCGGCCTCGCGGACCTTCTGGGTGATGACCTGCTTGGCGGTCTGGGCGGCGATTCGGCCGAAGTCCATGGGCGGCAGTTCTTCGGAGATTTCCGAGCCGATTTCCAGTTCGTGGCCCGGATAGCGGCGGATGGCCTCGGGCAAGGTCAACTGCGCGGCCTCGTTCTCCACTTCCTCGACCACCGTGATCACCCGGTGCAGCTTGATCTCGCCGGTATTGCGGTCGATGTGGGCGCGCAGGTCGTGCTCGGCGCCATAACGCGAGCGGGCCGCCTTCTGGAAAGCCTCTTCCATGGCCTCGAGCACCAGGTCGCGCTCGATGACCTTGTCGCGTGCGACGGCGTCGGCGACCTGCAGCAGTTCCAGGCGGTTGGCGCTAATGGCGGTGGACATCAGTCAGCTCCCTGTTGATCAACCGGTTCGATGCCGGCGGCCTCGCGCGCATTCTGATGCGCGTCGATCAGCGCATTCGTCAGCACAAGCTTGGCCTGCTCGATATTGTCGAACGGCAAATGTACGCGGCCCTGGGGCGCATCCAGCACCACATGACCGTCGTCGAAACCCGCCACGACGCCGCGGAACCGGCGCTGGCCCGAGACCGGCGTCGCCGTCTCGATCTTCGCCTCGAACCCGGCGTATTTGAGGTAGTCCTGCTCGCGCACCAGCGGCCTGTCGATGCCGGGCGAGCTGACTTCCAGATTGTATTCGCTCTTGATCGGATCCTCGACGTCGAGAATCGCCGACGCGGCACGGCTGAGTTCGGCGCAATCCTCGACGGTCATGGTCCCGTCGGTGCGCTCGGCCATGATCTGCAGGGTGCGGCGGCTGGTGGTGATGAAGCGCACGCGCACCAGATCGAAGCCCATGGCCTCGATCGAAGGCTCGATCAACTCCCGCACCTTGGCGGCTATACCGGTTTCCGTGGCCAACCCAATTCCCAAAAACAAAAAAAGTGGGCTCTCGCCCACTCCTTCGAACTTCCCGGCCGCCCGCGAGCAACCAGTCTATGTCAAGAGCAGGCGATATTTAGTCCAACCCGGGGCATTTTTCAAGATCGATGTCCGCCATCGCAATACGGGACGGCACCGCGCCGCGCATTGCGCCCGGTGATCAGCGGGACCCGGGCCGCAGCCTGCTGCCGTTGCGCTCAGGCCGCGTCGAATTCCAGAGGCAAGTGCCAGGGCTCGACACGGATGGCGATGGGCATCGGATTGGAGCCGGGCTTGAATCGCGGGTTCCTGATCACCTCCATCAGCATTTTCGTGCCGATCACCGATTCGGCCCGTGCAAGCTGGTAACCGACGCAGAAATGGGCGCCAAGACCGAAGCCCAGATGACCGGCCACGCCGGACTGATGGTAGCCCGAGCGCAACTCCTTCCCGAAATAGAAGTCCTCGCGGAAGATGTCGAACTTGTCCGGATTGGAAAACACCCGGTCGTCCCGGTTCGCGCCGTAGAGCGACACGTGCACATAATCACCGGCCTTGATGGTCTCGCCATGAAGCGCCACGTCGTGAATGGCGCGGCGGGTCTGGGCGCCCGCCGGACCGTGGACCCGCATCATTTCGGCGAAGGCGCGGTCCAGCAGCTCCGGCTCGCGCTGCACGGCGGCCCATTGTTCCGGATTGGCGAGCAGTTGGTACCAGAGATTGGCGATGGCCTTGTCGGTGGTTTCCGCTCCTGCCACCAGGATCAGGCTGGCGAAGGACTTGATTTCCTGCTTGGTCATCCGCGCGCCGTCGACCTCGGCATTGGCCAGGCGCGACAGCAGGTCGTCGCCGGGATTCGCGGTGCGCTCGTCGATCAGCGGGTCCAGATAGGCATGGTATTCGGCGTTGGCCTTCTGACCCTCGATCCGCAGGGCCGGGCCGCCATTGATGCCGTTCATCATGGCCGGGTACCAGGTATGGAACATCTCGTGCGCTTCCTGCGGCAGGTCGAGCACATCGAGGATGACATTGAGCGGCAGCCGTGTGGCGAAATCGTCGACAATGTCGATCTCGCCGCGCACCGCCGCCTCGCCGGCGATGCGCCGGGCCTGCTTCTCGGTGAACTTCTTGATCAGCGCCATGGCATTGCGCTGGATGGTGGGCAGCAGGGCCGTCAGCCGCATGCCGACGAACTGGGGCGCGACGATATTGCGCAGCTTGATATGGTCCTGGCCGTCATATTCCATCAGGGTCGGGCCGAACACCGCGCCGATATGCTCGCCGTTCGGCGAGGCCGAGAAGTTTGCCGTGTCGCGGAAGATGTTCACCACGTCCTCGTAGCGGGTCACCATCCATGCACCGTTCGGCAGCCTGTAGGCCGGATAGTGGTCGCGCAGGATCTTCAGCGTCGGATAGGGATCGGCCGCATAGTCGGCACTGCCGAAAATGGCCGGATCGATGATGGGCTTGCTCATGCTTTTGTCCTCCCCAGGCATAGCGGCAGCCTCCCACACCGACCGTCCGCTAGGCAACCGCGATCGGCGGAGCGGAAGCGTGACGGGGAGGATCGGACAGGATTGTGCGCTCACGACGGCGCAAGACAGGTTGATCCGCAAACTGCCGCCGGCCCGAGCCTTGGGGACCTTGCTACCGGGTCATCCGTCGATAGCGCAGATAAAGCGGCTTGTCGCCCTTCTCCAGCGCCTTGGCTTCGTAACGGGTCTGCGGCCAGTCTTCGGTCCGGCCCTGCCAGTCGGCGGCGCGTTCGGCGGTCCACTCGAAATCCTCGCGGGCGCTCATGTGCCGCACGATCCAGTCGCCGTAATCGGCGTGGTCGGTGGCCGCGCGGAACTCGGCGCCGTCTGCCAGCGCCCTTGCCAGGATGTCGAGCCGGTCGTGGCTGACGAACCGGCGGCGATGATGGCGCGCCTTGGGCCAGGGATCGGGGAACAACAGGAAGGCCCGGCCGATGCTGGCCGGGCGCAACGCCGCCAGCAGCACCGCCGCGTCGTCCATCCAAATCCGGACATTGTCCAGCTTGTGCTCGGCGATCTCGGCAAGCAGGCCGGCAACGCCGTTCTCGTACGGCTCGCAGCCGATGAAGCCGATCTCGGGATTGTTGCGCGCCTGCCAGGCCAGGTGCTCGCCCTTGCCGAAGCCCACCTCGAACCAGACCTCGCACACCGACGGCCCGAACCAGATACGAGGGTCCAGGTTGGCGTCGCCTTCCTCGAGCGGCACCGAGACAGCCGGCAGCAGCCGGTCCATCAGGTCCAGCCGTGTCTGGTTGAGCGCCTTGCCCCGCCGCCGGCCATAGAGGCGGCGGACGACAGGTGTGTCGGATGTCATGCCAGAATCAGGCGAGGGCAGAGCGCAGCGCGTCGGCCAGATCGGTGCGTTCCCAGCTGAAGCCGCCGTCGGCTTCGGGTTCGCGGCCGAAATGGCCATAGGCTGCGGTGCGCGCATAGATCGGCTTGTTGAGGCCCAGATGGGTGCGGATGCCGCGCGGGCTGAGGTCCATCACCTCGGCAAGCACCTCGGACAGCCGGTTTTCATCGACGTTGCCGGTGCCATGCAGGTCCACATAGATCGACAGCGGCCTCGACACGCCGATGGCATAGGAAAGCTGGATCGTGCAGCGATCGCCCAGGCCGGCGGCCACGACGTTCTTCGCCAGATAGCGCGCCGCATAGGCAGCCGAGCGGTCGACCTTGGTCGGATCCTTGCCGGAGAACGCGCCGCCGCCATGGGGCGCGGCGCCGCCATAGGTGTCGACGATGATCTTGCGGCCGGTAAGGCCGGCATCGCCGTCCGGTCCGCCAATGACGAAGCGTCCGGTGGGATTGATGTAGAAGTCGGTTTCGCTGGTCAGCCAGCCCGACGGCAGTGCATTGGAGATGAAGGGATGGACGATGCCTTCCACGTCGGCGGATGACAAATCCCCGTCATGCTGGGTCGAGACGACGATCGAGGTGGCGCGCACCGGCTGGCCATTCTCGTAGAGCAGGCTGATCTGGCTCTTGGCGTCTGGACCGAGGCCCTTCACGGTGCCCGAATGGCGGGCCTGCGCCATGTCGCGCAGGATCTTGTGGGCATAGTAGATCGGCGCCGGCATCAGCGCGTCGGTCTCGCGGCAGGCATAGCCGAACATGATGCCCTGGTCGCCCGCGCCCTCGTCCTTGTTGCCGGCGGAATCGACGCCGATGGCGATGTCGGCCGACTGGCTATGCAGGAGCACCTTGACGTCGCAGGTCTTCCAGTGAAAACCGTCCTGCTCGTAGCCGATCTGGCGCACCGTATTGCGGGCCACCTGTTCCAGCACGTCCGGGGTGATCGATGCGGGACCGCGCACCTCGCCGGCCAGAATGATCTGCTGGGTGGTGACCAGGGTCTCGCACGCGACGCGCGCATACGGGTCGGCCGCCAGGAACGTGTCCAGGACGGCGTCGGATATCATGTCGCAGACTTTGTCGGGATGGCCTTCGGAAACGGATTCGCTGGCGAAAAGGTACGAGTTTCTGGCCACGTGACCCCTCGAAAATGGAGTTCGGAAAAGGCGCGTGGAGACACTGCCCCGCCATCGCCGGCACGTTCGCTGTATAGCAGCGGCCGCAAGCGGCGAACAAGCATAAAGATGTCTTTATATCCTTATATTCGGTCCCCGGCCGGGCGTGGAAACGGCCGGGCGCATGCCGAAGGCCCCTTCCGGCTGCGGCGGAAGGTTCGGCACACTGCAAGTATTGTCATGGGATGTTGCTCAACCGCCCTTGGCGAGGGCCCGGGCCAGTTCGAGCAAACGATGGCGGACCGGCGCGCTGTCGATCTGCCGGTAGGCCCGGACAAGGTCCATGGTTTCGCGGTCGATGGGATCGTCGCCGCGCGTCGGCTGCGGCGCGGCGCCGAGTGGGGCGCCCTCGCCCTGCTCGGGCATTTCCTCGAAAAAGAACTGCGGCGTAACGTCCAGAATGCGGCAGATATCGAACAGCCGGCTGGCGCCTATCCGGTTAGCGCCGCGTTCGTATTTCTGGATTTGCTGGAACGTGATGCCGAGCGCGACACCCAGTTGTTCCTGTGTCATGCCGATGAAGGTGCGGCGCTGCCGCAAGCGTTTGCCGACATGGATATCGACAGGATTCGAGTCAGATAGCACGCGCTGGTCTCCTCAAGTTCCCCAGTCCGGGAACGCGCGTGAACCGGACTGAAGGATCAGCTTCCATAGCCCCAATGACGCCAATGCGCCAAACCCAACAGATATCGCCGACCCTCGAACCTGTTAAAACTAGCAATATTGAGGGATGTATGGCGGGTCAAGCGCCATCTACTGGCGGTTGCGCAGGCGCATGCCCAAAACGAGTAGCGCCAGGCCGGCCATGAGAACCCAGAACACGCTGTCACCGAAGCGGGCGTACAGCGTGGGCGCCAGGGGCGCGGGCAGACGGCCGTCGACGATGCCGCGCTCGCCGATGCCCAGATCGGCGATCACCCGTCCGTGAGCATCGATGATGGCCGAGATGCCGGTGCCCGCGGCGCGCAGCATGGGCAAGCCTTCCTCGATGCTGCGATAGCGGGCGATGGCGAGGTGCTGCCGCGGGCCGGCCCATTCGCCATACCAGGCGTCGTTGGTGATGTTGAGCAGCCAGTCGGGCCGCTCGGCCCGGGGCGTGACCGCGCCGGGAAAGATCACCTCGTAGCAGATCAGCGGGCTGACCGGCGGCAGGCCGGGCAGATGAATCACTCTGGCGCCGGGACCGGGCGCGAAGTCGCCGCCGCCCTCGACCACCTTATCGAACCGGATTTCGAGGCCCAGTACTTCAAACAGGGAATCGAGCGCCCTGAACAGGCCCTTGAGCGGCACATATTCGCCGAACGGCACCAGATGGGCCTTGTCGAAGGTGGCCAGCGTCTTCCCGCCCTCGCCGACAAAGATCATGCTGTTGAAATACCGCATCCGGCCGTCCGGCAAGACCTCGACCCGGGGAAAGCCGGTGACCACGACCGCGCCGGGCCGCCCGACCCGGGCGATCCGGTCGCGGCCCGGCATATCCACATCGAGTTGGTAGGGCACGGCCGCCTCAGACCAGGCGAACAGGTCGATGGCCTCGTTGCCGGGGCCCTCGGAAAGGGCGAGGTGGTCGGTGAAGTTGCGGTGAAAATTCTGCGGCAGCCACTTCTCATCCTGGGCGATATCCGGCTGGACGGCGCGCACCATGGGCCGGTCCGCCGGCTCCGGGTCGGCAGCGGCCAGACGGACGGCGCCGAAGACGAACAGCGCAAGCACGCAAAAGGCGGCGCCGATGGGCCCGCGGAAATCACTGCTGCCTGCCGGTTTGCGTCCGACCAGAACAACCGGCGAGGCGGCGATCGCGGCGGTGATCAGCGTCATGCCATAGGCGCCCGCCAGCGACGCGAACTGGCTCATGGCATCGGAGAATGCCCATGCATAGGCGGCCAGGTTCCACGGGAAACCGGTAATGACATGGCCGCGCAGCCATTCGGCCAGCGCCCAGCACAGCGCGAACAGCAGCACCCGGGACGGCACAAGGCGGCCTATGACGCGAAACAGCAGGCCGGCAAAGCCGGTGTAGAGCGCCATGCCCAGCGGCAGGGCGATGGCGGCAGCCGGCGGCGCGCCAGCGATGGCGAGGGCATTGGCCACCCAGTAGAAGCCGGTGAGGAAGTGGCCGAAACCGAAGAACCAGCCGATCCCGAATGCGCCCTTCTTCATGGGCGCGGCCTCGAGCAGCAGAATCAGGCCCGGAAACGAGACCAGCAGAACGGGTACGGCATAAAGCGGCGCGAAGGCCGCGGTCGCGAGCGCGCCGAGCACGAATGCGAGGCCGAAGCGCTGCCAGGGACGGCGCGCGGCCAGCCAGCCGGGCAAACCGGCCATCATGTGCGGGATCGCATCACGGCAGCATGTCGCCCAGATCGGACCTTGGCTTGCGAACCCGGACCCGCCGGAGCTGGCGGGCATCGGCCTCGGTGACCTCGAACTCGACGCCGGAAGGATGCTCGATCACCTCGCCGCGCTCGGGTACGCGGCCGGTCAGCGAGAACAACAATCCGCCGACGGTGTCGATATAATCTTCCTGCTCCTCGGGCAGCAGATCGATGCCGAGCTGTGTCTCGAGTTCCTCGACGGGACAGCGGGCGTCCACGTCGAAACTGCCGGACGGCCTGGGCATGATCAGCGGCGTCAGCTGCTCGTCGTGCTCGTCGTCGATGTCGCCGACGATGGTCTCGATCAGGTCTTCGATGGTCACGAGGCCGTCGGTGCCGCCATATTCGTCGATCACCAGCGCCATGTGATTGCGGCTGAGCCGCATCTTCAGCAACAGGTCGATCACCGGCATGGAGGGCGGCACGAACAGCACGCGGCGCTTGATGTCGCTGATCGTGACCGCGCGGCCATTCGACTGACCCTCGGTGACGGCGATCAGCACGTCCTTCACATGGACCATGCCGGCCACGTCGTCGAGGGTGTCGCGATAGACCGGCAGGCGGGAATGCGCCGCTTCCTTGAACGCCTTGACCAGCTCTTCGATGGGCATGGTCATCTCGACGGCGACAATGTCGGCGCGGGGGACCATCACATCGGATATCTCGAGCTCGCGCAGCGAGACGATGTTCATCAGCATGATCCGCTCTTCGGCGGTCAGGTCCGACGGATCGTCGCGGTGTTCCTCGATGACGTCCTCGAGGCTTTCGCGCAGGGAGGGCTCGCGACCGCGCAGCCTGGTGAGCATGCCGCTCACCCAGCCTTTCAAGTTCGTACTGTCAGCCTCTGAGGAAGAGTCGCTCATGCTCGGTTCTGTTTGATGGCGGTATTTTCCGCATAGGGATCGGGAATGTCGAGGGTTTCGAGTATGCGGACCTCGCGGGCCTCCATGTCGTCGGCCTCGGCTTCGGTTTCATGGTCGTATCCCAGCAGGTGCAGGAAGCCATGCACCAGCAGATGGGCAGCGTGATGGGTGAACGGTTTGCCGGCCTCCTGCGCCTCGCGCGCCACGGTCTCATAGGCGAGGACGATATCGCCCAGCGCACGCGGTTGCTGCGCCGGTGCGGCGGCCGCCGGAAACGACAGCACGTTGGTGGGCTTGTCCTGGCCGCGCCAGCGGGCGTTCAGGTCGCGGACGAAGGCGTCGTCGGCAAACAGCACGCTGACCTCGGCGTCATCCGCCCCGGTGCCGGCGCGGGACAGGGTCTCGCGGGCGAATGCTTCGGCATCGGGTAGCGGCCCGAGCCAACTGTCGCACTCCATGGATATCTCTACAGACAGCATGGGCCGGCGGCTTAGCCGCCATCATCTCCATTCTGGGCGGTTCTGCGCGCCATCTGCGCCACCTGCCGCTGCCGGTCGTTCTCGTTGTAGGCTTGCACGATACGTGTGACGAGATGATGACGCACCACGTCCGCCTCGCCGAAGTGGACGACGCCGACCTCGGGCACGCCGGACAGGATGTCGAGGGCGTCGCGCAGACCCGATTTGCTGCCGAGCGGCAAGTCGATCTGGCTGGGGTCGCCGGCGATCACCATCCGCGAATTCTCGCCGATGCGGGTCAGGAACATCTTCATCTGCATGGGCGTGGTGTTCTGCGCCTCATCCAGGATGATGAACGAGTTGGCCAGCGTCCGGCCGCGCATGAAGGCGAGTGGCGCCACCTCGATGTCGCCGCTTTCCAGCGCCTTGGCGACCTGGTCGCCGGGCAGCATGTCGTGCAGCGCGTCGTAGAGCGGACGCAGATAGGGATCGACCTTGTCGCGCAGGTCGCCGGGCAGGAAGCCGATACGCTCGCCCGCCTCGACCGCGGGACGCGACAGGATGAGCCGGTCCACGCGGCCCTGGAGCAGCATCTCGACAGCGACGGCAACCGACAAATAGGTCTTGCCCGTGCCCGCGGGACCGACGCCGAAGACGATCTCGGATTCGCGGATGCGCTCGACATATTCGGTCTGGCGCGCCGAACGGGGCGTGATCAGCCGCTTGCGGGTGCGGATCACGGTCTGCTGGGCATCGCCGGGCTGGGCCGATTCGGCCAGCCGGATCGCGCCCTCGACATCACCGGATTCGACAGTCTGGCCGCGCTCCAGCCGGCTATAGAGCGAGTGCAGCACGGAACGGGCGGCACCCGCCGATACCGATGGACCGGCGATCGACACCTTGTTGCCGCGCGACGACACCGTCACGCCCAGGCGTTTCTCGATAAGTGCGAGGTTGCTGTCATGCTTGCCGAACAGTTCCGGCAATAAGGAATTATCACTGAAATCGGTGACGACCTTGTCGGCCGTGGGCGCGGCGCCCCCGGGCATTCCCGTCGGTTTATCTGCCACTTTCCCTCGCTGTCACTGCGCCGCCACCAGGTTTACGGGCTCCACCAACCGCCCGCGCAGGCTGTTCGACAGCACGGCTGCGATTTCCACGTTCCGGATGGTACCCTTTAAATGACCCGCGGCGGAACCCGCATCGACACTGACCGCCTGCATGAAGGGGCTGCGTCCGACGAGCTGACCGGGATGTCGGCCGTCGCGCTCGAGCAGCACCGGCAGGATCTGGCCGACGGTGGCGGTGTTGAACGCCTCCTGCTGGCGCAGCAGTTCCTCTTGCAGCGCTGCGAGCCGCAAGGACTTCACGTCCTCGGGCACCTGCTCGTCCAGGTCGGCGGCCGGCGTGCCCGGGCGGGGGCTGTACTTGAACGAATAGGCCGAGGCGAAGCCGACCTGGCGCACCAGGTCCATGGTCGCCTCGAAATCGGCGTCGGTTTCGCCCGGATAGCCGACGATGAAGTCGCTCGACAGCGCAAGGTCGGGCCGGGCGTCGCGCAGGCTGGCGATGATCTCGTGATAGCGCGCCGCATTGTGCCGCCGGTTCATGGCCTTCAGGATGCGGTCGGAGCCGCTCTGCACCGGCAGGTGAAGGAAGGGCATGATCTTCGGCACATCGCGGTGGGCGGCGATCAGGTCGGCGTCCACGTCGCGCGGATGGGACGTGGTGTAGCGGATGCGCTCCAGCCCGTCGATTTCGGCCAGCCGCCGCATCAACTCGCCCAGGCCGGCGGCGGCGCCCGTGCCGTCATCACCGTGCCAGGCATTGACGTTCTGGCCCAGCAGGGTGATCTCGACCGTGCCCTGGTCCACCATGCGGCGGGCCTCTGCGATGATGTCGGGCACGGGCCGCGAATATTCCGCGCCGCGCGTATAGGGCACCACGCAGAACGAGCAGAACTTGTCGCAGCCTTCCTGGATGGTCAGGAACGCGCTGTAACCCTGCGCCGCGGCCATTTCCGGCAGGCGATCGAACTTTTCGTCGACCGCGAGATCGACGGCGACCACGTGCGAGCGGCCGGTTTCCATCAGCTCGCGGGTGGCGCGGCCCAGCAGATCGGGCAGGTCCTGATAGGCCTGCGGCCCGAACACCAGATCGATGGTGGGCGCGCGGCGCATCATTTCCTCGCCCTGGGCCTGGGCGACGCAGCCGCCGACGGCGACCAGCATGCGGCCGCCGGTGCGGGCCTTCTCCTCCTTGAGCAGGCGCAGGCGGCCGACTTCGGAATAGACCTTCTCGGCCGCCTTCTCGCGGATATGGCAGGTATTGAGGATGACCAGGTCGGCGTCGTCCGGCACATCGGTCGCCTCATAGCCCAGCGGCGCAAGGACATCGGCCATGCGCGCCGAGTCGTAGACGTTCATCTGGCAGCCATAGGTCTTGATGTGCAGCCGTTTCTTCGCCACGGGTCTATCCTAAAGTATTGCGGGCGCGGAACCTAGCAGCGGTCGTCCCGGAGTCAAGAAAAGCCGGATCAGGCCGCGTGTTCCACCGGATCATACCCGCTGTTGAGATATTCGAGGCGCCGCGAGATTTCGGCGTGACAATGGGCCGACATGGCCTTGCGCCCGCCGACGGCGTCCAGCGTGATTGCGTCATGGAAGGTGATCACCGCGCTGACCCGGCCGATGGTCAGCAGCTCCCAGACATGAGGGCCCAGCACCATGTCGCCGTACCAGCCCACGAACGGGCGGAAATGGCGGCCGAGTGGCATGGAATTGATCTGCGTATAGGCGACGGTGACCGGCTGCACGGTCAGCGGCTTCGCGCCCTGCCAGCGCTCGGCCACGGCAAACAGGCTGCTCTTGAAGGGCAGCACCCGGCTGCCGTCCGAACTGGTGCCTTCGGGAAACAGAATCAGGCTGTCGCCGGCCCGGAGCCGGTCGATCATCATCTCAAGATGTGCGCTGGAGCGGGTGCGATTCTCCCGGTCGATGAAGATGGTCCGCCGCAGGGTGGAAAGCCAGCCGAACAGGGCCCACCCTTCCAGGTCGCCGCGGGCGACGAATGACGGCGTCATCAGGCCGCCCAGGGTGAAGATGTCGAGCCAGGAGACGTGGTTGGCGACATACAGCACGGGTTCCTCGCGGGACCGCTCGCCGTGTACTTCGACGCTGATGCCCAGGATCCAGCAGGCAACCTTGAAATACCAGTAGGGAAGCTTTTCCTTGGCCCGGCCCGGCAGCCGCAACAGGATCGGCTGGATCAGGATGACCGGCACCAGGCACAGCGCCACACCCAGCAGGCACAACAGCGCCCGCGGATGGCTGAGCGGCAGGGACCGGGCGCGCGTCGGCGAACCATCAGCCATAGGGCGTCAGGAATCCTTTTTCAGCGGCACGCCGTACAGTTCCAGCCGGTGGTCGACGAGCTTGTAGCCGAGCTCCCTGGCGATGAACTCCTGCAGCTTCTCGATTTCCTCATTGCGGAACTCGACCACATTGCCGGTCTGGACGTCGATCAGGTGATCGTGGTGCCGTTCGGGCACCTCTTCATACCGGGAACGGCCATCCCTGAAGTCGTGACGCTCCAAGATCCCCGCCTCCTCGAAGAGGCGCACGGTCCGGTAGACCGTGGCGATACTGATGTGACTGTCGATCTTGGCGGCGCGGGCGTAAAGCTCTTCGACATCGGGATGGTCATGGGCCTCCGACAGCACGCGGGCAATCACCCGCCGCTGATCGGTCATTCTCATCCCCTTGGAAACACATAGCTTTTCGAGTCGATCCGGCATACCTCACCTTGCGTCGAGGGTCCCGGACGCGCCCGCGCCGGAGACCCGTTACTTCCGGCGGCCGCGCTTGGTGCCCAGGCCGATCTTTTTGGCGAGGACCCGGCGCTGCGCCGCGTAATTCGGAGCCACCATCGGATAATCGGCCGGCAGACCCCACTTCTCACGGTATTCCTCGGGCGACATATTGTAGGCCGTCCGCAGATGCCGCTTGAGCATTTTCAACTTCTTACCATCTTCCAGGCAAATGATGTAGTCCGGCATTACCGAGCGACGAACGGGAACGGCGGGCTTGGCCTTCTCGACAGGCTCTTCGGGCGCGTCGGCGCCGAGCTTGGTCAAGGTATAATATACCTGCTCGATCAGGTGCGGTACGTCGGCCATAGCGACGCTATTATTGGCGAGATGCGCCGAAACGATATCGGAGGTCAGCGCCAGCAGGTCGCCACGTTCGACGTTTTCCTTGGTTTCATTTACCATGAGGGAACCTTGTTTCTGTTTGACTAGGAGAAATCTTCCGTCTTATAGGCCGACCAGAATGCCGAGGCAAGTTGGATAGTCATTCGAAGATGCAGGAAAAGAAGATGACAGAACAGGTCAGCCAGCGACTCGACATTACCGCGCTATTGTGTCCCATGACTTTCGTCAGAACTCGCCTGCTACTCGACAGAATGCAGCCGGGAGAGGTCGCCGAGATCATTCTCCGGGGTGGGGAGCCCTTGAAGAACGTGCCCGAGGCGGTGCGAAACCTGGGCCACGCGATTCTGGATGTTGCGGAAACGGAACGAAAAGGGACTTTCCGCATGCTGGTGCGGTCCGCCGGACCTATCTGAGGTCGCGCCGCATGGTCAGCGCATCGACCTTGAGGTTGTCCAGCCGCAGATAATAGCCCTTGCGCCGGCCCACCTGGAAGAATCCGAGCGAGCGGTAGAGCAGCTGGGCGCTGGGATTGTCCTCCGCCACCTCCAGATACATCTCGCGCGCGCCGCCCTCGACGCAGCGGCCCATGCACCGCAGGATCAACTGGCGGGCGGTGCCCGCGCGGCGATGCGTCGGCAACACACCCAGCGACAGCAGCTCGCTTTCCGGGCCGGCGACGCGGCAGGCACAGAAGCCGACCGGCTCGGGCCTGATGCGGCCCGCCACGCTGGCTAGCAGGCAGAACGAGCCGGGCATGCCCAGGACATCGGCGAAAGCCTGCGCCGACCAGCGTTCGTCGCCTGGCCTGCAGAAGCTGGCGGCATGGAGCGACGCCAGCAGATCGGCGGCAACGGCGCCCACCGGGGCAATATCGACCAGCGTGCTCACACGAGCACCCGCCCGCCGGGAAGCTTGGCGTCCGGCGGCCTGAGATAGAGCGGGCGAGGCGGCGCCGAAGGCAGCGGCCGCGCGGCGGCCAGGGCGGCCACATCGACCGCGTCGATGATCTCGTGTCCCGCCAGCACCTCGAGGCCGGATAGCGCCGCTGCCGCCACCGCCGCGCCGGACCCGACGACATAGCCCGGCCCCGGCGGCAGATGATCGGCCAGACGCTCGAGGTCGACCGCCGCCGGCTCGGACAATGCCGCGACCACCGGACCCAGGCGGAAGGATTGAAGGTAAAGCTGGCCGCGCCTGCCATCGATGGCTGCCACCACCGTGCCGCCATCCGGGACTTTGCCCGCCGCGCCCTGGGCCAGCGCCTCCAGGCTGGTGATCCCGGCGACCTTGACGCCGGTCGCCACACCCAGGCCGCGGGCGGCGGCGACGCCGATCCGCAGGCCGGCGAATGTGCCGGGGCCGATCGTCGTTGCGATCAGGTCCAGATCGGCATAGCGGATGCCCGCCTCGGCCAGCACCTGCTCGATCATCGGCAACAGCCGCTCCACCAGCGCGCGGGGCCGGTCCTCGTCGGCGCGGGCCAGGCAGACATTGCCGTCCACCAGCGCCACGGATCCGCCTCCCAGCGACGTATCGAATGCCAGCACGCGCATGATCTGGGGACTACCTGATGGTACACATCTCGTCGAAGTCCGGACGCGGGCTGCGCGGGAACAGGCCGGCGCTATCGCCGTAGCCCAGCGCGCACAGGAAATTCGACTTGATGGAGGTGTCGGCAAAATAGGCCGCGTCGACGGCGGGCTGGTCGAACCCCGACATGGGCCCGCAATCGAGCCCCACCGCGCGCGCCGCCAGCATCAGATACGCCCCCTGTAGGGTGCCATTGCGGAACGCGGTCGTGAACGCCAGCTGCTCGTCGTGGGCGAACCATTCGCGGGCCTCGGGCGCATGGGGAAACAGCCGGGGGATCTGGTCATAGAATTTCAGGTCGAAGCCGATGATCGCAACCGCGCCGGCGGTCGCCACCTTTTCCACGTTGCCCGGCATCACCATGGTGGCGAGCCGGTCCTTTTCGGCCTGGGAATGGACGAATACGATCCGCGCCGGAAAGCAGTTGGCGCTGGTCGCGCCCCACTTGGCCAGGTCGTACACCCGCCGGAGCTGGTCGACGGTGACCGGCTTCGGCAGCCATTTGTTCTGGGTGCGGGCCGTGCGGAACAGCACGTCGAACGCGGCGTTGTCGAGTCCCTTGCTCATGCGGCGGAATCCCCTCTGCTGGTGGTGTCGGCCTCAATCTACGGCGGAATCCGCCGAAATTCAGCGGGGAAGTGGCCGGTCGGCGGGAAGCGCGCTCAGACCTGACGGACCTCGGACACTTCGGGAACGAAGTGGCGCAGCAGATTTTCAATGCCGTGCTTCAGCGTGGCGGTCGAACTGGGGCAGCCGGCGCACGAGCCCTGCATGTGCAGGTAGACGATGCCCTCCTCGAAACCCTGGTAGACGATATCGCCGCCGTCCTGGGCAACGGCCGGACGCACGCGGGTGTCGAGCAGATCCTTGATCTGCCGGACCACGTCGTCGTCGTCCTCGTCGGAAACCTCGGCGGGCGCCGAATCGGCTTCGACCACCGGCAAGCCGGCCGTCAGGTGCTCCATGATGGCGCCGAGAACTGCCGGCTTCAGGTCCTGCCAGTCGGTGCCGTCCGTGGTGATGGTGATGAAGTCGCTGCCGAGGAACACGGCGGCCACGCCGTCGATCCCGAACAGCCGCTGGGCGAGCGGAGACTTGGCGGCGGCTTCCAGATTGGGGAAATGCGCCGTGGATTCGCCCATGATCTCCCGGCCCGGCAGAAATTTCAGGGTCGCCGGATTGGGGGTGCGCTCGGTTTCGATGAACATTTGTTCCGCTCCTCGTGGGATGGATTTGTCCGTCATATGCGCCACATGGACCGGCTTTTCAAGCGAGCCGTGTCACGCGATGCGGTCGACCTGGCCCAGGTCCAGGTGGCCGGGCACGATGGTGACGGGGATCGGCGTGGTGCCCGCGAGCTGGCCGGAGAACGACGATACCAGCGGACCCGGCCCATCCTTGCCGCTGCCGGCGGCGAGCACCAGAACATGGATCGCTGCGTCCTCGGACACCAGCTTGAGGATTTCCTGGGCGGGCGTGCCTTCGCGCACCACGAGCTCGGCCTCGATGCCCGTATCGGATTTCAGCCGCGTCGCCAGCTCGCGCAGCACCTGCTGCGCCTCGGCGTGGGCCTCCTCGCGCATGCGCTGCTCGATACCGGCGAATTGCTGGAACTCGGGCCGGGCGACCACGAACAGCAGGATCACGCCGCTGGCCGTCTTGGCCGCGCGCCGTGCCGCGTAGCGCATGGCGTTATCGCATTCGGGCGTCTGGTCGACGACCACCAGGAACTTGCGGCTCTCGGTGACGGCCTCGGCTGCGGGTTGCGCGGCGTGCATGACGGTCGACCTCCTGTCGCTGACCGGGTCGCAGACTCTAGCAGAACCCGCCCGGGTGGCGAATCGAGATTCGCGGTCGCCGTTTACGCTAGTAGCCGCTGGCCGCCGGAGACTTGTCCATGTCGATGCTGATCTGGCGGGTGACGCCGCTGGGACCTGGGAAGTCGGTGAACAGGGCGCGGACCATCAGGGGCATGACCTCCTCGAGACGATTCGAGCGGCCATCGCTGATCACCCGCGTTTCGTAGAGGTTCTGGCCGGGATTGCCCGCCTCGGCGATCTCGAGCTCCAGCCGGCGCTGATAGACGGTGAAGGAGCGCACATCCGAATGATCGTCGAATCCATAGCCATAGCCGCCCCACGGACCCCAATAGGGCCGGTGATAGCCGTAATAGCCACCGCCATAGAATCCGCTGTTGTAGGAGCGCACCTTCTCGCGGGCGCCGTCCAGGCCGTAATCGAACCGAACGACCAGGGTCGGCTGGGCGCCGCGCGCCGCCGGCCGGTAGCCGACCCGCTGCAACTCGGCCGCAACCAGCCCGGCATATTGCTGGAACTCCAGGCTGCCCTGCTTGCGCGGGTCCTTGGCGTCGATGACGAAGGTTTCGCCCGAGGGCTGCGGCAGGCGGTGCCAGCTCGACACATCGCTGCGGAACTTGCTGGCGCACCCCGCGAGAGCGAGGGCTGCAACGAGCACGATGAGAAGTCTGGATGATGTGGCCATTGGTGTTTCCGTGCCCCCCAAGGCAGCTTGCTGTGGATTGCTCCACGACAATAGATAGGCCTCCGGGATCAGGCCTGCAAGAAGCCGACGATGTCCTTGATCTGGCGCAGGATCGGGGCCGACCGCTCGCGCGCCTTCTCGGCGCCGGCATTGAGGATGCCGGTCACGTAGGCCGGGTCGTCGCGCAACCGGCCGAATTCGGCCGAGATGGGTCCCAGCTTGGCCACGGCCAGGTCGGTCAGGTCCTGCTTGAACGCCGAGAACTGGGCGCCGTCGTACTGGGCGCAGACCTGGTCGGCGGTCATGTCGGCAAGCGCGGCATAGATGCCCACCAGATTGCGCGCCTCGGGCCGATCCTTCAGATCCTTGGAGGTGCCCGGCAACGGCTCGGCGTCGGTGCGCGCCTTGCGAATCTTGCGGGCGATCTCGTCCGGGCCGTCGGCAAGGTTGATGCGCGAGACCTCGGCCGGGTCCGACTTGGACATCTTCTTGGTGCCGTCCTTCAGCGACATTACGCGGGTCGCCTCGCCGAAGATCAGCGGCTCGGGCAGCGGGAAGAACTCGGTTTCGTAGTCCACGTTGAACTTCTGGGCGATGTCGCGGGCCAGTTCCAGGTGCTGCTTCTGGTCTTCGCCCACCGGCACATGGGTGGCCTTGTAGGCCAGGATATCGGCGGCCATCAGGTTCGGGTAGACGAACAGGCCGACGCTGGCACGCTCGCGGTGCTTGCCGGCCTTGTCCTTGAACTGGGTCATGCGCGACAGCCAGCCCATGCGGGCGACGCAATTGAGAATCCAGGCCAGTTCTGCGTGGGCCGGCACCTGGCTCTGGTTGAACAGCACGGTGCGCTGCGGATCGACACCGCAGGCAATCACCGCCGCCGCGACCTCGAGCGTATTGCGGCGCAGTTCGTCGGGCGCCTGGAACAGGGTGATCGCATGCAGGTCGACGATGGCATAGACGCAGTCGTACTCGCCCTGCATCTTCACCCAGTTACGGATGGCGCCGAGGTAGTTGCCCAGATGCAGGTTACCCGTGGGCTGCACGCCCGAAAATACCGTCGCCGTCACGTCGCTGATCCCGTTGAGTGATCGAATGGCCGCAGGGTTATGGGCCTTTCGCGGGTGATTTTCAACTATCGGTCTTGCCGCGCATGAGCCCGCGCAACTCGCGCAGGCGGAGTGCGCCGACCAGCTGGGAAACGATGCCATAGACGGCGATGCCGCCAACCACGATCGCCGCCAGTTTCAATATCCGCGGCAATTCCTTCACCTCGGCGCCCGACCAGGAACCGGAAACCATGCTCGCGCCCCACAGCGCCAGTCCCATGGCCGCGGCGGCGAGCAGCATGCGGGGAAACCGCTGGCGCAGGCGGGCATCGATGGTGAAGTGGCCGCGCTTGTGCAGCCCCCAGGCCAGCAGGCCGACATTGATCCACGAGGCGATAGCCGTCGCAGCCGCCAGGCCGAGCTGAGCAAAGGGCTTCATCAACGCCAGGCTGATCACGGTGTTGAGCACCAGGCTGATGATCGAATAGCGCACCGGCGTGGCCGTGTCGTGCCGGGCGAAAAACCCCGGCGTCAGGATCTTGACCAGGATGTAGGCGGGCAGGCCGGCCGCGAACACGGCGAGCGTCATCGCGGTGTTCCAGGTGTCCTCGGCGGTGAAGGCGCCGCGCTCGAACATGGTGGCGATCAGCGGCTCGGCCACGATCATCGAGGCGACGGCGCAGGGGATGGTGAAGAACAGGCACATCTCCATGGCCCGGTTCATGGTCGACGCGGCATCCTGCTCGTGTCCCGACGCCACCTGCCGCGACAGCATGGGCAGGAGCGCGGTGCCAACCGCGACGCCGATCACGCCGATGGGCAGCTGGTTCACGCGGTCGGCATAGAACAGATAGGAGATGGATCCGGCCGGCAGGAACGAGGCGATGATCAGGTCGACCATCAGATTGACCTGCATGGCCCCGGCGCCGATGGCGGCCGGCGCCATGACCTTCAGCAACTGCCTGACGTCGGCGGTCAACCGTGGCAGCCTGAGCCTGAGCCCCATGCCCGCCTGGCGCAGCGCACCGAACAGCCACAGAAACTGCAGCACGCCGCCAGCGGTCACCGCGAAGGCCAGCACGTGCCCAGGCGGATAGGCCGGCACCAGCCACAGCATGGCCGAAATCATGGTCAGGTTGAGGATGATCGGCGTGCCGGCAACGGCGGCGAACTTGCCGCAGGCGTTGAGGATGCCGCCCTGCAGCGAGACCAGGCTGATAAACAGCAGATAGGGAAAGGTGATGCGGGTCAGCTCGACCGCCAGCTCGAACTTGGCGGAATCGTCGCTGAAACCGGGCGCGAGCACATACATCACCCAGGGCATGCAGATCTGGACGATGGCGGTAAAGGCCAGCAAGGCGGTAAGCAGCACCGCCTGGGTTTCCTCGGCGAAGTGCCGGGCGGTCGCGCCGCTGGGATCTTCGGTCAGCCGCCGCGTGAACAACGGCACGAAGGCGGCGTTGAACGCGCCCTCGGCGAACAGGCGCCGGAAGAAGTTCGGCAGCTTGAAGGCCACCACGAAACAGTCGGCGACGAGGCCAGCCCCAAGGACGCCGGTCATCAGGATATCGCGGGCAAAGCCGGCAATGCGCGAGATCGCCGTGAAGCCGCCGATGGTCGCGGTCGCGCGCCAGAGTGACATTCAGCGGATCAGGCGGCGCTGCCGCCCGCCCTATTCGGCGGCAGCGGCATTCTTGGCGGCTTTCGTCGGCGCCTTGGCGGGCGCGTTTTCCTTGGACTCCGTCTTCTTTGGTGGCCGCTTGTCGCCGCCCGGCTCGCGCACGGATTCCAGCAGCCGTTCCTCGATGGCCCTGAGGCGGCCCTCATGGGTGATCTTGTGGCCGAACAGGTCGCGCACATAGAACGTATCGACCGCGCGTTCGCCGAAGGTGGCGATGTGGGCGCTGGAGATGGTCAGCTTCAGGTCGAACAGGGCACGCGTCACATCATAGATGAAGCCGGGCCGGTCGCGGCCGTTGACCTCGATCACCGTATGGGTGTGGCTGGCGTTGTTGTCGATGAGCACGATGGGCGCGACGGTGAAGACCTTGCGCGTGCGGCTGGGCATGGCGGCGGGCTTGGCCAGTTCGCGCTTGGGGATCACCTCGCCGGCCATGGTCTGCCGGATCATCTTCTCCAGCCGCTTCAGCCGCGCGGCGTCGGTGAACGCCTTGTCGCCCCGGTCCTGGATGGTGAAGTGATCGAGCGCCATGCCGTCCTTGGTGGTGAAGATCTTGGCGTCGACAATGGACGCGTCGAGCAGGGCGATGGCACCGGCGATGCGCGCAAACAGGCCGGGATGATCCTGGGTGTAGACCGTCAGATTCGTTGCCGCCCGGAAAGTATCCGAGCTGGTGGTCATGGCGTATTTGCGGTCGGCCCCGTCGGTGTTGACGACGAGGCGCGCGTCGTCGATCTGCACTTCCAGGGGAGTGCCGGTCCAGTAGTGGTCGTAATGCCGTTTGGCATAGGTTTCGAAGGCCTCGTCCGACCAGTCGGTGAGCGCCTTGCGCAGCGCGTCGCGGGCGTAGCCGGCGCGCCGGCCAGATGCCTCGGCGAGCTGGCCGCCGGTCAGATAGTCCTCGGCGCTGAAATAGAGCTCGCGCAGCAGCTGGCCCTTCCAGCCGTTCCACACGCCCGGCCCCACCGCCTTGATGTCGACCACCGTCAGACACAGCAGCAGGCGCAGGCGTTCGGGACTCTGCACCACGTCGCAGAAGTCCTTGATCGTCTTGGGGTCGCTGATGTCGCGCTTGAACGCCACGTTCGACATGATCAGGTGCCAGCGCACCAGCCAGGCCGTCGCCTCGGTCTCGCCCTCGGTGAACCCCATGCGGGGACACAGCCGGCGTGCCACCTTGGCGCCCAGCACCGAATGGTCGCCGCCGCGGCCCTTGGCGATGTCGTGCAGCAGTACCGACATGTACATCACCCGGCGCGACAGCACCTTGTGGATGATTTTGTGCAGGGTCGGATGCTCGTCGGCCAGATTGCCGGCCTCGACCTTGGCAAGGATCTCGATGGCGCGGATGGTATGCTCGTCCACCGTGTAATGGTGGTACATGTCGTGCTGCATCTGCGCCACCACCCGGCCGAAGTCGGGAATGAAGCGGCCCAGCACGCCGGCCTCGTTGAGCCGCCTCAGCGTGGTCGCCGGATCGCGGGGCGAGGTCATCATCTCCATGAAAATGGCGTTCGCCTGCGGGTCCTCGCGAACCTTCTTGTCGATCCGCCGCAAGTTGCGCGTGATCAGGCGCAGCGCCTCGGGATGGATGTCCAGTTCACGCATCTGCGCCACGCGGAACAGCCGCATGATTGACGCGGGATCGCGCTCGATATCCTTGGGATCGGCAAAGCTGATGCGATCACCCTCGATCGCGAAGCCCTCGAGTTCGCGCCGCCGCAGCCCGATCTTGGGCAGACGCAGCAGCGGCTTCTTCTGATGCTGGTCCTCCAGATGGGCGCAGAAGATGCGCGTCAGGTCGCCGATGTTCTTGGCGGTCAGGAAGTAGTGCTTCATGAACCGCTCGACACCCGAGGCGCCCAAATGGTCGGTATAGTTCAGCCGTTCGGCCAGGGGCTTCTGGACGTCGAAAGTCAGGCGCTCCTCGGCGCGGCCGACGAGATCGTGCAGATGGAACCGCACCGTCCAGAGGAATTTCTCGGCCTTGTCGAAGCGTTGTTTCTCCTGGGCCGACAATACGCCCTTCTCGACCAGCACGCCCACGTCGTCGGTCCGGTAGAGATATTTCAGCAACCAGTAGAGGGTGTGCAGATCCCGGAGGCCGCCCTTGCCGTCCTTCAGGTTCGGCTCGACCAGATAACGGGTGTCGCCCATGCGCTTGTGGCGATCGTCGCGCTCGGCCAGCTTGGCTTCCACGTAATCCGGGCCGCTGGAGGCCACTACCTCCTTGTCGAACCGGCCGCGCAGCTCGTCGTACAGCGTCCGGTCGCCCCAGACATAGCGCATCTCGAGCAGCGCGGTGCGGATGGTCAGGTCCTTGCGCGCCAGGCGCAGGCACTCGTCGATGGCGCGGACCGAATAGCCGACCTTCAGACCCAGGTCCCACAGCACGTAGAGCATGAACTCGACCACCTGCTCGCCCCAGGCGGTCTGCTTGTAGGGCAGCAGGAACAGCAGATCCACGTCAGAGAACGGCGCCATCTCGCCCCGGCCATAACCGCCGACGGCAACCACGGAGAGGTGCTCGGAGCTGGTCGGGTTGTCGGCCTGATATTCGTAGGTGAGGGTGAAGTCGTAGAGCACGCGGATGATCTGATCGATCAGGAACGACCGCGCGAACGCCACCTTGCGGCCGCTTTCGCCGTCGAGCAGGCGGCGGCGGATTTCCGCGTCGCCGGCGGCGAGTTGGTCCTGCAGGAATTTGACCAGCACGGCGCGCTGATCGCCGCGCGCCGCGTCGCGGACCTGATCCTCCAGGCTCGCGATCAGAGCCTGGCGGTTAATGATGGCCTTTCGGTTGGCAACCTGATGCTGCATGGCCCCTAAACTAAGGCGTAGCGCGCCGATTTACCACTGCGCAACGGACTATTCGCCAAGCAGCCCGCGCAGGCGGTAGACCAGCTCCAGCGCCTCGCGCGCGCTGATCTCGTCGGGATTGACCGCGGCCAGTGCCTCGAGCACCGGCGATTTCTCGGCAGGGGCCGGCGCCGGGCGCTTCAGATGGGCCGAGAACAGCGGCAGGTCTTCGGCCAGGGTGGCGACCGCGCCCGACTGTTCGCCGGTCTCCAGCTTCTCCAGCACGGCCTGCGCCCGGCTGATGACCGACCGGGGCAGGCCGGCCAGCTTGGCCACCTGGATGCCGTAGGACCGGTCGGCGGCGCCGGGACCGACCTCGTGCAGGAACACCACCTCGCCCTGCCACTCCTTCACCTTCATGGTGTGCGGCGCGAGCGCGCCGAGCCGGGCGGCCAGAGCGGTCAGCTCGTGATAGTGGGTTGCGAACAGACCGCGGCTTCGGTTGACGTCGTGCAGATGCTCGACGGCGGCCCAGGCGATCGACAGGCCGTCATAGGTTGCGGTGCCGCGGCCGATCTCGTCGAGGATCACCAGCGAGCGTTCGGTGGCCTGGTTGAGGATCGCCGCCGTCTCGACCATCTCGACCATGAAGGTGGACCGCCCACGCGCCAGATCGTCGCTGGCGCCGACCCGGCTGAACAGCCGGTCGACGACGCCCAGCCGGGCCGACGCGGCGGGCACATAGGCGCCCATCTGCGCCAGCACGGCGATCAGCGCGTTCTGGCGCAGGAAGGTGCTCTTGCCGGCCATGTTGGGGCCGGTGACCAGCCAGAGCCGGCGGGCCTCGCCCAGATCGCAGTCATTGGCGACGAAGCTGGCCTGGGACTGGGCGGCAACGGCGGCCTCGACCACCGGATGGCGTCCGGCCCTGATCTCGAAAGCGAGGCTGCCGTCGACCTCGGGCCGGCACCAATTGCGGGCGGCCGCCAGATCGGCCAGCGCCGCCGACACGTCGAGCACGGCAAGTGCCCGGGCGGCGAGCGATACACCGGCCCAGTGCGCGGTCACCTCGGACGACAGATCCTCGAAGATCTGCAGCTCGCAGGCCAGCGCCTGGTCGGCCGCGCGGCCGATCTTCGAATCGAGCTCGGCCAGCTCGGCGGTGTTGAAGCGCACGGCGCCCGCCATGGTCTGGCGGTGGATATAGACCTCGTTGAATGGCGGCTTGAGCATGCGCTCGCCGTGGTTCTGCGGCACCTCGATGAAGTAGCCCAGCACGTTGTTGTGCTTGACCTTGAGGCTGGCGACACCGGTGTGGTCCCTGTATTGCCCCTGCAGCCCGGCAATGAGCTGGCGCGACTTGTCGCGCAAGGTGCGCAGCTCGTCGAGCCGGGCGTCATGGCCGGGAGCGACGAAGCCGCCGTCGCGGGCGATCAGCGGCGGATCCTCGATGAGCGCCCCGGCCAGCAGGGCCACCAGTTCGGCATGCTCGCCCAGGTCCTCGGCCGCGGATTTCACCACGATCGGCGGCGCCCCAAGCGGCTCGGTTTCGGCAGCCTGGGCGATCAGCTGCCTGATATCGGCAGCCTGGGCGAGCGCCTGGGCGATGGCCAGCAGGTCGCGCGGACCGCCGCGTCCTACCGACAACCGGGATAAAGCGCGCTCCATATCGGGACTGGCCCGCAGCGCCTCGCGCAACCGGCCCGCGACGGTGGGACGTTCGAGGAACCAGGCGACGGCGTCGAGCCGCCCGTTTATCGCCGCGGGATCGGTGAGAGGCGCCGACAGCCGCTCGGCCAGCAGGCGCGCGCCGGCGCCGGTGACCGTGCGGTCGATGCATGACAAAAGCGTGCCGCCGCGCTCGCCCTGCTGATTGCGCGTGAGCTCCAGGCTTCGCCGGGTCGCGGCGTCGATGGCCACGGTGGCATGCGCCTCGACCCGCTGCGGCGGCCGCATCCGGGGCAATACGCCTTTCTGGGTGTCGTCGAGATAGGCGACAAGGGCGCCGGCCGCCGCCATCTCGGCACGTGAAAACGCGCCGAAGCCGTCCAGGCTGGCCACCGCGAACTGGCGCTTGAGCACCTCCTCGCCGCGCAGCGAGTTGAACCGCGCCGCCGCCAGCGGTGTCAGCGCTTGGTGCCATTGATCGAACGTCTCGTGCAGCTCGGCCGCCGCCCCCAGCGTCTCCGGCACCAGCAGTTCACCGGGCTGGAGCCGCGCCAGATCGGCCTCCAGGTCGAGAATGGTGGTCGGACCGGTGCAGAAATCCCCGGTCGAGATGTCGAGCCAGGCCAGCGCCAGCGCGCCTTCGGCGCGGCCCAACGCAGCGAGGTAATTGTGGCTGCGCGCGTCGAGCAGCGTCTCCTCGGTGAGCGTGCCGGCGGTCACCAGGCGCACCACGTCGCGCTTCACCACCGACTTCGAGCCGCGCTTTTTTGCCTCGGCCGGATCCTCGATTTGCTCGCACACGGCGACCCTGAATCCCTTGCGGATCAGCTTCGCCAGATATCCGTCGGCGGCGTGCACCGGCACACCGCACATGGGGATGTCATCGCCCTGGTGCTTGCCCCGCTTGGTCAGCGTGATATCGAGCGCTTCGGCGGCTTTCACCGCGTCATCGAAGAACAGCTCGTAGAAATCGCCCATCCGGTAGAACAGCAGGTAATCGGGGTACTGACCCTTGATCTCCAGATACTGGACCATCATCGGCGTCGCGTCAGGCGGCACCGTATTCGGGGTTGCGTTCTCGGAAGAGCGTGCTAAAGACATAAAATAACGAAAATGACCGCCAACACCTAACGAACCATCACCGGGGCGCCCGAAAACGGAATAAAGTTTCACAAATGCGCAATTGAGGCATGTCGGTTTCCGTAATGGAAGGTGACAGAAGGTCGCGGTCATGCTAACGCCCGCCTCATCCGAAAACCAGCCCGCCCCCAACCTACGCAAGAAGTTTCATGGCCGAACCAAAAGTCACAGATCGCGAAGCGTTGCTGTTCCACACCATGGGACAGCCCGGAAAAATCGAAATTGTCGCCACCAAGCCGATGGCGACCCAGCGCGACCTGTCGCTGGCCTACTCGCCGGGCGTCGCCGCGCCGGTGCGGGCCATCGCCGAGGACCCGTCCTGCGCCTACGACTATACGTCGAAGGGCAACCTGGTCGCGGTGATCTCGAACGGCACCGCCATTCTGGGCATGGGCAATCTGGGCGCGCTGGCGTCGAAGCCGGTGATGGAAGGCAAGGCGGTGCTGTTCAAGCGCTTCGCCGACGTGGATTCCATCGACCTGGAAGTCGACACCGAGAACGTCGACGACTTCATCAATTGCGTGCGCCTGCTGGAGCCCAGCTTCGGCGGCATCAACCTGGAAGACATCAAGGCGCCCGAGTGCTTCATCATCGAGCAGCGGCTGCGCGAGTTGATGAACATCCCCGTATTCCATGACGACCAGCACGGCACGGCGATCATCGCGGCCGCCGGCCTGATCAACGCGCTGGACCTGACAGGCCGCGACATCAAGGACGTGAAGGTTGTCGTCAACGGCGCCGGCGCCGCGTCGATCGCCTGCGTCGAACTGATCAAGGCCATGGGCGTGCCGCACGCCAACGTCATCGTCTGCGACACCAAGGGCGTGCTGTACCAGGGCCGCACCGAAGGCATGAACCAGTGGAAGTCGGCCCATGCCGTGGTCACCGATCATCGCTCCCTGGCCGAGGCCATGGCCGGCGCGGACGTCGCCATGGGCCTGTCGGCGCAGGGCGCCTATACGCCCGACATGATCGCCAGCATGGCGCCGAACCCGATCATCTTCGCAATGGCCAATCCGGACCCGGAGATCACGCCTGAGGAGGTCCAGGACGTCCGGACCGACGCCATCGTCGCCACCGGCCGGTCGGACTATCCGAACCAGGTCAACAACGTGCTTGGCTTCCCCTACATCTTCCGCGGCGCCCTCGATGTGCGCGCGACCACCATCAACGAGGACATGAAGATCGCCGCCGCGCATGCGCTGGCCGAACTGGCGCGCGAGGACGTGCCGGACGAGGTCGCCGCAGCCTATGCGGGCGAGCGGCCGACCTACGGCCCGGGCTACATCATCCCGGCGCCGTTCGATCCGCGACTGATCAGCCGCGTGCCGTCGGCCGTGGCGCAGGCCGCCATGGATTCCGGCGTGGCGCGCCGGCCGATCATGGACATGGACGCCTACCGCGCCCGGCTCAACGGCCGACTCAATCCCACCGCCAATTTCCTGCAGAACATCTACACCAGCGTGAAGTCCAAGCCGAAGCGTGTGGTGTTCGCCGAGGGTGAAGAGGAAAAGGTGATCCGTGCCGCCTTCGCGTTCCGCAGCGCCGGTTACGGTACCCCGCTGCTGGTGGGCCGCGAGGATGTCATCCATGCCACCATGCACGCCATGGGCATCGACGACGATGGCGGCGTGGAGGTCCACAACGCCCGCGAGAGCCGCAACAACGACGCCTATGCGGATTACCTCTACAATCGCCTGCAACGCAACGGCTCGCTCTACCGCGACTGCCAGCGCATGGTGAACAACGACCGCAACGTGTTCGCGGCCTGCATGGTGGCGCTGGGTCACGCCGACGCCATGGTCACCGGCCTGACGCGCAACTACTTCACCACCTATGACGAGATCCGCCGGGTCATCGACCCGTTGCCGAACCATACGGTCTACGGCCTGTCGATGATCGTCACCCGCGACCGCACCGTGTTCATGTCGGATACCCAGGTGAACGAGTTGCCGACCGCCGAGCAGCTGGCCCAGATCGCCAAGGGCGCGGCGGCGACCGCCCGCCGCTTTGGCCACGAGCCGCGCGTGGCGCTGCTGTCCTATGCCAATTTCGGCCACCCGGAAGGCTTCCGCAGCGACCACATCCGCGAGGCGCGGCGCATCCTGGCCGAGCAGAAGCCCGATTTCGAGTTCGACGGCGAGATGTCGGCCGATGTGGCGCTCAACCCCGACCTGCAGAAGCTGTATCCGTTCATGGGCCTGTCCGGGCCGGCGAACGTGCTGGTTATGCCGGCGCTGCATTCGGCCAACCTGTCCTCGAAGCTGCTGCAGGAGCTGGGAGCGGGCACCGTGATCGGGCCATTGCTGAGCGGGCTGGAGCGGTCGGTGCAGATCGTGCCGATGAATGCCGGCGCCTCGGATCTGGTCAACATGGCGGCGCTTGCCGCCTTCGGGTCAGACCTCATCTAGGACGCGGACGATGGCGCAGATGTTCTTCACCCAGCATCTTCGCCGTCTCGTCGCCCACGAATATGTCGACGTGCAGGGCGCCACCCTGCGCGCGGCGCTGGGCGACCTGTTTCTCCAGCTTCCGGCGCTGCGCTCCTATATCCTCGACGACCAGGACCGATTGCGGCAGCATGTCTGCATATTCGTCGACGACGAGCGCATCGATTTTCGCGGGTCGCTGGATTGCGAGATCGCGCCGGAGTCCGAAATCTACGTGATGCAGGCATTGTCCGGAGGAAAGACATGGCCAATCGCATTGTTGCCGGAACCCGCAAGGGATTGTTCATCCTGAAGCCCGACGGGCGGGGCTGGACCGTAGAGCGCACCGCATTCCTGGGCAGCCCGGTACCATCCGTTCTGCACGACAGCCGCGACGGCACACTCTATGCCGCGCTGGACCTGGGCCATTTCGGCGGCAAGCTGCACCGGTCGGACGATTTCGGCCAGAGCTGGCAGGAGGTCGCCGCACCCGCCTATCCCAAGGCCGAAGACGGCGCCGAGGGCGACTCGCTCAAGCTGCTATGGACGCTGGAGGCGGCGGGACCGGACCAAAGCGGCATGCTGTGGGCCGGCACCATTCCCGGCGGCCTGTTCGTGTCCCACGACCGCGGCGAGACCTGGGCGCTCAACGAACCGTTGTGGAGCGAGCCGGAGCGCGCACGCTGGTTCGGCGGCGGCTATGACAAGCCGGGCATCCATTCGGTGCTGGTCGACCCCAGAAACGCCGACCGGATCATTGTCGGTGTCTCTTGCGGCGGCGTCTGGCTGACCGAGGACGGCGGCAAGAGCTGGGAAATCCGCACCAAGGGCATGCGCGCCCCCTACATGCCGCCCGACCTCGCCGAGGATGGCGCCATCCAGGACCCGCACCGCGTGGTGCAATGCGCCGGCCGCCCGGAGGGCTACTGGATCCAGCATCATGGCGGCATCTTCCGCTCGGCCGACGATCTGGCGAGCTGGCAGGAGGTGTCGGGCATGGGGCCGTCGACATTCGGCTTCGCGGTCGCTGTCCACCCGACCGACCCCGAAACGGCCTGGTTCGCCCCCGCCGTCAAGGACGAGTTCCGCTATCCGGTGGATGGGAAGTTCGTCGTCACCCGCACGCGGGACGGCGGCAGGACGGCGCAGGTGCTGGACAAGGGGTTGCCGCAGGCGACGTCCTACGACCTGGTCTACCGCCACGGCCTGGACGTGGACGAGTCCGGCGAAAGGCTGGCCATGGGATCGACATCGGGCGGTCTGTGGACCAGCGCCGACGCGGGCGACAGCTGGACCCTGCTGCCCGACCGCCTGCCACCGGTCTACGCGGTGCGCTTCACGACGGTTTAGGCCGTCAGGCCGGGCGGGCCCGGCGCGCCAGGTGGGCGAAGTATTTGTCGGGCACGCGGGCGATGGACTGCAGAATGAACACGTCGGTGGTGCCGAACTGCTTGTCGACCACCGCGCCGTCGCCGATGTAGCAACCGCAGCGGAGATAGCCCTTGATCAGCGGCGGCAGTTCCTTGACCACGTCGCGTTCACGGATCTGGTCGGCCGGCATCATGTTCATTTCCAGATGGCGCGACGGCACGGCGTAGACGCACAGCTCCTCGGGCGCCCGGAAATTGTGATAGAGGTAGGACAACGCCTCGGCATGCTCGGCGACGTCGATGCCGGGAAGGCTGGCGCATCCGAACAGATATGACACCTGATGGTCGTAGACGTATTCGGCGATGCCCTTCCAGAGGAACTGGATGGTGGCATTCGAGCGGTATTCGGCGCGGACACAGGACCGGCCCAGTTCGAGGAACTGGCCATGCTGGCGCTCCATATTCTCGCCGCGGCCCATGAACAACGGGCTGAGATCGTATTCGGAGGCAGAATAGAAGCCGTCATTGGCGATCGCGACCTCTTCGCGCAGCAGACGATAAGTGCCCACCACCGCCTCATCCGCCGGCAGCGCATGGTCGATCACCAGCAGGTGGTCGCACACCGGGTCGAATTCGTCGACGTCCAGCTTGTCTCGGGCCATCTGGCAGCTCGCGGCGGCACCGAGTTCCTCGTAGAAAACCCGGTATCGGAGGTGCTGCGCGGCAATGATTTCGGCTTCGTCGAGAGCCAGGCGCACTTCAAGTTGTGCCGGTCTGGTTGCTAGAAGAGCGATGACAACACCTATGTTGTTGTGGCTTCCCCAGAGTTTCGGGGCGACCATATCACAAGAACCCGAGGCCCGGCATGAACTTTCAAAGAAGCACCGACGGCGGTTTGGTAGCCGTTCCGAAGCGCCGTGTCACCCACCAAAGCAGAAGCAGGCCGGGGACGGCGGCGACCGCGGTCATACTGAAGAATACCGGCCAGCTGACCGCCTCTGCCAGGTAACCGGAAGGCGCGGACAGCAAGGTGCGGCCCACATTCATCAGCGATGTCAGCAGCGCGTACTGGGTGACGGTGTAGGCCACGTTGCACAGCCCGGACATATAGGCAATGAACGCGGTGATCCCAACGCCGCTGGCGAAGTTCTCCACGGCAATCACGCCGCCCAGCGCCCATGGATCGTTCCCTGCCCAGGCGAGCAGCACATAGCTGAAGTTGGAGATAAGCTGGGCTATGCCGCCGATCCAGAGGCTTTTGATGACGCCCAGCCGGTTGACCATGACGCCGCCCAGCACGGCGCCCACGATCGTGGATACGAGGCCCACGGGCTTGCTGATCAGCCCTACCTGTTCGAGCGTGAAACCGAGCTCGAGATAGAACGGGCCGGTCATCATGGAGGCCAGGGTGTCGCCCAGCTTGTAGAACAGGACAAGCGCCAGGACGATAATCGAAAACATGCCGAAACGGCGGAAGAACTCGAGGAACGGCGAGGCGACCGCGGTGTAGAACCACGCGGCAAGCCCTGCCAGCGCCGGCGGCAGGCCGGCCTGCCGTTTGAGGAAATCCTGGGCGTCCTTTTCCTCGCGCGCCACGTCGCCGACATTGACCGCCGGTTCGGGCGTGGCCAGGGTCGCGCCGACCCCGACGAGCATCAGCACCGCGACGGCGGCATAGGCGACCGACCAGCCCACCAGACCGGCGACGATCAGGATGCCGCTGGCGGTGATCAGCATGGCGATGCGGTAACCGGTCGTATAGGCCGCCACGCCCGCGCCCTGCCGGCGTTCGTCGAGCAGTTCGATGCGCAGGCCGTCGATGACGATGTCCTGGCTGGCCGAGAAAAACGCCACCAGCACCGCCGCCGCGGCAGTCAGCATCAGGTGGCCGGGACCGGGATTGGAGGCGGCCATCAGCAGGATCGCGCCAATCAGGGCAATCTGGATCGCGAGCAGCCAGCCGCGCCGGCGTCCCAGCATCCGTGTGAGAGCGGGAAAGGGCAGCCGGTCGATGATCGGCGCCCAGACGAACTTGAAGGCGAAGGGCAGCGTCACCAGGGTGAACAGGCCGATCTCGCCCTTGTGCGTGCCGGCGGCGGTCAACCAGTAGGTGAGCGTTCCGAACGGCAGCACGAACGGCAGGCCCGAGGAGAAGCCGAGAAAGAAAAACAGGAAGACGCGCCGCTCGAAGAATACCGCCGATCCGGGCATCCGGTCGATCCAGGGTCGCGGCAGGACATAGGCGGCGGGTTCGGTCATCTGCTCGCACTCTAGATCATCCGGGCGCACAGGGGAATCCGTGCTGGCGGGGGAAATCGTATGTCAGCCGCTGGCGGGTGCGGGCGGATTGGCGTAGCGTTTGCGGCGGCAACAAGGAGAGGCTGATGAGGGGAATTCTGTCATGCGCGGGGCTGGCGATGGCCGTCACCGCGTTCTGGATTTCCACCGGCGCCGCCCAGCCGCAAGGGCAGCCCGATGTGCCGGTGCTGCTGGGCGAGTTCAGGGGCACCCTGCCCTGCACCGACTGCCAGGGCGTCGAGACATCGCTGACCCTGATCAAGCAGGATGAGGGAACCGGCGAGGGCACGTTCGTGCTGATCGAGACCTTCGTGGGCAAGTCGCCGGATCCGGTGGTGAGCGAGGGCAACTGGACCACCCTGCGGGGCAGCGCCGCCGATCCGGACGACACGGTGTACGAGCTCAACCCGGACAGCCTCGAGTTCCAGCGCCGGGATTTCCTGAAGGTGAACGATTATGTCCTCCGCCCGCTGGGGCCGGGCCAGACCGAGCTGGCCGGCGGGGTCGCCACCCTGGTCAGCCCGCAAGACCCCTTCGCCGGCTTGCCCAATCCGGCGGCCCTGAATTGCGTCAAGATCGGCGGCACCAGCGTGATCCACACCGGTACGACAGCCGGCGACCAGGGCGTGTGCCGGCTGCAGGATGGACGCGAATGCGAGGAATACGCCGTGCTGCGGGACCACCGTTGCCTGGATCCGGCCAAGCCCAGGCCGCCGCCGCGCCGTCCCTCGAAAGAGGATGACACGGCGCCGAACTACTGAGTCGAGGCGGCCTGACCGGCGCCGCCGCGCCGTCAGATCTCGATCTGCGAGCCCAGTTCGACCACGCGGTTGGCGGGAATCTCGAAGAAGTCCATGGCGCTGGTCGCATTCCTTGTCATCCAGGCGAACAGGGATTCCCGCCACATGGCCATGCCGGGCCGCACGCTGGGGATGACGGTTTCACGGCCGAGGAAGAACGATGTCTGCATCATGTTGCACTTCAGGCCGCGGATTCCGGCCAGCCGCAGGGCGCGCGGCACGTCGGGATCCTGCAGGAAGCCGTAATGGTAGACGATGCGGTAGAAGCCATCGGCCAGTTGGGTGAACTCCAGCGCTTCCTCGTTGTCGAGGCGCGGAACCTCCTCGATCTGCATGGTCATGAATACGTTCATCTCATGCAGCACCTTGTTGTGCTTGAGGTTGTGCAGCAGCGCATGGGGCACGCCCTGTGAACTGCCCGACATGTACACAGCGGCGCCCTGAACGCGCGGAATTTTGGGCGACAGCGACGACAGGAAGGTTTCTACCGGGATGGCGTCGCGGGCCTGGCCGGCGCGCACCAGCTGGCGGCCGCGCTTCCAGGTTGTCAGCAGCACGAACAGCGCCAGACCGGCGAACAGCGGGAACCAGCCGCCGTCGGGAATCTTGGTCAGGTTGGCGCCGAGGAACGCCAGGTCGACGATGACGAACACCACCAGCATGGCGATGCCCTGCCAGCGCGGGATCTTCCAGGCCAGCAGCACGACGAACGACAGCAGCAGGGTGTCGATGAACATCGTGCCGGTGACGGCGACGCCGTAGGCCGCGGCCAGGTTGGTGGACGAGCCGAACCCCAGCACCAGCAGGATCACCGCCACCAGCAACGCCCAGTTGACGAAGGGCACGTAAATCTGGCCGATCTCGGCCTCGGAGGTGTGAAGCACCTTGAGCCGGGGCAGGTAGCCGAGCTGCACCGCCTGCCGGGTCACCGAGAACGCGCCCGAGATCACCGCCTGCGACGCGATGATGGTGGCCAGCGTCGCCAGCCCCAGCACCGGCCACAGCGCCCAGTCGGGCGCCAGGCGGTAGAACGGGTTGTCGATGGCCGAGGGCTCGCTGATCAGCAGCGCGCCCTGGCCGAAATAGTTGAGCATGAGCGCGGGCAGGACCACGAAGAACCAGGCGCGCCGGATCGGCGGGCGTCCGAAATGGCCCATGTCGGCGTAAAGCGCCTCGGCGCCAGTCAGCGCCAGCACGACCGAGCCGAGGGCGAGGAACGCCAGCCACTGGTCGGTCAGGAAGAATTTCACCGCGTATATGGGATTGAGCGCCCAGAGAATCTCCGGATGCTCGAGGATGCTGGCGATGCCCAGCACGGCGAGGGTGAGGAACCATACCAGCGTGACCGGCCCGAACAGCCGGCCCATGGCCGCCGTGCCGTGCTTCTGGACCAGGAACAGGCCGATCAGGATGACGACGGTGATCGGGATGATGTAGTCGTCGAGGCCGGGGGCGACGACCTCCAGACCTTCGACCGCGCTCAGCACCGAGATCGCCGGCGTGATCATGCTGTCGCCGTAGAACAGTGCGGCGGCGAAGATGCCCAGCAGCGCGACGATCGGCACCGCCCGCGTTCCCTGCACCAGATGACTCACCAGGGTCAGCAGCGCCAGGCTGCCGCCCTCGCCCTTGTTGTCGGCGCGCATCATCAGCGTGACGTATTTGAACGACACGATCAGCATCACCGACCAGAAGATCAGCGAGAGCACCCCGTGGACATGCATGGCATCGAGCGCCAGCGGGTGGGGCCCGGCGAAGCTTTCCTTCATGGTGTAGAGGGGGCTGGTGCCGATATCGCCGAACACAACGCCGATGGCACCCATCATGAGCCGCATGACCGGTGGCTTCTGGGATTCTGTGGTCACCCGGGGGGTTCCTGCATCTCGCTTTTGGGACTGGGCCGGCTGCGGTCAGCAGCAGCGGTTCAGCTTGCCGTTGCCACCATAGCGATTTTCCTGGCGTTCCCTGAAGAATTCCTGGCGCGACATGATGGGCTCATCCGGATGATGAATCCTGCGGTGCAGGACATAAAGATCGTAGTCCGGCAGCCCCACCATAAGCCGCGCGGCGCGCGTCAGGAAGCTGCTGTACCTCCGATAATCACGCATAGGTCCCCTCCAGGGTTTCGCGCGCGCTCGGCTTGGGGTCCGCAAGGGCCCGACGGATGGTGAACGCCCCCGCGATCACCATGGCCAGCACGACCGCCATGAACAGGCCGCACAGACTGGCATTGACTATATCATTGAATATGATCCGATTCATCTGCTCGAGCGACTTTGCCGGCGCCAGCATTTCACCGGCAGCCATCGCGTCCGAGAACTTGCGCGCATGGGCAAGGAAGCCGATGGCCGGATTGGCGTGGAACATCTTCTGCCAGCCCGCCGTCAGGGTACAGATCAGCAGCCACAGGCAGGGCGCGGCGGTGACCCAGGCATAGCGCTCGCGCTTCATCTTCACCAGGACCACGGTGCACAGGACCAGCGCGATGGCGGCGAGCATCTGATTGGCGATGCCGAACAGCGGCCACAGCGTGTTGATGCCGCCCAGCGGATCGACGACGCCCTGATAGAGGAAATAGCCCCAGGCAGCGACGGCGATGCCGGTCGCCAGCAGATTGCCGGTCCACGATTTCGTGTCCTTCAGCGCCGGGATGGCGGCGCCCATCATGTCCTGGAGCAGGAACCGGCAAACCCGGGTGCCGGCGTCGATGGTGGTCAGGATGAACAGCGCCTCGAACAGGATGGCGAAGTGGTACCAGAACGCGGTGAGCGCCGGGCCGCCCACCGCCGCCGACAGGATATGCGCCATGCCGACCGCCAAAGTGGGTGCGCCGCCCGCCCGCGACAGAATGGTGCTTTCACCGATGTCGTGAGCCACTTGATTCAGCGTCTCGGGCGTGATTGCAAACCCCCAGCCCGAAATGGTCGCCGCGACCGCCTCGGGCGTGGTGCCGATCAGCGCGGCGGGACTGTTCATGGCGAAATAGACGCCCGGGTCGAGCACGCAGGCGGCGATCAGCGCCATCACCGCGACAAAGGATTCGGCCAGCATGGCGCCGTAACCGATCATGCGGGCCTGGGTCTCGTTCTCGAGCATTTTGGGCGTGGTGCCCGAGGCGACCAGCGCGTGGAAACCCGAAACCGCGCCGCAGGCAATGGTGATGAACAGGAATGGAAACAGCCCACCGGCGAATACCGGGCCGGTGCCGTCGATGAAGCGGCTGACCGCCGGCATGCGCAAATCCGGCATGACGAAGCAGATGCCGATGGCGAGCGCCAGAATGGTGCCGATCTTGAGGAAGGTGGACAGATAGTCGCGCGGCGCCAGCAGCAGCCACACCGGCAGCACCGAGGCGACGAAGCCATAGCCCATCAGCGCCAGCGCCAGGGTCTCGCCCGACCAGGTGAACATCGGCGCCAGCACCGGGCTTTCGGCCACATGCTGACCGTAGATGAGGGCGGCCATCAGCAGCGCGAAGCCGATCAGCGACATCTCGGCGATGCGGCCCGGCCGGATGAAGCGGCCATAGACGCCCATGACCAGGGCGATGGGAATGGTGGCGGCGACGGTGAACGTGCCCCACGGACTGATGGCCAGCGCCTTGACCACGACCAGCGCCAGCACGGCAAGCAGGATGATCAGGATCAACAGCACGCCGAACATGGCGATGAGTCCGGGCACCGTGCCCAATTCCGACTTGATCATGTCGCCCAGCGACCGGCCGTCGCGGCGTACCGACATGAACAGCACCACGAAATCCTGCACCGCCCCGGCGAACACCACGCCGGCCAGAATCCACAACACGCCGGGCAGATAGCCCATCTGCGCCGCGAGCACCGGACCGACCAAGGGGCCTGCGCCGGCGATGGCCGCGAAGTGGTGGCCGAACAGCACGTATTTGTCGACCGGCACGAAATCGAGCGCATCGTTGTGCAGGACGGCGGGGGTGTGCCGGTTGCGGTCGAGCCGCAGCACCTTGGTGGCAATGAACAGGCCGTAGAACCGGTAGGCGATCAGGTAGGTGCAGGCGGCGGCGATCACCAGCCACATGGCGTTGACATGCTCGCCCCGGCTGAGCGCGACCAGCGCGAGTGCGCCCGCCCCCAGCAGCGCGATGAACACCCAGACGAGCTTGTCGGCGACGGCCTTCATGGGAACCTCAGAGGAGATAATGCGCGATGACGAAGCCGCCCACGATCGCGACGACGACCGTCATCATCACCCACTCGAGCCGCTTCTCGATGAAGTCGCGGATCGGGTCGCCAAACAGGTAGATCAACCCCGCCAGAAGGAAGAAACGGGCCGAGCGGGTGATCACCGACAGCAGCACGAACATGCCGAATGGATAGTGGAAGATGCCCGACGCGATGGTGATCAGCTTGTAGGGAATGGGCGTGGCGCCCTTGATCAGGATGATCCAGGCCCCGTATTCGGCATATTGGAGGCGCAGCGCCTCCATTTTCTGCTCGTAGCCGTAGAGGGACACCAGCCAGTTGCCCACGGAATCAAACAGGAACATGCCGATGGCGTAGCCGGCCATGCCGCCGAGCACCGATGCCAGGGTGCACCAGCCCGCCAGCAGGAACGCCCGCTTGCGGTCGGCCAGCATCATCGGCAACAGCATCACGTCCGGCGGGATCGGAAAGAACGAGCTCTCGGCGAACGACACGGCGCCCAGGCTCGTCCAGGCATGGCGGCCCCTGGCCTGTTCCATGGTCCACAGATAAAGCCGGCGGAGCGGTCCCCGGCGGACGACGGGTTCGACCTGGGGGGCGGTCATCGGGCGTTACTCTGCGTACAGGTACTTCCCGTTTTCCCACACATAGAACACGTAACCCGGCGCCGAGTTGTCACCCTTGTCGTCGAAGTCGATGGTGCCGAGGGCGGTCTCGAAGGTATCGCGGCGCAGTGCCGCACCGACCTTCTGGCCATCGGTCGCGCCCGCGGTGGCGGCGGCCTGCGCCCAGGCCTGGATGGAGGCATAGGTGTAGAGCGTATAGGCCTCGGGCTCGTAATTCTCGTCACGGAACGACTTCACCAGCGCCGCATTCTGCGGATCCAGCCGGGGATCGGGGCCAAAGGTCATCAGCGTGCCCGCGCCAGCCTCGCCGGTGATCGCCCAGAATTCCTCGGTCACCAGGGCGTCGCCGCCAACCAGCGTCGCCGCCACGCCGGCGCCGTGCATCTGGCGGACAATCAAGCCGGCCTCGGTCTTGTAGCCGCCGAAATAGACGACGTCGGCGCCGGCCTGCCGCAGCTTGGTGACGAGCGCGCTGTAGTCGGTTTCTCGGGCAGTGATGGATTCGACCAGCACCGGCGTGACGCCCTTGGCCTCGATGGCGCCGCGGAACTGATCGGCAAGGCCCTTGCCGTAGGTCGACTTGTCGTCGACCACGGCGATCTGCGCGTCAGGGAACTTCTCGAGGATGTAATCGGCGGCGGTCGGGCCCTGGGCATCGTCGCGGCCGCAGACGCGGAACACGTTGGTCAGGCCGCGTTCGGTGAACTGCGGATTGGTCGAGGCCGGCGAGATCTGGATGACACCGGATTCGGCATAGACGTCGGACGCCGGAATCGACGCGCCCGAGCAATAGTGACCCGCCACGAACACCGCATGCTGCGACACGAAATTGTTGGCCACGCTGACCGCCTGTTTGGGGTCGCAGACGTCGTCGCCGACGATCAGCCGCACGTTCTTGCCAAGCAGGCCACCGGCCGCGTTGATATCGGCCACGGCCTTCTCGGCGCCCTTGCGCATCTGCTCGCCGATCGAGGCTTCGGAACCGGTCATCGGGCCGGCGACACCGATGACGATCTCGTCCTCCTGGGCGCAAGCGCCGAGGAATCCGGCTGCGAGCACAACGAGGGCGGCGCGTTTGAAAAGGTTCATGGCGGAGACCTGCATAGATGATGGTTGGCACGAATTAGGCGTTGAGCATAAAGGCTGGCAAGCGGACTGCAAGGCGCGCAGATCACCGGGCGCGCCTGCGGCGCCAGGCAAACGGACCGAGACGCTCGAACAGCCACGGATACTGGCGGACCATGAGGCCCGCGCGCGCTTCCAGATAGCCCAGCAGGGCAATGATCAGCAGGAAAACCGCGTCCAGCAGGTAACCAATTGCGGACAGCAGCTCGCCGCCGAACAGCGCATAGATCAGGTACCGGTCGGCGATGGCGAGCAGCGCCGCATAGGGCGCGACGTGCCACCAGGGGCGCCACAGCGCGGCCAGCGACCGGCCGGCCATGATGGCGCAGCCCGCCATGAAGATGCCGGTCACGGCCAGGCTGACCGAAGGCGAGGTTCCGAACAGCATCTGCCAGGTCATGGAGGGCCGCCTGCGGCGGGCGCGGCGCCTTCCAGATAGGCCGCCTGCACCGCCGGATCGGCCAGCAGCTCGGCGCCGGTGCCGCGAAGGTTGATGCTGCCATTGACCATGATCGCCGCCCGGTGCGCCGCCTTCAGCGCCTGGAAGGCATTCTGCTCGATGAGGAAAATGGTCATGGCCTCGTCGCGGTTGATGGCGGCGATGATCTCGAACACCTGCCGCACGATGAGCGGCGCGAGGCCCAGGGACGGTTCATCCAGCAACAGCAGGCGCGGCCGCGAGATCAGCGCCCGGCCCATGGCCAGCATCTGCTGCTCGCCGCCCGACAGGGTGCCGCCGCGCTGGGCAAGACGGGGCTTCAGTTGCGGGAACAGCACGAGCACCCGCTCCAGGTCCGAGGAGAAATATTTCGGATCGACGGCATAGCCGCCCATCTGCAGGTTTTCCAGCACGGTCATGCGCGGGAAGATGTGCCGGCCCTCGGGGACGTGGGCGATGCCGCGCCGCGCGATCTCGTAGGTCTCGAGATCGGTGATGTCCTCGCCGTCGAGCAATATCCGGCCCTGCGTGGCGCGCGGGCGGCCGCAAATGGTCATCAGCAGGGTGGTCTTGCCCGCCCCGTTGGCGCCGACGAGGGTCATGATCTCACCGGCGCGGACATCGATATCCACGCCGTGCAGCGCCTCGATTCGGCCATATCCGGCATGCACGCCCTGTACCGACAGCATCAGTGCCTGCTCCCGGCCACGGCGATGGCTTCTTCCTCGGGCATGCCGAGATAGGCGCTGATCACCGCCGGGTCGCTGCGCACCCGTTCGGGCGGTCCCTGGCAGATGGACGCGCCGTGGTCGAGCACCACCACGTGATCGGAAATCTGCATCACCACGCTCATATCGTGCTCGATCAGCAGCAGCGACAGGCCGTGATCGCGCCTGATGTCGAGCAGCAACTCGCTCAGTTCATCGGATTCGCGAGGATTGAGGCCGGCAGCGGGTTCGTCGAGGCACAAAAGCACCGGCTCGGCACACAGCGCCCGGGCGATCTCCAGCCGCCGCTGCGAACCATAGGGCAGGCTGCCCGCCTGATCGTCGGCGGCGTAGGTCAGGCCGATCTTGTCGAGCCAGTAGCGTGCCCGGTCCACGGCCCGCGCCGCAGCGCGCCGGTAGACCGGCAGGTTCAGCAGGCCGGCAACCGCATAGCCGGACGCGCGGGTCAGCGCCAGGTGCTGGGCCACCACCAGATTCTCGAGCACGCTCATGCCGGTGAACAGCCGGATGTTCTGAAACGTGCGCAGGACCCGGGCGTCGCGGGCAATGCGGAAATCGGACATGCGCTCGAGCAGGAAGCGGCGATTGTCGTCGTGGGCCAGCTCCAGCTTGCCCACGCCGGGCCGGTAGAATCCGGTGAGACAGTTGAACACGGTGGTCTTGCCCGCGCCGTTGGGGCCGATGATGGCGGTGATCTCGCCGCGCC
The DNA here is from genome assembly GCF_039655875.1 of Emcibacter sp. SYSU 3D8. Classification (NCBI taxonomy): domain Bacteria; kingdom Pseudomonadati; phylum Pseudomonadota; class Alphaproteobacteria; order Emcibacterales; family Emcibacteraceae; genus Emcibacter; species Emcibacter sp. SYSU 3D8. The sequence continues at coordinate 819,403 of NZ_JBBYXK010000002.1, read as the reverse complement.
GCGCCTGGAAGGACAGATCGCTGATCGCGGTAAGGCCGCCGAACCGCATGGTGAGGTGATCGACATCGAGCAACAGGGACGTCATGGCGCCGGCTTCCCCGCGCCGTCTTCCAGCGCCACGGTCGGACTGCGGTGGGACAGCAGGCCCTGCGGGCGCCACAGCATGATCAGCACCATGACGCCGCCGAACACCAGCATCCGGTATTCGGCCAGATCGCGCAGCCACTGGGATTCGGGCAGGCCGATCAGCAGCACGGCGGCAAGGACGATGCCGATCTGGCTGCCCATGCCGCCCAGCACGACCAGCGCCAGGATGGTGGCGGATTCGATGAAGCTGAAGCTTTCCGGGCTGATGGTGCCCTGGCGGGTCGCGAAGAAGCAGCCGGCGAGCCCGGCGAAGAACGCGCCGATGGCGAAGGCCGACAGCTTCACCGTGACCGGGTTGATGCCCAGGCTGCGGCAGGCGATCTCGTCCTCGCGCAGCGCTTCCCACGCGCGGCCGGTGGGCAGCCGGCGGATGCGCTGGGCGAACAGGGTGGTCAGCAGCACCAGCAGAAATATCACGTAATAGAGAAAGATGATCGGCTGCATGGGCGAGAAGGCGATGCCGAGAAAGTCGGCGAAACCCGTGCCCTCGGGCGCCGGTGTCTTGAACGGGCCCTCGAAATGCAACCCGAACAGGGTGGGCCGCGGGATGTTGCTGATGCCGTTGGGACCGTTGGTCACCTCTTGCCAGTTCACCAGGATGACCCGGATGATCTCGCCAAAGCCCAGCGTGACGATCGCCAGATAGTCGCCGCGCAGCCGCAGCACCGGGAATCCCAGCAGCAGACCCATGAACGCGGCGAGAATTCCGGCCAGCGGCAGGCAGATCCAGAACGACAATCCGAAATGCAGCGACAGCAGCGCGAACGAATAGGCGCCGATGGCGTAGAACGCCACGTAACCAAGATCGAGGAGACCCGCCAGACCGACCACGATGTTCAGGCCCCAGCCCAGCATGATGTAGATCAGCACCAGGGTGGCGACGCTCATCAGGCTGCGGTCGGCGAACGGCAGCCAGGGCAGCAGCGCGGCGATGCCGACCATCGCCCAGCCGACCTTGTTGCCGAACCGCGCCGGCAAATGGACACCGGCCGTCCGCCGGTGGAAGGAGGCGACCAGCGCCGGCGCCACCCGGTGCGCCGCCAGCGACAGCAGCAGCCGACCGGCGAAGACGGCCAGCGCCGCATAGACCACCCACATGAAGCGGTAGCCAAGGCTCAGGCCCTGGGCGGAATCCTCGAGCCGGAAGCCCAGGAACGGCACCGCCAGCACGGCCGTGACCCCGGCCGCCACGGCCGCATCGCGCAAGGCGGCAACGAGCGGCGGCCTGGCGCGGGCGGCGGCGTTACCCATTCAGACCTTCTCGATCTCGGGCCGGCCCAGCAGCCCGGTAGGCCGGAAAATCAGCACCAACACCAGCACCCCGAACACGGCGACGTCGCGGTATTCCATGCTGAAGAACAGCGGCCAGAACGATTCGATCATCCCGATCAGCAGCCCGCCCAGCATGGCGCCGGGCAACGAACCGATGCCGCCCAGCACGGCGGCGGTGAACGCCTTGATGCCGGCGATGAAGCCTATGTAGAAATCGATCACGCCATAATAGAGCGTCGCCATCATGCCGGCGACGGCGGCAAGCGCGGCACCCATGACGAAGGTGATGGAAATGGTGCGGTTGACGTTGACCCCGAGCAGTCCGGCCATGGTCATGTCCTGCTGGGTCGCGCGCTGGGCGCGTCCCAGCGACGTGCGCTTGATCAGGAAGGAGAACGCCAGCATCAGCCCGACCGTCAGCACCATGATGATGCCCTGCAGCAGACTGATATTCAGATGGGCCTCAGGGCCCAGCGTGATGCGGTACGAGCCCTCGACCATGGGTTGCAACGGCTTCACCCGGGCGCCCTGGGTGATCTGCACGTAGTTCTGGAGCAGGATCGACATGCCGATGGCCGAGATCAGCGGCGCCAGGCGCGGCGATCCCCTGAGCGGCCGATAGGCGATCCGTTCCACCGCCCAGCCGTAGCACGCGGTGAAGAACATGGAGATCGCGAGCACCATCATGATGGCGATCGGCACCGATTCCACGCCCACCACGCCGAACAGCAGGAAGCCGATCAGCGAGATGAAGGCGCCGATCATGTAGATGTCGCCATGGGCGAAATTGATCATGCCGATGATGCCGTACACCATCGTGTAGCCGAGGGCGATCAGACCATAGAAGGCGCCGAGCGTGAGCCCGTTGACCAGTTGCTGCAGGAAGATGTCTATCGTCATACCGGCCGTGAATTTCCCCCTCGAAACGTGGCGCGGGTCTGAGGCAAGGTGCCATCCTCCCCGACTCGGGGCAAGGGCCGTAGTACCATGACGGAAAAAAGGCACGCCATGACCGACCTGCAAGAATTGAGGGACCGCGAGGATCTGCGCGAAACGGCGCTGAATTTCGCGCTCGCCGTCGACAATGTGGACATGACGCTCTACCGCGCCGTGTTCGCCGACGCGTGCGAATACGACCTGTCGTCGTTCAACGGTCAGCCGCCCGTGACCGTGAAGGCGGCCGACTGGGCGGCGGGGATCGAGCCGTTCCTGCGCGGCTTCGACGCCACGCAGCACATTCTGAGCAATTTCGGCTTCGAGATCGCCGGCGACGCGGCGGTGGTGACGGCCTATGTGCAGGCCGAGCACTTCCGGTCGAACAGCGCGGGCGACGACAGCGTGACCATGGGCGGCCATTACCGATTCCGGATGATCCGCACCAGCGGCGGCTGGCGGATCAACGGCTTCAAACTGACGGCGGCCTGGCACCGCGGCAACCAGGGTCTGTACACCCTGGCCGGCGACGGCGCGCCGCGGCGCTAGCTGCTCATGCCGTCGTTGAAGCCGTCGCCGCCGCCGGGCTGCGATATCGTCTCGTCCGGCGGTTCGCGCAGCACTGCATCGTCGTCGAGCACAAAGGTCTCCCCGGTCTCATCGGGCAACACGGTCACGGCATCCTCGACCGGGAAACCGATCGTCAGCGGCTCGATGTCGGGCTGCTCGGTCACCGTCACCGTGGACAGCGTCGCGGCGCCCGCCAGTTCATCCATGGCGTCATGGGGTTCGCCGCCACCGAGGGCGGGCGGCTGCCGGTCGTGCAGAGCCAGCGTCACATGGAAATCCAGCCGCTGGGCGATCTCGGCGAGGAGCGCCAGGGTCGCGGCCTGCTCCATGTCGCCGCTTTCGAGCCGGGCGACGCGCTCGGCCGGCACGCCGAGCAGGCACGCCAGGCCGGCCTGGTCAATGCCGCGCCGGCCGCGCATGTCGGCGACGGTCGCCGCGACGCGCCGCACCAGCGACGCGGCCGCGTCGGCGATCTCGCTACCGGGAATCACGCGCTCGGCCATGGTCAGAACGTCGAGTTGATCAGGCCGCCATCGATCACCAGGCTCTGGCCCACGAGGAAGCTGGCGTACTGGCTGCAGAACATGGCGCAGAACGCGCCCAGATCGTCCGGGTCGCCGAACTTGCCCGCCGGGATGCGCCAGTCGCGGACGAATTTCTGCACTTCCTCGTCATAGGACGTGCCGTTCTCGGCGGCGCGCTCGGTCATGCGGTCATGGATGGTCGCGGTGTGAAACATGCCCGGCAGCAGATTGTTGATGATGACGTTGTGCCTGGCGACCTTCTTCGACACGGCGACCGTGTAATTGACCAGCGCCGCGCGGGGCGCGCCGGACAGCAGCCGGATCTCGGCCGGATATTTGGCCGCGCCGGTGGCGATGTTGACGATGCGGCCGAACTTGCGCGCCACCATGCCGTCGATGGTCGCCCGCATCATCTCGATGGGGCTGAGCAGCGTGGTGGCGAAGGTGTCCTGCCAGTCGTCCACCGACACGGTGCGGTAGTCGCCGGTCTGGGCGGGCGGCGCGCAGGTCATCACCAGGATGTCGGGCTCGGGGCAGGCCTCGAGGATCTTTCCCCGGCCGGCGACGGTGCTGTGGTCGGCGACGACCGGGGTCACGCGGGCGCTGGTTTCGCGCGTGATTTCGGCCGCAGCGGCCAAAAGCCGCTCCTCGCCGCGCGCCACCAGCCAGATGTCGACGCCTTCTTTCGCCAGCGCCCTGGCGCTGCCCTTGCCCATGCCGGCGCTGCCGCCGTTGATGATGGCCTTGCGGCCCGCGATCCCCAGATCCATTGGCATCCCTTCCCGAAAAACAACGCCGATCATGTCCCGGCGCGCCCGCCGATGGTATGAAATCTTGCACGGCGGGTGTATTCCCGCCCCGACCCTTCATACCGCGAGTGCCCGATGTTTGATTCCTCCGACCCCCGCCCGCTTGCCGGAATCCGCGTGCTGGACCTGGCCACGTTCATCGCCGCGCCCTATTGCGCCACGCTGATGGGCGAGTTCGGCGCCGAGGTGATCAAGGTGGAATTGCCGGCCATCGGCGATCCGCTGCGCCGCTTCGGCACGCCCACCGAATGCGGCGATTCGCTGGTATGGCTGAGCGAGAGCCGCAACAAGAAGCCCATCACCCTCGACCTGCGCACACCGGAAGGCGCGGCCCTGCTCAAGCGCCTGGTCCGCGAGGCCGACGTGCTGTGCGAAAACTTCCAGCCCGGCACGCTGGAAGGCTGGGGCCTGGGCTGGGAGACGCTGGCCGCCGAAAATCCGGCGCTGGTGATGCTGCGGGTGTCCGCCTATGGCCAGACCGGCCCCATGCGCGAGCTGCCGGGGTTCGGGCGCATCGCCAATGCGTTCGGCGGCATCTCCTATCTGGCCGGCCAGCCGGACGGACTGCCGGTGACGCCTGGCTCGGCAACGCTGGCTGACTACATGTCGGGCATGTACGGCGTGATCGGCGTGCTGCTGGCGCTGCGCGCACGCGACAAGACCGGCGCCGGCCAGGTGGTCGATATCGGTCTCTACGAAAGCATCTTCCGGATTCTCGACGAACTGGCGCCGGCCTACCAGCAAGGCGGCTTCGTGCGCCAGCGCATGGGCGCCGGCACGGTGAACGCGGTGCCGCACAGTCACTATCCGACGAAGGACGGCCGCTGGGTCGCGATCGCCTGTACCAATGACAAGATCTTCGAGCGTCTTGTCCGGCTGATGGGCCGGCCGGAGCTGGCGGGCGACGGGCTTTACGGCACCATCGCCAGGCGCGAGGCGGCGCGCACCGAGGTGGATGCCATGGTCGGCGACTGGACAGCATCCATGGAGCGGGCCGAGGTGCTGGGCAAATGCGCCGATGCCCAGGTGCCATGCGGTCCGGTCTATTCGATCGACGAGATCTTCGACGACCCGCAATACGCCGCCCGCGGCAACATCGCCATGGTGGAGACCCGAATCGGCGACATGGCCATGGCCAATGTCATGCCGCGCCTGACCGGCACGCCCGGCGCCATCGACTGGGCCGGCCGGCCGCTGGGCGCGGACAACGAATCCGTGCTCCAGGGCCTTCTCGGGCTGAGCGAGGCCGAGATGCGCGTTCTGAAGGACAAGGGCGTCATCTCCTGAGGCTGCCTGAGCCGTCTTGAGCAGGCCGTCCGGCGGCAATCAGGTTGCCGCGGCATATTTTCGAATTATGTTAAATTTATATTCACCACACCAAGGAGCCATACATGACGAGGCTGATAATGCTTGTCGCATCCCTGGCACTCGTTGCCGCTTGCGACGACAAGACCGAAACCAAAACCCAGCCGGCGCCGCCGCCGCCCGCCATTACGCAAGCGCCGCCACCGCCGACGCCTGAACCGGCACCGCCGCCGGTGGTCGAGGAAAAGGCGCCAGCCACCTATGTGGTGGTCCGGGGCGACACGCTCTACGCCATCGCCCGCGCCCACAATGTCACGCCCGGGGACCTGGCGGCCTGGAACAACCTGGAGAACGCCGACATGCTTCGTGTCGGTCAGGAACTGGCCGTCGCACCCGCGGAATAGCGGCGGCGCCTGATCGCGGCGGCTACAGCGTGTAGCCGCCGTCGATGACCAGTTCGGAGCCGGTCATGAACCGCGATTCCTCGCTGGCCAGGAACAGGATGCCATTGGCGATGTCCTCAGGTTGACCGAGGAAGCCGATGGGATGCTGGGCGAGCAGCGCGGCGTTGAGGTCGGCGCTGTTGTCGGCCCGCTCCATCCACGCGATCATCTGGGTGGTGAGAATGTAGCCCGGATGCACCGAATTCGAGCGGATCCGGTAGCCGCTGCGAGCGCAATGAAGCGCCACCGACTTGGTCAGCAGCCGCACCGCGCCCTTGGCCGCCGAATAGGCCGCCTCGTGCGCCGCCGCCTTGATGCCGTGGATCGACGACACGTTGACGATGGAGCCGCCCTCGCTCTTCATCAGCTCGATGGCGCATTTGGAGCCGATGAACACGCTGTCGCAGGTCACCCGCATGACCTTGTGATAGTCCTCGAGCGTCTGGTGCTCGATATCGCCAATGCCCGCGCCGATGCCGGCATTGTTGACCAGTACGTCGAGCCGGCCATAGCGCTCGCGGACCAGCCGGACGGCGTGATGCCATTCGGCCTCGCTGCCCGCATCGTGCGCGATTCCCAGCCCGCCCAACTCGTCGGCGAGGCTCTCGGCGCCCTCCTTGTTGATGTCGGTCACCACGACGGTTGCGCCCTCTGCCGCCAGCAGCCGCGCCGTCGCCGCGCCGATGCCGTCGGCGCCGCCAGTGACCAGCGCCACCTTGCCCTTGACCCTGTCCATGCCTTCCTCCCCAGAGCGCGCCCATGCGCTGCCGGACTATAGGAACATGTGCAACATGCGTCACGCAACCGGCGCCGTGGCTGAAAAAGCCGTTGACGCCGGGCCGGATCATCCTCAAACATGCACCAAATTCTTCACTGGCGCTGAAAATCGCCGGACCACCCCAGGGAATCGGGAATACTCTCCATGAAACAGCTTGAAGGCACAGTCGCCATCGTCACCGGCGCCGGCCGCGGCATCGGCCGCGCCATCGCCATCGCCTATGGCCGCGAAGGCGCCAAGGTTGCCGTCGCCTCACGCACCAAGTCGACCGTCGACGAGGTGGTGAAGCAGATCCGCGACGAAGGCGGCGAGGCGATTCCCGTCGTGGTCGACGTGTCCGAGCGCGACCAGGTCTTTCGCATGGTCGACGAGACCGTGAAGGCCTTCGGCACCGTCGACATCATCGTCAACAACGCCCAGGGCTTCGGCACCAAGGAGAAGCCGCAAGGCTCGACCGTGTTCGTGGGCGTCGAGGATTCGACCGACGCGGAAATCCGCTACACCTTCGACAGCGGCGCCATGGCGACCCTGTGGGGCATGCAGGCCGTATTCCCGATCATGAAGGACAAGAAGTGGGGCAAGATCATCAACTTCTCGTCCACCTCGGGCATCCTGGGCACCACCGGCAACACCGCCTACAACATGGCCAAGGAAGCGATCCGCGCGGTGTCGCGCACCGCCGCCAACGAGTGGGGCCAGTTCGGCATCAACGTCAACATCATCAGCCCGACGCTGGCCTCGGACGCGTTCGAGAACTGGCGCAAGGCGCGCCCCGAATTCGTCACCGCCCTCGAGCAGGCGCTGCCCATGCGCTACCTGGGCGACCCGCTGGTCCACGGCGCGCCGCTATGCGTGTTCCTCGCCGGCCATGGCTCGGACTACATCACCGGCCAGACCTTCATGCTCAACGGCGGCAAATTGATGCCGTAAGGCAAGCAGTTCAACGGGGAGACTGGGGCGTCCTTCGGGACGCCCTATTTTTTTGACGAGACGCAGCGCGCGGTGGCCGGGGCACAGCGGAAGTGATCTATTCGATAAGAACTATGTCTTAAAAGGTTGATTTAATTGGCTATCTTATGGACAAACCACATATTGGCTATGGTTATTGCCATAATATGATATGCTCCATAAACTAGACCGTCGCCGCCATACGGGCATAGCGCGGATCGACCAGCGCCTCGAATTGCTGCTGCAGGGATGCACCAAGTTCGGTGAACTTTCCGTGAGCACGCAAGGTGGCGACGCCGTGGGCGAACTGACTCCGGACGGCCTCCAGCTTGGCCTCATAGGGATCGGGCGCGACGGCGGCGATGGTCGCGAAAGCGGCCTCCAGCCGCGCCAGGATAAAGGTGGCGTGGAGGATGCCGAACAGCGGCCGGGGATCGGCGCGGGTGGGCGCCGGATAGGTGCGGCTGTCATCGTTGAGGATCAGCGGGTCGTGCGCCATCAGCGCGTTGAGATAGAGATGGCCGGCCTCGTGGATCAGGTGGTCGGCATAATAGGCGACCGGATCCTGTCCCCGTTCCGGCAGGCGCAGGAACACGTTGCCGAACACCCGCACATCGGTGGAGCCGCCAATGACCTTGCCGTCGAACAGGGTGATCGCGCAGACCAGCGACCGGATTTCGGCGGCGATGGCCGGATGGCAGCGGTCGACCAGCGCCAGCGCTTCGACGATGGGCCCCCTCGCGGCCTTGATGCGCGCCGGGGCGGCGGCGAAAACCTCGGCGCCGTCGCCGTCGTCGGCCACCATGTCGCGGGCCATCAACGCGTGCCACGGCTGGTCGTGCAGATTGTCGATGGTCAGACCGGCAGCCTGGAACGCCGCCCCGGGCATGGCTGCAAAGCCGTCCAGCAGGTCGGAAACCGCGTCCCTGTCGCCGGCCTTCATGGCGGCGAGCAGCCGGTAGTTCAGGTAATAGAGGTAGGGCGACAGCGCCTCGCTCGTATCCTCCGGAAGGCGCGCGGTCAGGCCCTGGTGGCCGGGAATGGTCCGGCTGGCCGACTCGACCAGCGCCGCAAGGCTGGCCAGCACCCGCCCGCGGTAGAAGGCATGCACCGCGCCAACGGCACCCGGCACGACCCGGGCGCATAAATGCTCCGGTAGCGGCGCTTTAGCCACGACGGCGCTTTCGCGTCAGGCCTTGCTGTTCTTGCCCACCAGCGGCGCGGCCTTGGTGGTGTCGAGCACGACAGCCTTTGACAGGTCGAAAACGACCGGACCCTGACTCTTGCCGGTCTGCGGCCTGGCATCGGTGGTGTCCAGGATGCCGGCGGGCATGGCAGGAGCTTTGCCGGTTTGCGGCGTGGCGCCGGTGGTGTCGAGGATACCGGCGGGCATGCCGGGCTTGCCGGTCTGCGGCCTGGCGTCCGTCGTGTCGAGAACACCCGCAGGCAGCTCAAACCCGGCTGTTTTCGAAAAATCGCGCATGTTTCATCCCCCTTCGATTGCGATGGCCCTTACGATAGGTCAACCCAGCGCCCAGCGCCACCGAAACGAGCCCTGCCAGCTGCGCCGCGGCCACGCCGCCATGCCGCCGCACGACAGAATTACGGTGACACCGCACCTGACTCACCGCCTTACCGCTGCACCGTGAACCGCCGGTAGGACAGCGCCTCGGCGATATGGGTGCGGCCAACCTTCGCGGCGCCGGACAGATCCGCCAACGTCCGCGCCACGCGCAGCACCCGGTGATAGCCGCGCGCCGACAGCCGCAGCTTGTCGGCGGCCTGGGTCAGCAGGGCGCGGCCGGGTTCGTCGGGGGCGGCGACGGCTTCCAGCACCTCGCCGTCGGCCTGGGCGTTGGTGCGGACCGGCGCGCCCAGCGCCTCGTAGCGTGCGGTCTGCACCTCGCGGGCGGCGGCGACCCGCCGCGCCACCTCGGCCGAGCCTTCGGCGGGCGGCGGCAGCGACAGGTCGGCGGCGGCCACCGCCGGCACCTCGATCTGCAGGTCGATACGGTCATAGAGCGGGCCGGAGATCCGGCCCTGATAGTCGACGGCGCATCTGGGCGCGCGGTTGCAGGCGAGCTGGGCATCGCCCAGGTAGCCGCACTTGCACGGATTCATCGCGGCGATGAGCTGGACCCGGGCAGGATACTCCACATGGGCGTTGGCGCGGGCCACCATGATGCGGCCGGTTTCGATGGGCTGGCGCAGCGAATCGAGCACCTGGCGCGGAAATTCCGGCAGTTCATCAAGGAACAGCACGCCGTTATGGGCAAGCGACACCTCGCCCGGTTTGGCCCTGATGCCGCCGCCCACCAGCGCCGGCATGGACGCCGAATGGTGCGGCGCGCGCAACGGCCGGACCCGCGAGATGCGGCCGCCGTCGAGCTGACCGGCGATGGAGGCGATCATCGACACCTCCAGCGCCTCGGCCGGCGACAGCGGCGGCAGCAGGCCGGGCAGGCGCGCCGCCAGCATGGATTTGCCGGAGCCGGGCGGCCCGGCCATCAGCAGGTTGTGGCCGCCGGCCGCCGCCACTTCGAGCGCGCGCTTGGCCGCCTCCTGCCCCTTGATGTCGCGCAGGTCGGGCACCGACACCGGCGCCTCGGCCAGCCTGGGCTCGGGCGGCGCCAGGGTCTGGGTGCCCTTCAGATGGTTGACCAGCGATATGAGGTCGGGCGCGGCCACCACCTCGACGGTGCCGACCCACGCCGCTTCCGGCCCGCAGGCCGCCGGGCAGATCAGGCCCAGCCCCTCGTTGCCCGCCCGGAGCGCGGCGGGCAGCACGCCGGAGACGGTCGAGATCGAGCCATCGAGTCCCAGCTCGCCCATCACGCAATACCGGTCGGCCACGTCGGACGGCAGCACGCCCATGGCGCCCAGCATGGCGAGGGCGATCGGCAGGTCGAAATGGCTGCCTTCCTTGGGCAGGTCGGCGGGCGCCAGGTTGACGGTGATGTGCTTGGGCGGGAGCGAGAGGCCGATGGCGCTCAATGCGCCGCGCACCCGCTCGCGGGATTCGGCCACCATCTTGTCGGGCAGGCCGACCACGGCGAAGGCGGGCAGCCCGCTCATCATCCGCACCTGCACATCGACCAGCTTCGCCTCGATGCCGAAGAATGCGACGGTGCTGATATGAGCGGTCATGCGCCCCCGAAAGCCATGAACTATTCGCCGGGCCAGTTTACCGGTACGAAGGGGGAACGCAATGGTGAAGGCGGTCAGCCTGCGGACAGTATTACCTCCACAGATGGACAACAAACGGAAACTATTCAGCCTCCGTTCACGTTCTCACTGGCAGCATGGGGAACATGAACGTTGCCACCAACCGGCAATGATTCTCCGAGAGGAGCAGGACATGCGCAAACATCTTCTGACACTTCTGGCCTCGGCCGCCCTGGCGTTCAGCATTGCCGGCGAGGCTTCGGCGGGCAGCCGCGACCATCACCGCGGCGGCCACGGCGGCTATCACCAGCGTGATCATGACCGCCACTATGACCGCGGCCACTACCGGCACAAGGACCGCCATTACGGCCGGCATCATTACCGGCAGCACAGCAAGTGGCGCCATCACCGGCATCATCACAGCCGCCACTACCGGCCCTACTACAGCGGCTATTACAGCCCGTATTACGGACCCTATACGCCCTATTATGGCGGTTACGGCGTGAGCTATTCCCAGCCCGGCTTCGGCATCTATATCGGCCGCTGACGACGTGGGACGGACCTGGACCGGCGCGGATGCCATTGGGCAGCGCGCCGGTCTCCCTGTGTCTTGAGCCTTGCCGTCTAGCGGCTCGGCCGGGCCGCATCCAGCAGCCGCCGTCCCGCCTCGACCGCCCGCCTGGCTCGGTCCAGCGCGGAGATACCCTGCTGCTGGCCGGTCGTGGAGGGCACCTCCACGTCGACAGCGGTCGCCCCGGGCAGGGCGTCGAGGATCGCGGCGATGGGGAACACACCCTCGCCCGGCACCATGCGGTTCATGGCCTCGGGCAGATAATCGTCCTGTACCGACAGGTCCGGCCCGTCGCAGAGCTGGGCGTAGCTGAAATAGTCGGCCGCCAGCGCGGCCACGTCGGCGGGCGTGCCGCCGGTGCGCACCAGGTGCAGGCAGTCGATGGCGATGCCGGCGTTGGCGGGCTTGCCCGCCAGATCGATGAACCGGACCGCACGGGCGATGGAGGCGCAGGCCGGCGTCAGGCCCATGAATTCCAGTCCGACCGCCAGATTGCGCTCGGCGGCCAGCGCCGACAGCCGGGCCAGATTATCGGCGGCGCGATTGTCGTCGTGGTCGTGGATATGGGTGACCAGCCGGTGCGCGCCAAGCTCGGCGCCGATATCGAGCGCGTAGAGAAACGCGTCCAGGTCCACATCCTCGGTCAGCGGAAAATATTCGATGTTGGAGACGGTGGCGCCGGTCGAGGCCATGCGCGCCTGCATCTCGGGGATCATCGCCCTGGTCACCGCGGGAAACGGCACGTTCGGCGAGGGCAGGTGGACGAAGACGCAGGCGTGCTGGCAGCCGGTCTGGCCGGCGATGGTCAGCAGGTCGGGCGGCGAGGCTTCCATGGCGGTAATCTGGTGAATCGCCAGCGGTCTCATGCTTTTCTCCCCTTGTGACCCGTCCGAACGATAGCGATTGGCGTCAGGCACCGCACCGGTTTTCCTGTATGCTGCGGCGCTTCGGTCGAGGGGAATTGCATGACCAGAACGATCCTGAAAGGCATCGCCGGCCTGTTCGTCGCGTTCTGCGTGGTCATGACGGGCGTGGCCCTGTGGCGCGCGTTCGTGCAGACCTCGGGAGATGCCGTCACATCGCTGACCATCAACCGAGCCCCCGCCGAGATCTACCGGGTGGTGACCGATCCGGCCGCCTTTCCCGGCTGGTCGGGCTGGAAGCGCGCCGACCGTACCGCCGTGTTCGCAACCCATGATGCCGGTGACCGGCCCACGCTCTGCTGGACCGGCAGGAAACTCGGCGCGGGCTGCATGACCTATGGACCGGCCGATGCGGCGCAGCGCGAGGTGCTGTTCGCCCTGTCGCCTGCGGTGGTGGCCGGCGGCGCCCCGGCCCCTGTGCCGGCTACCCCGGAGCACGACCATGACGGCGGCGGCATGGGCGCCTACCGGGTGACCATCGACCCGGCGCCGCGCGGCGGCGCGCTGGTGACCCTGACCTTCCAGGAGCTGGCGGAGCCGGGCTTCCTGGCCCATGTCCTGGCGCTGCTGTCCCACGGCGAGGACGAGCGCCGCGCCGCAGACATGCTGGCCGCCCTCAAGGCCCATATGCGCAAGGCCGGCAACTGACCGGCTCTATTTGCCGATTCTGTCCAGCACCCGCTTCACCGATGTGGGCGTCCAGCGGCCGCGCCGCGCGGTCGGGACGCCGCGCGCATTCAGCGTGTCGGCGATGGCCGCGAGGGTGAGTCCCTGGTCGGCGAGCGGACGAATGATGCCGATGACCTGCGCGGCGTGGGCATCGGCCCGCTCGCGGATCGCGCGCACCGCCGCGGCCTGACCCGCGCCGGGCACCAGATGGTGGCGGGCATTGCGGTCCCATTGCCCGCCGTTTTCCACCCGGGCGCGCAGCGCCGCCTTGGTACGCCGGCTGGCGATGCCGGATTCCAGCTCGGCGACCTGGGCCATCATCTGCAGGGTGAATCGCCCGCCGGCGCCGTCGGGCACGGGGAAGTCGCAAAACGCGACCATCACGCCCGCGTCGGCCAGCGCGCGCAGGAACAGACGGTCGCGGCTGAGTCCGTCCATGGTGGCGACCAGCAGGCTCGCCTTGTGTTCGCGGCAGGCGTCGAGCGCCCGGATCAATTCGGGACGCTCGCCCCTGCGGCCGATTTCCACCTCGGTGAATTCCAGCATGGCATCGCTGCCGAGCTTGCGCCGAACCGCCTCGCGCTGGGTCAGCACGTCGAGATTGCGCCGAACCGCGCGGCGGAAATAGGCAATGAATTTCATCGATTACTTCTCAAGAAGGTGCCTTAAGTGATGACAATAACTACCTTTTAGCGAATTATACAGTTCATGGGAATAATTATTGCCATGATATGAAAACTCCCGTCATCCCGCCCGCCGCGCCAGGACGTGAAGCCACGGCGTGTCGACGCCGTCATAGCCCTTGCCATGCGACTCCTCCATCTCCAGTTCAGCCCAATGAGCGGCCTGCCCATAGGCCGCGGCCAGCGCCTCGCGGCCGGGAAAATTGTAGTAGCGGCCCAGCCCGTCGCGGCCCTCGCCGGCACCGGACTTGTAGCCCGCGTAAAACAATCCAGCCGGCTTGAGCGCCCTATGGATGCGTGCCAGCACGCCGGGCAGGTCCGCCATGGGCACATGGAGCAGACACGCATTCGCCCAGACCGCATCGTACCCGCCCTCGGCGTCCAGCGCGTCGAACGCCATCACCCGCACCCGGCGGCCGAGCCGCATCCGGGCCTCGCGCGCCATTTCCGGCGAACCATCGGTGGCATCCACGGCAAAGCCCCGCATCAGCATCTCGGCCGCGTCCACGCCGCCGCCGCAACCCAGCTCCAGGATCGCCGCACCGGGCGCCAGACGCGCGAGGAAGCCGGCAAGGCGGGCGGCGGGGGCGCGGCGCGTGCCCGCCACATAGGCCGACGCCTGGTCGGCATAGAATTGCAGCGTAGCCTCGTCTCTCATCCACCCTCTCCCGCCGGCGGAAACCGGGCCTCGAGCAGAAAGCGCAGCGCCTCCGCGGAATCAACCACCCGTTCGGCACCTGCGGCATACAGCACGTCGGGCGGATTGTAGCCCCACGACACACCGATGGCGCTGACTCCGGCATCCCGGGCCATGACCATGTCGAAGGTGCTGTCGCCGATCATCACGGTGTCGGCCGGCGCCGCGCCGGTTACTCGCATGGCATTCAGGATCATGCCCGGATCGGGCTTGGACGGCGCGGTGTCAGGGGTCTGGACCGTGCGGAACAGGCCGTGCCAGCCGAAGATGCTGACCAGCTCGCCGAGGCTGGCCATCTGGTGCCCGGTGGCAAGGCCCAGCGCGATATCGCGGCGCGCGGCCAGCCGGGCCAGCAGCGCCCCGATGCCCGGATACAGCACCTCGCGATATTGCGGATCGTTGCGCAGCGTGCCCATGAACCGGCGGTAGGTGCCGACCATGGCGTCGACGGGCGCGTCCGGGCCGGCGAGCCGCGCGACCCATTCCGGCAGGGACAGGCCGATCAGCGACAATCCCTGCGCCGCTGAAGGCGGCGTCAGCCCGTGGGCGAAGAAGGTGCGCCGCTGGGTCTCGACGATGAAGGCCTCGCTGTCGACCAGCGTGCCGTCTACGTCGAAGATGACGAGTTTGGTTGGGCGCTTCGATGATTCCTTGGCTGCCATGGCCACCCCGGTTGCCGGCAGGACCCTGGCGGCGAATACAGACCGGATCCTACCGGATCATCAGACCGCCAGCCACTCGGCCAATGCCCGGTGGACCTGCGGGTTGCGGCAGATCGTGACGTGGCCGCCTTCCACCTCCACATGATGGCAATGGTCGTCGGCGCCCTGGCAGGTTTCCCAGGCGATCAGGCCATCGTCCTTGGTGTAGACGGCCATCACCGGCACCTGCAGCGGGCGGGCGTAATCCTGCGGCGTGACATCCTTGCTGTAGAACGGCGACAGCACGCGAATCAGCGGCTCCAGGTTGGAGGCGGTGGGAAAGCGCACCGGGCTGACCACGGTGGCCAGCTTGCGGACCCGCCCGGGATGTTCGTGGGCCAGGTGGCGTGCCAGAATACCGCCCATGCTGACGCCGATCAGGCTGACCGGGCCACCCTCGCGCTGGTTGAGGCGATCGAGACGCCTGCTCAGGCCGTCGATCGCGCGGGCCGTCGGGCCCAGATTGAAGCCCATGTGCCAGCCTTCCACCTTGTACCCGCAGGCGGTCAGGAACCGGCGCAGGGCGAAGGTGAAGGCGTCGGTGGTCAGCAGGCCGGGGATGACCAGCACGGTGTGGCCGTCGCCGCGCGGCATGTCGTCGGCGAGTGCGCTTTCCGGCCGGTAGGTCAGCGCCGACTTGAACTCGCGGTGCAGGTCGCCATAAGACGGCGCCTGCAAACCTCCCGAATTGTCGAAAACGCCGTCCAGATCCATAGGCCTCGCTCCTGGGAACATGGATATTGGATGCGTTTCATCAAATGGCAACAATTCCGTGCGCCGTTTTTTCCGCGCATGGCTTCCACCCGGTTCCGGCCCCGTTCCGGTTGGCGGCGTGGCGCGGGCGAGTCGCTACGGGCTACGCGGGTAGAGGCACGGCAGGGCGTAGGCATCACCGCACAGTTCGGCGCCGGGAACAATGGCGGGCACGGCGTCCTTGGGCAGGATCCCCGTCGCGACCAGATTGGTGATCACCGGGCCGCCATCGCGCATGGTCACCCAGACCACCGCATCCATCTCGCCCGGCTTGCCGTCCAGCGACCAGCCGCCACCGGCGGTACCGACTTCGATGTAATCGCGGCCATGGCGCGTCTCGATGGCGTAGTGGTGGGTGTGCCCGCCAATCATGGTGTAGCCGCGCGTGCCCAGCGCCGCCTCGATCCGCTCCACATTGGCGATCTTCTCGCGCCACACCGGCCGGTGCATGAAGAAGAAGGTCCAGCGCACGTCCTTGTAACGGTCCAGCAGGCCCAGCACCCATTTTGTCTGTTCGTCGCCGATTCGGCCACCGTCATTGTCGTGCAGGTACTTCACGATGACCGGATTGGACTGCATGAAGGCGCCGACCGCCTTGGGATCCCGGGCCATCACCTCCAGCGCCTTGTTCAGTTCCACCCGCTCTTCGGGCGTGGCGTAACGCCCGTCCTCGGTATTGAGCGCGATGAACAGCACGTTCTTGTAGACGAAGTGGTAGCGCGGCAAGCCGGCATGCTTGCGCCACAGCGCCTCGCTGGTGGTGTCGAAGATGTCGTGATTGCCCACCACCAGGAACAGCGGCGATTCCAGCTTTTGCATGAAGCCGTCCACTTCGGCCCATTCAGCGGCCAGCTTGTCCGGCTCGAAGGTGTAGCCCTCCATGTAGTCGCCGATACTCATGACGAATTCGGGCTGGAGGGCGTTGACCTTGCCCAGTACCGCCTCGAACACGCCTTGCCGCATGCCGCCCGAACGGTCGCCGATGATGGCGAACTGAAAGTCGTCCGGATTGTTGCGGAAGTTCAGGTGGGTCCAGGGCCGCGCGTCCGGCCCGTCAGGCCAAGTTTCGGTGCTCTGGAAGACCGGCGGTGGCGCGGGTGTTTCCGTCCGAGCCTCGCCGCAAGCCGTCAGCATGGTCAGGGCCGCAAGGGCGGCCAATAATCCGACAAAGGACTTCCTCGATACATGTGCCACGGCCGCCTCCCCAGGTTCACCCGCATGAATATGGGCGCGAGCGTATAGCAGCGAGGGCGACCGCGGTAGCCGGATCCGCGCGGCGCCCCTCCTACATCCGCACGCGCCGCGCCTCGATGGCGTCCCACACCAGGCCGGCGATGTTGGAGTCCTTGAAACGGTCGAATTCCTGGATGCCGGTGGGCGAGGTGACGTTGATCTCCGTCCGGTCGACCCGTTCCCGGGCGTCGAGACGCGGTCACGGGCCTTGTACCTGTCGTCGGCGCGCTCGCCGATCAGCGCCCGGTAGACCGACGTCGCCAGCCGGGCGCGTCCTGCACGGACACCGCATCCATAATGCGTCTCCCCTCAGAGCCCCGGCGGACCGAGGATACGCCGTTACGGGGCCGTTCGAAACGGCGTCAGGCGGACGGGAAAGTAGCGGGCTGGAAAAGCTCGACGACGTTGCCGGACGGGTCCAGCAGCAGAATCTGCTTGCCGCCAGGCCCTTCGAGGATGTCGTTTCGGAACCTTGCCCCGGCAGCGCGCAGCCGCGCAACCTCGGCGTCGATGTCGCCGACGATCAGGTGGATGCGGTTCCAGCCGCCCGGTCCCGGCATCTCGCCATCGGGCATGGGCCGACCCGCGGAGCTGTCCGGTCCGCTGAGCAGCAGCCGCAAATTGCCCCTCGCGACATCGGCAAAGACGGGTACGATTTTCGTCAGCACCTCGAAGCCCAGGATGCCAGTGTAGAAGTCGAGCGCCTCGGCGACGTCGCCCACCATGTAGCGGACGCTCACCATGTCACGGGGGTCGGTCATGGCTTCCTCCTTGTCAGGGGGTGGATGTTCGGTCGGCCATCGCTGCCAGCAGGAAATCGACGCGGACCGACAGTTCGGTTGCGGTCTGGCGGAACAGCCTCCAGGTGGCCTCGTCTGGTTCGCCGGTCACCGGGTTGGGGATGCTCCAGTGGATGTTCTTCGGATGGCCGGGAAATTCCGGGCACGCCTCGCGGACCTTGTCGCACAGGCTGATGACCCGGTCGAAGCGCTGGCCGGCGAACACATCCAGGTGCTTGGAAGCGTGGCCGGCGAGGTCGAGGTTGAATTTCTCCCGCATCACCCGCGCCGCGCTGGGATGCAGTGGCTTGGGATGGCTGCCTGCGCTGTGCGCCTCGACCGCGCCGCCGGAGCGAGCCCTCAGCAGCGCCTCGGCCATCTGCGACCGCGCGCTGTTGCCGGTGCACAGGAACAGAACTCTGGTTGGCCCGACCGCAGCGTCGTTCCGCGCCGGCGGGCCGAGCCGGAGCCCGGGATGCAGCGCACCGCCCGCGGCCGAGAGCAGGACGCCCAGGCGAGCGAGATCGAGGCCGTAATAGGTGTCCCGACGATCGGCAGCGCTGCGCCTTGCGAACACCAGGCGCGCGTCGCGCAGCTTGGCCAGGTGGTACGACACCAGGTTCTGCGGCTCGCCAACCAAACCGGTCAGCTCCTGCACCGCGCGGTCGCTCAGGGCCAGTTCGCTCAGCAGCCGCCAGCGCAGGGGATGTCCGGCAAGCTGCAGGAATTCGGGCGGGGCAAGATCAGGGTGATGCTGCGGGCTCATATCCCGCTTTATACATCAATCAAGATTGATACATCAATTCAAATTGATGTATAGGCCCCTCCTACATCCGCACCCGGCGCGCCTCGATGGCGTCCCACACCAGGCCCGCAATATTCGAATTATCGAAGCGGTCGATTTCCTGGATGCCGGTGGGCGAGGTCACGTTGATCTCGGTGAGGTAATCGCCGATCACGTCGATGCCGACGAAGATCAGGCCGCGCTCGGCCAGCGCCGGGCCGATGGCCTCGCAGATTTCCTTTTCGCGCCGCGTCAGCGCCGATTTCTCGGCCTTGCCGCCCACATGCATGTTGGAGCGGGACTCGCCCTGGGCCGGCACCCGGTTGATGGCGCCCACGGCGCGGCCGTCGACGATGATGATGCGCTTGTCGCCCTGGCGCACCTCGGGCACGTAGCGCTGCACCACGATGGGCTCGCGGTAGAACTGGGTGAACATCTCGAACAGGGCGTTGAAGTTCTCGTCCTCGGGCTTGACCCGGAACACGCCGGCGCCGCCATTGCCGAACAGCGGCTTCATGATGATGTCCTGGTGCTCGCGGCGGAACTCCTCGATGTCGCGCTTGGCGGCGCTGATCAGGGTGGGCGGCATCAGGTCGGGGAAGCGGGTGACGAACAGCTTCTCCGGCGCGTTGCGCACATGGTGCGGATCGTTCACCACCAGCGTCTTGGGGTGGACATGCTCGAGCAGGTGGGTGGTGGTGATGTAGCCCATGTCGAAGGGCGGGTCCTGGCGCAGCAGCACCACGTCGAAGGTGGCGAGGTCGATGGTCTCGCCCGCGCCCAGGGTGAAATGGTTGCCATGCTCGCGCCGCACCTCCAGCGGGTGGACATGGGCGATGACCCGGTTGTGCGCGAAGGTCAGGTCGCGGGGCAGGTAATAATACAGGCCGTGACCGCGCCGCTGCGCCTCCAGCGCCAGCGCGAACGTGCTGTCGCCATCGATATTGATGCCGGCGATGGGGTCCATCTGTATGGCGACGGCCAGGCTCATTCCAACAACTCCATATTGTTCGGGACCTGAATGTCCCGGTGGCTACTCGTATCCCCAGGCGCCGGGACTATGGGTCGGCCAGCTTCGGGGTGCAATCGTCATGATATCGAACCGCATGTCCAGCGCGGCCAGCGCCGGGTGGGCGGCAATATACACGGCGGCCGCCTGGCGCACCCGGCGCCGCTGCTTCGGGGACACCGCCTCGATGCCGGCGCCGTGGCTGGCGCGCGCCTTGACCTCGACGAACGCCACCACTTTTCCGCGCCGGGCGACGATGTCGGCTTCGCCCACCGGGGTTTTCCAGTTGCGCGCCAGGATACGGTAGCCCTTCAGCCGCAGAAACCAGCAGCACAGCGTCTCGGCCGTGCGCCCGGCGCGGAACGCCTGCCGGCGCTGCGCCGTCGTCCTCATACGCCGTCCCTCATGCGCCGTCCCTCATTCGCCCTCGGGCCCCTTGGACAGCACGACGGCGCGGGCATAGACCTGCCGGCGCGGCAGCTTGAGCATGAAGGCGACGGCGCTGGCCGCCTCCTTCACCGACAGGTCGCGCAGGGCGGCGCGCAGGGCGGCGTCCATATCGGCGGCGTCCGGGTCGGCCTCGTCGGGCGGGCCGATCACCAGCACCACCTCGCCGCGCGGCGGCCCGTCCTTGTGATAGCGCGCCGCCAGCTCGGCGGCGGTGCCGCGCACCGCTTCCTCGAAGTGCTTGGTGAGCTCGCGGGCGACGACCACCGGACGGTCGGGCGCGATCGCCGCCAGGTCGGCAAGGGACGCAGGCAGCCGGCGGGCGGATTCGAACACCACGACGGTGCCGGGGAGCCGCAACGCCTCGTTGAGCGCATTCTGGCGCGCCACCTGCTTTTCGGGCAGGAAGCCGCCGAAGCTGAACCGGTCGGTCGGCAGACCGGCAAGGCACAGCGCCGCCAGCACCGATGACGGGCCGGGAATCGGTACAACCTCGACGCCTTGGGCGATGGCCGCGCGCACCAGCTTGAAGCCGGGGTCCGACACCATCGGCGTGCCCGCGTCGCTGGCCAGCGCCACCGCCTCGCCCGCCTTGATCCGGTCGATCAGCCGTTGCCGGTCGTCGTCGCTGCTGTGGTCGTCATAGCGCTTCATCGGGGTGGCGATGACATAGCGGTCGAGCAGCCGCCTGGTGATGCGGGTGTCCTCGCAGGCAACGAGAGCGGCCGCGCGCAGCACATCGAGCGCGCGCAACGTGACGTCGCGCAGATTGCCGATGGGGGTGGCCACAAGGTAAAGACCGGGCGTCAAATTGACTTGGCCGTCCGGGGCTTCCATAGTCATGGGCTGTTCCTGCTCAGACCGATCAGGCCTTTCCGACACGAGCCCGCCTGCATGACGTTCTTCCGCCTGATTCGAAACCATGTTTGCCCGCTTTTGCTGGCGGCGTCCATGCTGGCGTTGAGCGCCTGCGGCGGCGTCCGCGAGGAAGTCGTGGCGCCGCCGCCACCGGTGGTCGTCGCCCCGCCGCCGCCGGAGGAGCCGCCGCCGCTGGTGCAGGAGCGGCCGGACAAGTATTTCGAGAAGGGGTTCACCAAGGTGGGCCTGCTGCTGCCCCTGTCGGGCCGCAACCAGGCGCTGGGCCAGTCCATGCTGGACGCGGCGCAACTGGCGCTGTTCGACGTGCAGGATCCCACCATCGTGCTGCTGCCCCGCGACACGGAAGGCCCGAACGGCGCCGCCGGCGCGGCGCAGGACGCCATCGACAACGGCGCCCAGATCCTGCTCGGCCCGATCTTCGCCGATTCCATCCGCGCCGCCGGGCCGGTGGCGCAGCAGTACCGCGTGCCGCTGGTGGGCTTTTCCACCGACCGCACCGTAGCCGGCAACGGCATCTACATCATGGGATTCACGCCGCAGCAGCAGGTCTCCCGGATCGTCGCCTATTCCATCGACCAGGGCTGGACACGGCTGGCCGCGCTGGTGCCGCAATCGGCCTACGGCACCATGGTGGCCGAGGCGCTTCGCGATGCCGCGTCCCGACATGGCGGCACCGTGGTCGCCATCGAGACCTTCCCGGAGGTCGAGGAAGAACTGGCCGGCCCGATACAGCGGCTGGCGGCCCGCAAGGTGCAGGTGGCCTCGGACGAGCCCCTGCCGCCGCCGGTTCCCGGCGCGCCGCCCTATGTGCAACACCCGGTGTACGAATATCAGTTCGACGCCGTGCTGATCGCCACCGGCGGCGGATTGCTGCGGACGCTGGCGCCCATGCTGCCCTATTACGACATCGAACCCGAAAAGGTGCAGTTCCTGGGCACCGGCCTGTGGGACGACGCCAGCCTGAAGACCGAGCCGGCGCTGGCCGGGGCGCTTTATGCCGGTCCGTCGCCGGAGACCGGCGTGACCTTCTCGAACCATTACGGCCGGGTCTATGGCGGCACCGCGCCCCGGGTGTCGAGCATCGCCTATGACGCGGTGGCGCTGGTCGCGGCGCTGAAGAAGATGCATCCGGACCGGCCGTTCACCACCGCGTCGCTGACCGACGCCAAGGGCTTCGCCGGAATCGACGGCGTGTTCCGCTTCAACCGCGAAGGCGTCGCCGAACGCGGCCTGGCCGTGATCCAGATCACCCCGTCGGGCATGACCGCCGTCGACCCGGCGCCGCAGGAATTCAGCGCGCCGGTCGCGCGGCCGTAAATCATTGAGCATAAAATAAAATCGTCATCCCCGCGCATGCGGGGACCCAGCTCTTCGTAGAGCACCGGGCCTCGCTCAAAAAGGGTTGGTTCCTTCGTGATTGATGCGCACGATGGCCTCGTACCCTTCCCCATCTGGGTTCCCGCGTGCGCGGGAATGACGATAATGGAGGGATTGAGGCTAACCCAGCAACCGCCGGATCACTTCATTGAGGACGGGCCAGGCTTGGGGCATCGCCGTCAGCGCATCGGGCGTCCGCTTCAGCATACCCTGATCGAGCAGCATCGCGAGCGAATCCCCATCGACCACAGTCTCCAGCGGCCCGCCGGAAATCGCCGCCAGCCGCGCCAGGTCGACGCCTTCGGCCGTGCGCAGGCCCATCATGACCATCTCCTCGGCGCTCTCGGCGGCCGGGACGGCGTTCATCACCTCGGTGCCGTGGCCCTGCGCCTCGACAAGGTCGAGCCAGGTCTCGGGCTTGCGGCGCTGGGCGGTCGCGGTCACGGCGTCCAGATGCAGCCGGCCATGGGCGCCGGGACCGATGCCGGCATATTCGCCGTAGCGCCAATACGTCATGTTGTGCCGGCTTTCGCCGCCGGGCACCGCGTGATTGGAGATCTCGTAGGCCAGCAGGCCTGCCGCACCGGCCATGGCCTGGGTCGTCTCGTAAAGCTCGGCGGACGTGTCCTCGTCGGGCAGCACCAGCCGGCCGTCGCGGAACGCCGCATGAAAGGCGGTGCCTTCCTCGATGGTGAGCTGGTAGAGCGACAGATGATCGCCGGCCAGTTCCAGCCCGCGCGCCAGTTCAGCCTGCCATAGCGGCACCGTCTGGCCCGGCCGGGCATAGATCAGATCGAAGCTGTAGCGGGGAAAGGTGTCGCGGGCGAGCGCCACGGCATCCAGCGCCTGCGCCGCGCTGTGGCCACGCCCCAGCGCCTTCAGGTCGGCGTCATTGAGCGCCTGCACGCCCAGCGAGACCCGGTTGACGCCGGCTTTCGCGTAGGCAGTGAAGCGGCCCGCCTCGACACTGGTGGGATTGGCCTCGAGCGTGATTTCGGGATTGGCCGCATAACCCCAGCGCTCGCCGATGCGGCCGATCACCGCAGCGGTGGTCTCGGGCGCCATCAGCGACGGCGTGCCGCCGCCGAAGAACACGCTGGTGACGGTACGGCCGGGCGTCAGCGCCGCGTAATGATCGATCTCGCGCAGCAGGCCCGCGCGCCAGCGCTCCTGGTCGACGGCCTCACGCACATGGCTGTTGAAGTCGCAATAGGGACATTTCGCCAGGCAGAACGGCCAGTGGACATAGACCGCGAAGCCGGGATCGGCGCCGGAGTCAGAAGCACGCATCGATCAGCTGCCGGAATGCCACGGCCCGGTGGCTGATGGCGTGCTTGTCGTCCGGGTCCATCTCGCCGAAGGTGATGTCGTAACCATCGGCCCTGAAAATGGGATCGTAGCCGAAGCCGCGGCTGCCGCGCGGCGGCCACACCAGATCGCCGTGCACCTTGCCCTCGAAAGTCTCCACATGGCCGTCGGGCCAGGCAAGGGTCAGCGCGCAGGTGAAATGCGCCCGGCTGCCATCCTTGCCGGCTTGCTGAAGCAGGTCGTGGACCTTACGCATGGCAACGGCGAAATCCTTCGTCTCTCCGGCCCAGCGGGCGGAATAGATGCCCGGGTCGCCGTCCAGCGCCGCCACCGACAGGCCGGAATCGTCGGCCAGCGCGGGCAGGCCCGAGGCGGTCGCGGCGGCCAGCGCCTTCAGCTCGGCATTGGCTCGGAACGTCGCGCCGGTCTCCTCCGGCTCGGGCAGGCCCAGCTCGCCCGCCGAGACCGCGTCCACATCATGGGGACGCAGCAGATCGCCTATCTCGCGCACCTTGCCCGGATTGTGGGTGGCCACGACGAGACGGCCGCCGGCAAAGCGCCGCGCCATCACTCGATACCGAGCGCCTGGCGCTGATAACGGGCCAGATCGGCGATGCCCGCCTTGGCGAGCGACATGAGGTGCATGAACTCGGCCTCGGAGAACGGCTCGTCCTCGGCGGTGCCCTGGATCTCGACGATGCCGCCCGATCCGGTCAGCACGAAGTTGGAATCGGCCTGGGCCTTGGAATCTTCCAGATAGTCCAGGTCGAGGACCGGCTGGCCGTTGAAGATGCCGCAGGAAACGGCGGCCACCTGGTCCGACAGCGGGATGGCCTCGATCAGGCCCTGGGCCAGCATCTTCTGGAAGCAGAGATGCAGCGCCACATAGCCGCCGGTGATCGAGGCGGTGCGGGTGCCGCCATCGGCCTGGATCACGTCGCAATCGATGACGATCTGACGCTCGCCCATGGCCTTCATGTTGGTGACCGCGCGGAGCGAGCGGCCGATCAGCCGCTGGATTTCCTGGGTGCGGCCGGTCTGCTTGCCGCGCGCCGCCTCGCGCGAGCTGCGCGTATGGGTCG
Source organism: Emcibacter sp. SYSU 3D8 (assembly GCF_039655875.1). Classification (NCBI taxonomy): domain Bacteria; kingdom Pseudomonadati; phylum Pseudomonadota; class Alphaproteobacteria; order Emcibacterales; family Emcibacteraceae; genus Emcibacter; species Emcibacter sp. SYSU 3D8. The sequence continues at coordinate 794,614 of NZ_JBBYXK010000002.1, read as the reverse complement.
AGCGCGGCAGCATGCCGTATTCCGCCGTCACCCACCCGCTGCCCTTGCCGCGCAGGAAGCCGGGCACGCCCTCGTCGAGCGAGGCGGTGCACAGCACGTGGGTGCCGCCGAAGCGCACCAGGCACGAGCCTTCCGCATAAGCGGAAAAGCCGGTCTCGAGCGAGATGGGTCGAAGCTGGTCGGGTGATCGGCCGGATGGACGCATGATTTTTTCCCGTCTGGATTTGTCGGAGCGTTCTAGTCCGTGTATCCGGCCGCGTCCAGCCGCACGACGACAAGCGCCCTCTCCATATTGGACCGGACGCGGGTTTGCATACATAGTCGGGTCATGATCGACGAGCTGAACGAACGAACGCGCAAGATCCTGCGCGGCATAGTCGAAGCCTATCTGGAGACCGGTGAGCCGGTGGGCTCGCGCACGCTCGTCCAGCGCCTGGGCCTGAACCTGTCCTCGGCCAGCATCCGCAACGTGATGGCCGACCTGGAGGACGCCGGGCTGCTTTATGCACCGCACACCTCGGCCGGGCGCTTGCCGACCGAGCGGGGCCTGCGCATCTTCGTCGATGGCCTGCTGGAATTCGGCAATCTGAGCAGCGACGAGCGCAACGCCATCCAGGGCCGCATCGGCTCGGGTGGCCAGACCATCGACGGCGTGCTGCAGCAGGCGTCGTCGCTGCTGTCGGGCCTGTCGCATGCCGCCGCGCTGGTGCTCGCGCCCAAGCTCAACGTGGCAATCCGGCACATCGAATTCGTCAGCCTCAATCCGGGCCGGGCGCTTGCCGTGCTGGTGACCGAGGACGGCCAGGTGGAGAACCGGATCATGGAGGTGCCCACCGACATGATGCCGTCGACACTCCGGAGCGCCGGCAATTATCTGAATGCGCGCATGACCGGCCGCACGCTGGACGAGGCCAAGGCGTTCATCCTCGCCGAGGTGGGCGAACACCAGGCCCAGCTCGACGCCCTGTCGAGCAAGGTGGTCGAGGACGGACTGGCGATCTGGACCGGCACGGACGAGAGCAACCAGACCCTGATCGTGCGCGGCCAGAGCCACTTGCTGGAGAACCTGGAGGCCGGCGAAGACCTGGAACGCATCAGACGGCTGCTGGAAGACCTTGAAAACAAGCGCGACTTCATCCATTTGCTGGACCTGGCGAAGGAAGCCGAGGGCGTTCGCGTCTTTATCGGCTCGGAAAACCAGCTGTTCAGCCTCTCGGGCTCGTCGCTGATTCTGGCCCCCTACGCCAACGAGCAGAGAAACGTCATCGGTATCCTGGGCGTTATTGGACCAACCCGGATCAACTATGCGCGGATCGTGCCGATGGTCGACTACACCGCCCGCGTCGTGGGCCGGCTTCTGAGTTGAGGATGTGATGAACGACGAAAACGAAAATCCCGAAACCGGCCAGGAAACCGGCGACACCGATCCCAGCGAAGCGGTGGATCTGGAAGCGCGCCTGGAACTGGCCGAGGCGCAGATCGCCGACCTGAAGGACAAGATGCTGCGCGCCGTGGCCGAAGCCGAGAACGTGCGCCGCCGCGCCGTGAAGGACGTGCAGGACGCCCGCAATTACGGCATTACCGGCTTTGCCCGCGACCTGCTGGCGGTGGCCGACAATCTGGGCCGGGCGCTCGACGCACTGCCCGAGGGCGCCGAAAAGGACGAGTCGTTCGGCAGCTTTGTCGAGGGCGTGCAGCTGACCGGCCGCGAACTGGCCAATGTGCTGCAGCGTCACGGCGTGAAGGAAGTGAGCCCGCACGGCGAGAAATTCGACCACAATTTGCATCAGGCCATGTTCGAGGTCGAAGATGCCGACCAGCCCCACGGCACCATCAACCAGGTGCTGCAGGTGGGCTATACCATCGGTGACCGGCTGCTGCGCCCCGCCATGGTTGGCGTGACCAAGGCGCCTGCGGGCACCGCCGCCGGGAAATGACCCCGGCGCGGTACGGCGGCGAGACCATCGCCGCTGGCCATGCCGCCTTCCGCGACCTGATCGACGACGATATCGAGGCTGTTGTCCGTTACTGGTTCGACAGCGGCGACGATTACCTGGCGTTCATGGGCATCGACAAGGCCCGGCTCGGCACCGAGGACGACACACGCGCCCGCTTCCGCCGGGCGCTGCGCACCGGCGATCCGGACCAGCGCTCCATGGCGTTCGCCATCACCCTCGACGAGACCTTCGTGGGCTACACCCTGCTGAACCGCTACACGCCGGACAGCAACTTTTCCCACTGGCACCTGACCGACCAGCTGGCCCGCAAGACCGGCATCTCGACAGCGCTCTATCCACACCGCATCGCCATGTATTGCCAGGTCTGCGACATGAACCGCCTGACCCATCAGACCCGGCCGCGCAATATCGGCGTCAACCGGATGCTGGACAAGTTCGTGCCCATCGCCGAGACGGTCTGGGTGGAGAACCCGGACGGAATCGCCGGGCCGGGTGAGTTCAATCACCGGCACGTGACGCGGGCGGATGTGCCCAAGTTCTTTAAAAGACTGAGGGAACTATCTCACAGCTGACGAATGCTCGAAGATGAGATATCCTGGTGTGGCATCTATATTTGGTGGCGTGGGGGGTATTCATGAGCATGCGGTTGCATTTCCAATCCGAAGCCTTGTACGACACTGAAGTTGTCGGACCCGCGGACGAGGAAGACTATTTGGAGCAGGGCGGCAAGTTTGTCGCCGAACTTCTGGAGGCCCGATTACCTGCGAAAGGCTTTCCGATCGACTACATCATCAAGGAAGACTGGGGATGGTGCGTCTCCCTCAAGAATCCTGGCTTTGATCTCTGGGTCGGTTGCGGCTATTCGGGTGAAGGCGATTATGGTCTCCACTGTTTTGTGAAACCGGAACAACCGCGATTGTGGCACTTCTTTAAACGTGCCGATGTCGCCAATCGCATAGCCGCGCTCAAGCAGGCTGTCGAGGAGATCCTGAGGGCTAGCGGGCAGGTCAACGGCTTGCAATGGCTTGAAGATTGACCCCAAGGGCCGCACCAGAACTCCACCATCTTGCCATCTTCTGAATGCTCGTGGTGCGCAGCGGGCGTTGCCGCTCTCCGGCTGGGCTGATATGACCTGTCGAGTTCCCCAGCACCGAGGTTCGCCATGTCCGATACCGCCAGCCTTGCGCCCAACCCGGCGCGCCTTGCCGAGATCATCCGCGCCAAATCGTTCGGCATGGGCAAGATCATCAGGCTGGCGTCGGGGCGCGAGAGCAATTTCTACTTCAACATGAAACCGACCATGCTGGACCCGGAAGGCTCGGCGCTGATCGCCGCCGCCTTCGTCGAGGTGCTGCAGCGCGAAAAGCCCGATTTCATCGCCGGGCTGGAGCTGGGCGCTGTGCCGCCGCTCGCCTGCGCCACCATGGCGAGCTGGCTGGCCGGCGCGCCGGTGCCCTGCCTGATCGTGCGCAAGCAGCCCAAGGAGCACGGCACCCGCCTGCCCATCGAGGGCCTGCCGTCCGACGACGCGCTGAAGGGCGCGCGCGTGCTGATGATCGAGGACGTCACCACCACCGGCGGCTCGGTGCTGAAGGCGGTGCGCACCATGCGCGAGATGGGCGCGCAGGTTACCAAGGTGCTGACCATCGTCGACCGCCAGGAAGGCGCCGCCGAGGAACTGGCGAAGGAAGGCCTGGAGCTTCTCTCGGTGTTCAGGGCGGAGACGTTTCTGGGATACAAGCCGCAAGTCTAGGCCGCTGCATCAGCCCGTCATTCCCGCGCACGCGGGAACCCAGATGGGGCAGGGAACGAAGCCCCTCAATGGCTCGGTCACGAAAGATCTTTTTCGTGGTACGGAGCCCTTCCGCAGTCGGCCAGTTCTACGATCACCTGGGTCCCCGCGTGCGCGGGATGACGGGTATTGTTGTGTTTTCAAAGCCTTACCCCTCTCCCGGCCGCCAGCCTTCCGGGGCCATCTCGAAGCCTGAGAACTCGAAGCCCGGCGCCACCGTGCAGCCGACCAGCGTCCAGTGGCCCTGGCTTTCGGCCGACTGCCAGGCGTGCGGCGGGATAACGGCCTGGGGAAGCTGGCCCAGGTCGAGCTGGTTGCCGAGAACGCTTCGGGTGACGGTGACGCCGTCGGCCGATATGGACAGCAGCAGCGGCGCGCCGGCGTAAAAGTGCCAGATCTCGGTGGCGTCGACCCGGTGCCATTGGGCGGCCTCGCCGGCACGCAACAGGTAGTAGATCGAGGTCAGGGGGCTGCGTCCGCCACCGGCCGCGCGGTGGGTTTCGCGGTAATGCCCGCCTTCGGGATGCGGCAGCAGTCCCAAGCGCTCGATCACGGCATCGGCCTCGGTCATGAGCGCTCTCCGGCAGGAATCAAGGCATTTGGAAGATTCACGAATTTCAAGTCACGGGTGGTTGTAGCCCAATTTCCGCTTCACTATATAACGGCCGAACCAAAATTCGAGACTCCCGAGGGGGTCGGCGCGGTGCACGAGGTGGCTGCCCCGGTCCGCCATAAGGAAAAAGAGGAGAATACACCATGGCTAAAGTTATCGGCATCGACCTGGGTACGACGAATTCCTGCGTGGCCGTCATGGACGGCAAGAATCCCAAAGTCATCGAGAATTCCGAAGGCGCGCGCACCACGCCGTCGATCGTCGCCTTTACCGGCGATGGCGAGCGGCTTGTGGGCCAGTCGGCCAAGCGCCAGGCCGTTACCAACCCGGAAAATACCTTCTTCGCCATCAAGCGCCTGATCGGCCGCACCTTCGAGGACCCGGCGACCAAGAAGGACATCGACATGGTCCCCTACAAGATCATGAAGGCGGACAACGGCGATGCCTGGGTGGAAGCGCGCGGCGACAAGTACAGCCCGAGCCAGATCAGCGCCTTCATCCTGCAGAAGCTGAAGGAAGACGCCGAGAAATATCTGGGCGAGACCGTTACCCAGGCGGTCATCACCGTGCCGGCCTATTTCAACGACGCCCAGCGCCAGGCGACCAAGGACGCCGGCAAGATCGCCGGCCTGGACGTGCTGCGCATCATCAACGAGCCGACGGCGGCGGCGCTCGCCTATGGCCTGGACAAGTCCGAAGGCAAGACCATCGCGGTCTATGACCTTGGCGGTGGCACGTTCGACATCTCGATCCTCGAGATCGGCGACGGCGTGTTCGAGGTGAAGTCGACCAACGGCGACACCTTCCTCGGCGGCGAGGATTTCGACATCCGCCTGCTGAACTACCTGGCCGACGAGTTCAAGAAAGAGAACGGCATCGACCTGCGCAGCGACAAGCTGGCGCTGCAGCGGCTGAAGGAAGCCGCCGAAAAGGCCAAGATCGAGCTGTCGAGCACGGCCCAGACGGAAGTGAACCTGCCGTTCATCACCGCCGATGCCAACGGCCCCAAGCATCTGACCATGAAGCTGACCCGCGCCAAGCTGGAAGCCCTGGTCGAGGAGCTGATCGAGAAGACCATGGGTCCGTGCAAGGCGGCGCTGAAGGATGCGGGCCTGTCGGCCGGCGAAATCTCGGAAGTGGTGCTGGTCGGCGGCATGACCCGCATGCCGCGCGTGGTCGAGCGGGTGAAGGAATTCTTCGGCCGTGAACCCCACAAGGGCGTGAACCCGGACGAAGTCGTCGCCATGGGCGCGGCCATCCAGGCCGGCGTGCTGCAGGGCGACGTCAAGGACGTGCTGCTGCTCGACGTGACCCCGCTGTCGCTGGGCATCGAGACCCTGGGCGGCGTGTTCACCCGGCTGATCGACCGCAACACCACGATCCCGACCAAGAAGAGCCAGATCTTCTCGACCGCCGAGGACAATCAGACGGCGGTGACGATCAGGGTCTATCAGGGCGAGCGCGAGATGGCCTCCGACAACAAGATGCTGGGCCAGTTCGACCTGGTCGGCATTCCCTCGGCGCCGCGCGGCGTGCCGCAGATCGAGGTCGCCTTCGACATCGACGCCAACGGCATCGTCAACGTGACCGCCAAGGACAAGGGCACCGGCAAGGAGCAGCAGATTCGCATCCAGGCCTCGGGCGGTCTGTCCGAGGACGACATCCAGCGCATGGTGAAGGATGCCGAGGCGAACGCCGACGAGGACAAGAAGCGGCGTGAGATGGTCGATGCCCGCAACAACGGCGAATCCATCGTCCATACCGCCGAGCGTCAGCTCGCCGAGCATGGCGACAAGGTGGCCCCGGGCGACAAGCAGGCCATCGAGGACGCCATCGCGGCGCTGAAGACCGCGCTGGCGGGCGAAGACCTGGCCGAGATCAACACCCGGACCGAAACGGCGCTGCAGGCGTCGATGAAGCTGGGCGAGGCGATCTACAAGTCGCATGAGGCCGAGCAGGCACCTCCGGCCGGCAGCGGCGGTCCGCAGGACGGCCAGTCCGGTGACGGCGACGACATCGTCGATGCCGACTTCGAGGAAGTCGACGACGACAAGAACAAGTCGTAAAACGGCGCGAAAGGGCGGCAGGGACTCCCTGCCGCCCGCTGGTTTCAGGTTTCCAGGGACGAATGGATGGGCAAGGTTTGTTACTACGAGATGCTCGGTGTGGCGCGTGAAGCGTCCGACGGAGACATCAAGAAGGCGTTCCGCGCCAAGGCCATGGAGTGTCATCCCGACCGCAATCCCGGAGACGGCAACGCGGAACACAAGTTCAAGGAACTCAACGAGGCCTATGACGTCCTGAAGGACCCGCAAAAGCGGGCCGCCTACAACCAGTTCGGTCACGCGGCGTTCGAGAACGGCGGCGGACGCCAGGGCGCGGGCGGTTTCGACTTCAATGGCTCGTTCAGCGATATTTTCGAGGATCTGTTCGGCGGCGCCTTCGGCCAGCGCGGCGGCCAGCGCCGTGGCGGTCCGCAGCGCGGGTCCGACATGCGCTACGATTATGCGGTGTCGCTGGAAGAGGCGTTCACCGGCAAGCAGGCCGAGCTCGCCCTCAATGCATCGGTCGCCTGCGAACCCTGCGCCGGCAGCGGCGCGGCACCCGGTTCCCGGCCGGTCGAGTGCCCGACATGCCGCGGCATGGGCAAGGTTCGGGCCCAGCAGGGCTTCTTTACCATCGAGCGGGCCTGCCCGACCTGCCACGGCGCCGGCCAGACGGTGAGCGATCCATGCCCGTCGTGCCATGGCGCGGGCCACGTCAACCGCGAGAAGACGTTGTCGGTGGCGATTCCGCCCGGCGTCGAGAACGGCACCCGCATCCGCCTGTCCGGCGAGGGTGAGGCCGGAACCCGCGGCGGTCCGGCAGGCGATCTGTACATCTTCCTGTCGGTGAAGCCGCATCGCATCTTCGAGCGCGACGGCATCGATCTGCATCTGAGCGTGCCGATTCCCATGACCACGGCGGCGCTGGGCGGCTCCATCGAGGTGCCGACCATCGACGGCAAAAAGGCCAAGGTCGCGGTGCCGGAAGGCACCCAGACGGGGCGCCAGTTCCGCCTGCGCGGCAAGGGCATGCCCCGCCTGCAGCGCGGCGGCGTGGGCGACCTGTTCGTGCATGTGGGCGTGGAGACGCCGGTCAACCTGACCAGGGAACAGGAACGGCTGCTGCGCGAGTTCGTGGCCGCCGGCGGTGGCAACCAGTCGAGCCCCGAATCCGACGGCTTCTTCGCCAAGGCGAAGGAGTTCTGGGAGGATCTGGTCAAGGATTAGGTTCGGCCACTTCCGATTTCGTGGTAAACGGCGGCGGGGTTTTCCCGCCGTTTCCTTGTGGGTCCAGACCCCACACGGCGCAGCGGGCACATATTGGGAGAAGGCGAGATGACCGATCTTGCAATAGGTATCCTGGGCGGCGCGGGACGGATGGGCCGGGCGCTGGTGCGCGCGGTGACCGAGGCAAAGGGCGCCAGGGTCATCGGCGCCGTCGATGCGCTGGGCAATCCCGACATCGGCAAGGATCTGGGTGTGCTGTCCGGCCTTGATGCGCTGGGCGTGGTGCTGACCGACGACGTAAGCGCCCTGTTCGGCAGGGCCGACGTCATCATCGACTTCACCGTACCCGCGGCGACCGTGGAGAATGCGCGCATCGCCGCAGCCACCGGCACCGCCTATGTGGTCGGCACGACGGGCCTGTCGCCCGAGCAGCAGACGACCGTTGCCGAGGCGGGCAAGCGCGCGGTCGTCGTGCAGGCCGCCAATTTCTCGCTGGGCGTCAACCTGACCGTCGCGCTGACCCGGCGCCTCGCCGAGGTACTGGACGACAGTTTCGATATCGAGATCCTCGAGATGCATCATCGCCACAAGGTGGATGCGCCATCGGGCACGGCGCTGGCGCTGGGACGCGCCGCCGCCGCCGGGCGCGGCGTGGACCTGGACGCGGTCGAGGACCGGGGCCGTGACGGCATCACCGGCGCCCGCAAGCGCGGCGGCATCGGCTTCGCGGTGCTGCGCGGTGGCAACGTGGCCGGCGACCATACCGTGATCTTCGCCGCCGACGACGAGCGCATCGAACTCAGCCACAAGGCCGGCGACCGCATCATCTTCGCCCGCGGCGCCGTCCATGCGGCGCTGTGGACGGCCGGGAAGACGCATGGCCATTACACCATGCAGGATGTTCTCAAGCTGTAGCCGGCCCGCGGCGCAGATTGCGCAGCGCCCCGTCAAGCGCCGCACGAAAGCTTTCCTTCTCGTGCTCGACCAGGAACCGGCCCAGTTCCATGGACTTGCCGTGGGAGCGCAATATCAGGCAGCCGTCGTCATCGACCAGCACGCGGGACCAGTAGGGCTGGAAGAGCGTGCGCGTCTCGGCGCCGCCGGGCGCGACCTGGATCACTTCGAGGTTGCCGCCGCCAAGCACGATCCGCTCGTAACGCTCGCCGTCGCGGAAATTGACCCGGAAGGCGATATAGATCAGCACCGCGTCGAGACCGAGAAAGCCGAAAACCGGCCAGGCCCCCATCAGCACGAAAACCATGCCGCCGACAAAACTGATGCCGCCCACCACGATCATCACGATCAGGAAGGCCCTGCGGCTGAGCGACCGGTGCGGGTGCAGCACCGCGTCGAAATCCACGGCGGAATCGGTCATCAGGAAAACATAGGCCCTCGCTTGCCCGTCCGTCATGCGGCATTAAGATGGCCCCCATGAAAAAGGCCGATATCGACGAATTTTTCACCCGGCTGCAGGGCGCCGACGACGCGCCGCGCACCGAGCTCGACTACGTCAATCCCTACACGCTGCTGGTTGCCGTGGTGATGTCGGCGCAGGCCACCGACGTGGGGGTGAACCGGGCGACCGGGCCCCTGTTCAAGGTCGCCGATTCGCCGGAGAAAATGGTCGCGCTGGGCGAAGAGGCGGTGCGCGAGCACATCAAGACCATCGGCCTGTTCAACGCCAAGGCAAAGAACGTCATCGCCCTGTCGCAGATCCTTCTCGACAAGCATGGCGGCGAGGTGCCGCGCGACCGGGACTCCCTGGAGGCGTTGCCCGGCGTGGGCCGCAAGACCGCCAATGTGGTGCTGAACGTGGCGTTCGGCGAACCGACCATCGCCGTCGACACGCACATTTTCCGCGTCGGCAACCGCACCGGCCTGGCGCCCGGCAAGACGCCGCTGCATGTGGAGACGAAGCTGAACAAGGTGGTGCCCGACCGGTTCAAGCTGAACGCCCATCACTGGCTGATCCTGCACGGCCGCTATATCTGCAAGGCGCGCAAGCCCGAATGCCCGAAATGCATCGTCGAGGATCTGTGCGCCTACAAGGCGAAGACCATCTAGCGGCTATTTCGGCGCCGCGGGTACCGGATCGCCCGGCGAATAGACCGGCGTGCCGGTCAGCGGCTGACCGGGAATGACGACGGGGCTGGCGGACGGCAGCGCCGTGGCATTTGCCGGCGTGCCCGGGCGCGGGCCGGTGAGGCAATTGGCCGCATCGTTCTCATGGCCCGGCAGCATGTGTCCCCGGGCGTATTTCACCTTTGGCCGGCCCCTGCCGTCCTTCGGGTCGTAGAGCACCACCAGCAGCACGCAGGCGTCGTCGGCATATTGCCAGACCTGGGCCGGCGGTTCCTTGCGCAGCAGCCGGGGCTGGCCGTAGCGGGCGCGCACCCCGTCCTCGTCCAGGTCCATCAGTTCCCTGGCGCGGGTTTCGATACTGGGAACGACAGGCTTTGCGGCGGCCGCGGAGGTCTGCTGGGCGGCCGGTGCCTGAGCCGCGTCCTTTTTCCTCCGGGCGTCCGCGGCGTCCGCCGTCATGGCGACGATCGCCGCCGCCAGCACCAGGGTCCTATGTCCTCGCAACCGTCGTCACTCCCTTGAACACGTGCACCATCAGCGCCGTTCCGACCAGCGGCGCCACCAGATTGAGCACCGGAACGCCAAACATGATCGCAATGAGGCAGCCGGCCAGGAAAATCCGCCCGGTGGAGCGTCGCCTGAGCGCCCGTTCCGATGCGGCATCCATATGCCGTGCCGCCACCATCCCGAAATATTCGCGTGAGAGCAACCATCCATTCAGCGCCAGGTAGAACGCCGCGGCAAGGGGCGTGAATGGCAGCAACACGAGATAGACCGGCAACGCCAGGAGATTGGCGGCGAGCAGCCGCAGGCCCGCCCGCACGCCCTGCCACGCCCCGGCGAGCAGCGGCAGCGCCCGGCCTGGCGGCTCGGCCGGATAATAGCGGCGCTCGGTGACCTCGGCGATGTCATCGGCGAACAGGCCGACCACCACGCTGGCCAGTGCCGGAAACAGCAGCAGGGCGCCGAACAGCGCCGCCGCCACGCCCGCCACGCGGATGATCCAGTCCAGCACCCGGTGACTGCTGCCCGGCAGCATGCCAGCCAGCTCGAGCCCGGCCCAGAATGCAAGGGCGGCCAGCGGCACGGTCAGCAGCAGAACCTTCAACGCCGTCGCCCAGAAGGCCGGCACGGCGAACAGGCCGAAGCTCTTGCGCAGCGCGTCGATCATGCTGGAAAGGACATGGCTGAAGGGACCCTTGCACCGTGCGGTTGCACGCCGGAGGGCCCAGCCTATACTCGGCCCAACGCAACCGCCAGAAAGTCCCCCCATGCACGAAATCGATGTTGTCGGCATCGGCAATGCCATCGTCGACGTTCTCTGCCAGGCCGATGACGCCTTCCTCGAGCGCCACGATCTGACCAAGGGCGCCATGATGCTGGTCGATGCCGAGCAGGCCAGCCGGCTCTATGCCGCCATGCCGCCGGGCGTCGAGGTCTCGGGCGGCTCGGCAGCCAACACCATGGCCGGCATCGCGGCGCTCGGCGGCAAGGGCGCGTTCATCGGCAAGGTGCGCGATGACCAGCTTGGCGAGGTATTCGCCCACGATATCCGTTCGATCGGCCTCAGCTTCATGACCCCGCCATTGCTGGAAGGCGCGCCGACCGGACGCTGCCTGATCGTGGTGACGCCGGATGCGCAGCGGACCATGAACACGTTCCTCGGCGCGGCGATCGACCTGACCGCCGAAGACATCAATCCCGAGGTGATCCGCGCTGCCAAGATCACCTATCTGGAAGGCTATCTCTGGGACCCGGAAGCCGCCAAGGCCGCCTTCCGCAAAGCGCTGGACGTGGCCCATGCCGGCGGCCGCAAGGTGGCCCTGACCCTGTCGGATTCTTTCTGCGTCGACCGGCACCGGGACGAGTTCCGCGCCCTGGTCGACCAGGTCGATATCGTGTTCGCCAACGAGGCGGAAATCCTGTCGCTTTATCAGGTCGCCACCTTCGACGAGGCGCTGCACGCGGTCCGGAAAGCCGGGACGCTGGCCGTGCTGACTCGCTCCGAGCAGGGTTCGGTGATCCTGGACGGCGACGACGTGCACGTGATCGGGGCCGAACGCGGCGTCAACGTCCTGGACACCACCGGCGCGGGCGATCTCTACGCCGCCGGTTTCCTGGCGGGCCTGACCAGCGGCAAGCCGCTGGCGCAATGCGGCCGCATGGGCGCCATCGCCGCCGCCGAGGCCATCAGCCACATGGGCGCCCGTCCGCAAGTCGACCTCGCGGCGCTGGTTGCGGAAAAGCTTGGATAGACGGTCTTAACCCCGGCCGCCTCAAGTGTAGTAGTCGGCACGCTGGTTCGCCGGCAACGGCCGCAGTTTCGGGTAAAGCGGATGACGGAGCGGGTCGCCGGCTTTCAGTTGCAGTGAAAGCCCCGGCGTTGCCGGTGCCGTCCTGCGCGAGGCAGGACGGGATGCATAGACTACATCATCGCCAAAGCATCGAACGGACAGTGTACGCCGCACCCGACCCTCATTCGTCTGGCCGCCACCGTGGAGCAGTCCCGGATGAAAGACGACCACATCGCCCGGCTCGATAGCCCACGACACAATGTCCCATTTGTCTCGCTGGGCCTCGATGTCCGGCAGCGGTGGGAATTCCTCGCCGTAATATGGCGCCGTCGGATCGTCCGCGACCGAAGGGTTGAATCCATCGAACAACGGTTTGCGATGCGAACCCACGACGAATTCCAGGGATTCGTGCTTGGGAATGGTGTCGAGGGTAATCCACATGGACGCAAGTTGATTGCCCGCGACCGGCCAATAGGTCAGATCCTGATGCCATGGTGTGCGGTTGCAATGTCCGCCTTCCTTGACAAAGACGTGATCGAACAACAGCCATACATTTTCCGAACCGATCATTCGCCCAAGCATGTCGACGATTGGCGAATCATAAAGCAACCGCTGGAACTCGGGCGTCACGCTGAAATTCCGGGTCGCATCGAGAAACTCGCCCGGCTCTCCGGCAAAGAACGTGAATTTGTGGGGACTGAAGTTTCCCAGGACCCGTTGAATGCCCAGTTCGATCAACGCCAGCCACTCCGGGTGGATGGCCTGACGCAGGAAGACCACGCCGTCGCGCTCGTACTGTGCCACCACCTCCGGCGTGATCTGACTTTTCCAGGCCTGCATCGGGTCATCCTTCACGGACATGTCTCTCTCCCTCAGTGAAAGCGATAGGTCAGCTGGAACATGACTTCCCGGCCACGCTGCACACCGACGGTGACGTCCGAGAAAGTCTGTCCGGGCGTGCCTGCCGGCAAGCCCGACGATCCGCCGGTGAGCGGCCTGCCGAGGCCGGTAAAGGCAATGGCCTCATTGGTCAGGTTGCGGCCGATGACCGCGAATTCCCAGTGATCCATGGCATCGCGCACCCGTACGCTGGCATCAAGCAACACAAAGGACTTCTGCATGGCGCCGGGTGAGGCCTTCTCGTCCAGCAGGTACTGGTCGGAGTACGCGGCATCTCCGGTCAGCGTCAGGTTCCAGTTATCATCAACCGGCATGTCGTAGCTGAAGCCCGCGCGGAATGTCCATTCCGGCGCCTTCAGCAGCTTCTCTCCTGAACGATCCTGCGAGGTAAAGCGACCATTGGACGGGTTTGGAACCCGGTTACAGCCTGCTTCAATGGACTGCCCGGAATAGCAGCCCACGAGAAAGTCCACGTAGTGTCCGTTGTTGTACGAAGCCGCCCCGCGCAAGGTCAGGCCGTCGGTGGCCAGCCAGGTGATCTCGGTTTCAATACCGGTGGTGCGGGCTTTACCGGCGTTGCGAATCTTGAACTGGGTGGTTTCCGTGTCCAACTCCTGCACCTGCAGGTTTTCGAAGGTGTAGCGGTAGGCCGTGGCGTTGAACTGCAGCGTGTCGTCCAGCAGGCTGGTCTTGGCGCCGATCTCGAAACCGTTGGAGGTTTCGCTCTTGAAGGTCAGGTCTTCCCGCTCGGCGCTCGAGTTGGTCAGCAGGAAACTGTTGTCGAAACCGCCTGACTTGAATCCCTGCCTGTAGGCGCCGAAGAACGTGAGTTCGCCGGTTGGCCTCCAGGTCAGTGTGGCTTGGGGCGACACGTTGGAATCCTTGAACGTGTTCTGCAGGCTCCGGTCCGTCAGCGCGCCGCGCAACAGGCTGTGCACGTAGGTCGACTGAAGGTCTGAATCCTTGGTCTCCCGCGTATATCGGGCACCGCCCGAGAATTCGATGCTTTCGGTGATATCCCAGGTGGCTTCCGCGAACGCCGACCAGGTTTTGCCGGTGGTCGTCGATATCTTGTCGTAGGACCAGTACCTGCCGGTGAGCGGATCGCGAGGAGCCGCAAAGATGCGCGCCGAGTTGCGGAACGAAAAATCGACGTCCTGGAAATATGCACCGAACAGGAAATTCACCGGCCCGTCGAACGTGGTGACGGCGCGCAGTTCCTGGCTGAAGGCGCCATGACGCTCATTCTCGTAGACGCCGACCTGGCCTTGCGCCGAGAACTCCGAATTGCCCATATACTGGTTGTCATACCATGTGTAAGCGGTGATCGAGGTGAGGACGACGTCCTCAAGCGTGTAGTCGGCCTGGAAGGCTGCCGAGAATGACTCGAATTCAGACCACTGCTCGCCGCCTTTCTTCCTGAATGCTTCCGGCTCACCAGAGAGCAGTTCATCCGGGAAATCGGCCAGTGACTGAGTGAAGTTCTGCTTGCAGTCGTCAAACGGGTCGTTCACGCCGAAGATCGGCTGCGGTTGCCCGTTGGGTCCGTAACAGACCTTCTGTTGCAGGGTGCTGTAGCGGCTGGCATCCGTATTGCGGGCAGCCGATACCTTCAGCTTGGCCTCGAAATTATCGTTGGGCGTGAACTTGAGGGTGACCCGGCCAAGATATTCCTTCTCATTGGGTAGCCGCTTGTTGAGCGCGCCGGGAATAACGAATCCCAACGGATCCTCACCGACGATCGGCTCGGCCTGATTGCGGATGAAGCCTCTGAGCTGGGAATAGCGAAACGCGATCCGAATGCCGAACGTATCCGAGACAGGCATGGAACTGACGACCTCGGTCACCAGCTCGCGGGCCTCGATCTCATAACCGACGCGGCCATAGCCTTCGAATTCCGAGCCCGGGTCGGCTGTCGTCAGCGAGATCAGACCGGCCGAATTGTTTTTGCCGAAATAGAGGGCCTGCGGACCCTTCAGCACTTCGACGCGGTCCACATCGAAATATCCCTGCTGGACCCAGCGGCCGCGCGCATACGAGACGCCGTCGACGACGATGCCAACCGCCGGATCGAAGCCGGCGCTGCCACCGTTGGTGCCGATGCCGCGCAAATGCAGGGTCGGACCGCTTCCGCTGATACCCCTGCCGACGATCAGATTGGGTGTCTCGGTGCTGACCTTCTCAAGGTCGTTGAGATTGTACATGTCCAACGCCGCTCGATTGAAGCCGGTGGCCGCAACGGGAACCGCCTGCAGCGATTCCGCGCGCTGACGGGCCGTGGTTACAACTTCCTCGATGCGTTTATGTGTCGAAACAGCGTCAGGCCCCGAACTCTGTGCGGCAACGCTGGTGGCAAATGTTGCCGAGCAAATCAGGGCTGCAATCGCCCCTGAAGGCAGGCGTTTCATCATGACTCTCCCCATTATTTGCACTGCGGCGTCTCCCCAGACTCGCGGCGCATCCAAATTTAGAATACATACTCGGGTTCTAATTTGGTAATAAAAAGCCGTCTGGCCGCTTCAGTTTGCCCGTAAATTGGCGCTGTGCATAACCGATCAACGTGCAACAGTAAGCAGGCGCCGCATTGACCCGCGATGCAGATGAGACGGAAAAACCACCTTCACATGAACTTAGGCCAGACAACAAAATGGAACCTCGACTCGAAATGGGTTGTTCCACCGCAGCAGGCCCGCAGCCGCAAAACGCTTGAGGACATCCTCGGCGCCGCGGAAAAATTATTCACCGCCAAAGGCTACGAAAACACCGCGATCAGCGACATCGGTACCCTGGCCGGCGTTTCCACTGGATCGATCTACAGCCGCTTTGCCGACAAGGATTCGATTCTGCAGGTCATCCACGACAGCTTTTCAAAGGCCCTGACCGATACCTCGGCCGATGCCTTTTCTCTGGAGGAGTGGCGCAACCACAGCGCGGCCGAGATCATCATGGCCATGGTGGACCGCTTCTTTTTCGCCTACCGCAACTATCCGGGCATCCTCTGCCTGATCGAGCGTCAGCGGCTGGTCAATCCAGCGGTCGATGAACGCGCGCGGAAGTGGAACAACCTGTCGATCGCCAGATTCCAGAGCCTGCTCACCGGCCATGCGGACGAAATTCCTCATCCGGACACCGACCATGCGGTTACGGTGGTCCATTATCTTCTGCATCAGACGCTCGCTATGACAGCCCTGTTCGAGCAGGAAAAGGCTTCACCGCCCTTCCGGCTGGCGGATGACCGGTTCGAGCGTGACATGATGCAGATGGCGCTGCGCTTTTTCGGATTGCCGGACGACACCGGCACCTGGACGCCGCATGCCTGGCAGCGTCTGATCGGGTGGTAAGATGCGGATCAGGATGATCTCTGTCCCAGCGCCCGCACCTTGATGCGCCAGATCGGACAGGCCTCAGTCGGCTTGACCGGCTTCGGGGCCCTCGCCGTCCAGCAATTGCTGGAGTTCGGATCGGGCGCGGCTGACGCGGCTCTTGATGGTGCCGATGGCACAGTCACAGATGCTGGCGGCCTCCTCGTAGGACATGCCCGCCGCTCCCACCAACATGAGCGCCTCGCGCCGCGACGGCGACAGCTTGTCCAGCGCATCGCGCACCGCCAGCAGGTCCATGTGGCCGGGTTGAGCGGCCGGGGCCACCATATCGGGTTCGTTGCCGGTGGATTCCTGCTCGAACTTCCGGCGGCGCAGGCCACTGAGAAACCTGTTGCGCAGGATGACGAAAATCCACGCCTTGAAGTTGGTGCCCGCCTGGAACCGGTCGCGCGCCGCCCATGCGCGCAGCAGTGCATCCTGGACAAGGTCATCGGCCTGGGACGGCGACCGGCACAGGCTGCGCGCATAGCCGCGCAGATGGGGCACCACGTCCTCAAGCAGACGCGCGAAGGCGCCGTCGGAATGCACGGAGACCTCGGCGGCACCGTGCCCAACCGTCTCCACTTCGTCCGCTGCTTCGGCCCTGCGCTTCATCAAACCCTCGACGCCCAACAACCCGTGGTTGTCCTTCACGGGTCGATAACGTCCGTGTGAGGGAAATGTGTCCGAAGAAGTTCGGGAAACGGAAAACGCCGGCCTTGAGCTCAGGCCCTGACCAGCATGGGTCCGAGTCGCTTGCCGCCAAAGATATGGATATGCAGATGCGGCACTTCCTGGTGCGAATCAGGGCCGTGATTGGCCAGAATCCGGTAGCCGGGCTCGGTCAGCTCCAGGTCGGCCGCGACCTTGCCGACGGCGCGGAAGAACCCCAGCGTCAGGTCGTCGGGCGCGTTGGCGGTAAAGTCCGCCATGGAGACGTAGGGCCCCTTGGGTATGACCAGAACGTGAATCGGCGCCTGGGGGTTGATGTCGTGGAACGCCAGGGCATGGTCGTCCTCGTAGACCTTCTTGCAGGGGATTTCACCGCGCAGGATCCGGGCGAAGATGTTGTTCTGGTCGTATGCCGTCATGTCGTCCTCGCCTTCTTTTCCTCGATGCCGGAAATGCCCTCGCGGCGCGCCAGCTCGGCGAACACCTCGTCGGGGGTAACCCCCTTGGCCGACCACAGCATCATCAGATGGAACAGCAAATCGGCGGATTCGGCCACGGTCTCGGTCTTGTCCTTGGCGACGGCGGCGACGATGGTCTCGATGGCTTCCTCGCCCATCTTCTCGGCGATCTTGTTCAGGCCCCGCTCGTGCAGCCGGGCCACATAGCTTTTCTCCGGATCGCCGCCCTTGCGGGACTGAATCGTCGTGAACAGCCGGTCGATCATGTGTTCCTGGGCCATGCCGAAACCTTATGGGTCGATGGGGCGGATGGCAACGCCCGCGGCCGCCATGTGCTGCTTGGCCTGGGCGACCGAATAGGTCCCGAAGTGAAAGATCGAGGCGGCCAGCACCGCGGTGGCGTGGCCGTCACGGATTCCCTCGACCATGTGATCGAGCGTGCCGACGCCGCCCGAGGCGATCACCGGAATGCGCACCGCATCGGCGACGGCACGGGTCAGCGGGATATTGAAGCCCTGGCCGGTGCCATCCCGGTCCATCGAGGTGAGCAGGATCTCGCCGGCGCCGTTGGCTTCCATATGGCGCGCGAAGGCGACCGCGTCGATGCCGGTGGCGGTGCGGCCGCCATGGGTGAAGATTTCCCAGCGGCCCGGCGCCACCTGCTTGGCGTCGATCGCGACGACAATGCACTGCGAGCCGAACTTCTCGGCCGCCTCGCGGACAAAATCAGGGTTGTTGACGGCGGCGGTGTTGATCGAGGCCTTGTCGGCCCCCGCCAGCAGCAGGTTGCGCACATCGTCGACGGTGCGGATGCCGCCGCCGACGGTCAGCGGCATGAAGCACTGCTCGGCGGTGCGGCGGACCACGTCCAGGATGATGCCCCGTTTCTCATGGCTGGCGGTGATGTCGAGAAAGCACAGTTCGTCGGCGCCGGCAGCGTCATAGATCTTGGCCTGCTCGACCGGATCGCCCGCGTCGCGCAGATCGACGAAGTTGACGCCCTTGACCACCCGGCCATCCTTGACGTCGAGGCAGGGAATGATGCGCGCCTTCAGCATGTAAAGAGCGCCCCCAAAACACCGGCGTCATCCCCGCGCACGCGGCAACGACGGGAACAGGTAAGGGCGAACCTCATCTCAGCAGCTCCAGCGCCGCACCGGGATCCAGCCTGCCGTCATACAGCGCGCGTCCCGAGATGACGCCCTCGAACGGCGCGCCCGTGGCCTTCAGCGCGGCCAGGTCATCCAGCGACGCGACGCCGCCCGAGGCGATCACCGGAATCTTCGTCGCTCGCGCCAATGCCGCGGTCTGTTCCACATTGACGCCGGTCAGCGCCCCGTCGCGGTCGATGTCGGTGTAGATGATGGCCGCGACGCCCGCATCCTCGAACTGGCGCGCCAGATCGACCACGGTGATGGTCGAGGTCTCCACCCAGCCTTCGACGGCCACCATGCCGCCGCGCGCGTCGATGCCGACGACGATGCGGCCGGGAAAGCGCTTGCAGGCCTGCTTCACCGTGGCCGGGTCGCGCAAGGCCATGGTGCCCAGGATCACCCGGCGCACACCCTTTTCCAGCCACATCTCGATGGTCGCCATATCGCGGATACCGCCGCCCAGCTGCACCGGCAGTGTGATCGCCTGCAGGATCGACTCGACGGCAGGCGCGTTGACGGGCTTGCCCTCGACCGCGCCGTTCAGGTCGACCAGGTGCAGCCACTGGAAACCGGCCGCCTGGAACTCGAGCGCCTGGGCGGCCGGGTTCTCGCCATAGACGGTCGCCTTGTCCATGTCGCCATAGAGCAGGCGCACGCACTTGCCGTCCTTCAGATCGATGGCTGGAAACAGGATCACGGTGTCCACCTCAGGAAGTTGGCGATCAGCCGCAG
Source organism: Emcibacter sp. SYSU 3D8 (assembly GCF_039655875.1). Classification (NCBI taxonomy): domain Bacteria; kingdom Pseudomonadati; phylum Pseudomonadota; class Alphaproteobacteria; order Emcibacterales; family Emcibacteraceae; genus Emcibacter; species Emcibacter sp. SYSU 3D8. Next base: position 775,325 of record NZ_JBBYXK010000002.1, on the reverse strand, counting down.
TCCCGCCGCCTGACTCTTTTCAGGGTGGAACTGGCTGCCGATCATGTTGGCCCGGCCGACCAGCGCCGTGACCGGTCCGCCATAATCGGCGGTGGCCAGCAGATCGCCCGGATCGGTGGGCCGGAAGGCATAGGAATGCACGAAATAGACATGTTCGCCGCTCTCGATGCCCTCGAGAACGGGATGAGCGCGGCACAGCGCCAGGTCGTTCCAGCCCATATGCGGGATTTTCAGCTCCGGATCCGCCGGCGCCAGCGGCTCGACCGCGCCGCGCAGCCAGCCAAGGCCGGGATGGCGGCCATGCTCGAGGCCCCATTCCGCCATCAGCTGCATGCCGACGCAGATGCCGAAGAAGGGCGCCTTGCGGCCATGTACGGCGGTCTCGAGCGCCTCGCCCATGCCGTCGATGGCAAGCAGGCCCCGGCGGCAGTCGGCAAAGGCGCCCACGCCGGGCAGCACCACGCGGGAGGCCGATGCGATCACCGCCGGATCGGCGGTGACGACAATGTCCTGTCCAGTGCCCGCCTCGGCGGCCGCACGGGCGAATGCCTTTTCGGCCGAGCGCAGATTGCCCGAGCCGTAGTCGATGATCGCGACGGTTTCAGCCGTAGCCATGGCCCTGTTCTCGCGGGGTTTGGTTGTTGGGGCATATGCCCGCATCAGGCGGGCGTGACAAGTTCAAACTACGCCGGGATCGCCGGCGCGGCGGAATGGAGCCCGGCCTCAGGGACTGCTGCCGGCGGCGCCGCGGCAAGCTGGTTGAGGCGTTTGCCGAAATAGCGGATCTCGGCCTCGTCGATGGACTCACCGGTGGCGACACCGGTCTCGACAAAGCCGCGCCGGGTCAGCGCCGCGCGGTAACAGTCCCGGCCGAAGATGCCGGCGCCGATGCCGATCACCACCTGGATGGCGATGTGGAGATATTCCGGCACGCCCAGCGCCGTCTGGCCGAAACCCAGCAGCAGGAACAGGCCCAGCACCGCGAATCCGGCCAGCCAGGCCCGGTGCGCCCACAGCCACAGGAAGGAGAACAGGAAGGCCCAGATGCTGAAGCCCTCGCGGACAAACTCGACCTCGCCCTCGACGCCGCCCTTTTCGTGAACGGTATAGAGCTTGGTGCCGGCCATCAGAGGCTCCCGCCGAGCACGCCCTTGGTCGAGGGCACGGCATCGGCCTTGCGCGGATCGACGGCAAGCGCCTGCTTCAGACTGCGGGCAATGCCCTTGAAGCAGCTTTCGACGATGTGGTGGTTGTTCTCGCCGTAAAGATTCTCGATGTGCAGCGTGCAGCCGGCCGACTGGGAGAACGCCTGGAACCATTCCTTGAACAGTTCGGTGTCCATGTCGCCCAGCTTGGGCTTGGAGAAGTCCACCTTCCAGATCAGGTAGGGACGGTTCGACATGTCCAGCGCCACGCGGGTGCAGGTTTCGTCCATGGGAATGATCGCCGAGCCGTAGCGCTCGATTCCCTTGCGGTCGCCCAGCGCCTGAGACACGGCCTCGCCGATGGCGATTCCGGTATCTTCGGTGGTGTGATGGAAGTCGATATGCAGGTCGCCCTCGGCGCGGACCGTGAGGTCCATCAGCGAGTGGCGCGACAGCTGCTCGAGCATGTGGTCGAGGAAGCCGATGCCGGTCTGGACGTCATAGCTGCCGGTCCCGTCGATGTTCACCTCGACGGATATCCGGGTTTCCTTGGTGTTTCGTTCGATCTTGGCTTTGCGCATGTCGCATTCTCATACCGGGAACCGCGGTTATTGTGTAGTTCTGTTTTCCGGCGGGACAAGGCTAACCGGTCGCCGGATCCCCTGTTGCAACCCCTGTTCAAGGTCCCTATGTAACCAGCCATGTCCGATAATACCTCCTGGCACGGAACCACCATCCTTTCGGTCCGCAAGGCCGGCACGCTCGTCATGGCGGGCGACGGCCAGGTCTCGATGGGCAACACCATCATCAAACCGAACGCCCGCAAGGTGCGGCGGATCGGCGACGGCGGCATCATCGCCGGCTTCGCGGGCGCCACCGCCGATGCCTTCACCTTGTTCGAGCGGCTCGAGGGCAAGCTGGAAAAGCACAGCGGCAATCTGACCCGCGCCTGCGTCGAACTGGCCAAGGACTGGCGGACCGACCGCTATTTGCGCCGGCTGGAAGCGCTGCTGGCCGTCGGCGACAAGGATACCAGCCTGCTGCTGACCGGCACCGGCGACGTGCTGGAGCCCGGCGACGGCATTATCGCCATCGGCTCGGGCGGCAATTACGCGCTGGCCGCGGCCAAGGCGCTCTATGACCTGGACCTGAGTGCCGAGGACATCGTGCGCCGGTCGATGAAGATCGCCGCCGAGATCTGCGTCTTCACCAACGAGAATCTCACCGTCGAAGTGCTGGAGGGCAAGTGAGCGCCTTTTCACCCCGCGAGATCGTCTCCGAGCTCGATCGCTACATCGTCGGCCAGAATGACGCCAAGCGCGCCGTGGCCGTGGCGCTGCGCAACCGCTGGCGCCGCCAGCAGCTGCCCGACAGCCTGCGCGACGAGGTGCTGCCCAAGAACATCCTGATGATCGGCCCGACCGGTGTCGGCAAGACCGAGATATCGCGCCGCCTGGCCAAGCTGGCGGAAGCGCCGTTCATGAAGGTGGAGGCCACCAAGTTCACCGAAGTGGGCTATGTGGGCCGTGATGTCGAATCGATCATCCGCGACCTGCTGGAGCTGGCCATCGTCATGGTGCGCGAAAAGAAGCGCAAGGAAGTACGCGCCCGCGCCGAACTGGCCGCCGAGGAACGCGTGCTCGACGCGCTGGTCGGTACCGATGCCCGGCCCGACACCCGCGAGAAATTCCGCCAGAAGCTGCGCGCCGGCGAAATGGACGACAAGGAAATCGTCGTCAAGGTGGCCGATAATGCCGGCGGCAACCTGCCGACCTTCGACATTCCGGGCATGCCCGGCGCCCAGATGGGCATGCTCAACCTGAACGACATGTTCGGCAAGATGATGGGCGGCCGTACCCGCGACAAGCGCACCACCGTGCTGGAAAGCCATCCCCTGCTGGTGGCCGAGGAAAGCGACAAGCTGCTGGACGACGAGGACGTCACCCGCGCGGCCATCGACGCGGTGGAGCAGACCGGCATCGTATTCCTGGACGAGATCGACAAGATCACCGCCCGTTCCGGCGAGCGCAGCGGCGCCGACGTGTCGCGCGAAGGCGTGCAGCGCGACCTGCTGCCGCTGATCGAAGGCACCACGGTCAGCACCAAATACGGCCCGGTCCGGACCGACCACGTGCTGTTCATCGCCTCCGGCGCGTTTTCGATCGCCAAGCCGTCCGACCTGTTGCCGGAACTGCAGGGCCGCCTCCCGATCCGGGTGGAACTCAAGGCATTGAGCCGCGACGATTTCCGGCGCATCCTGACAGAACCGGAAGCCTCGCTGATCAAGCAGTACAAGGCGCTGATGGAGACCGAAGGCGTGACCCTCGACTTCACCGATGACGGCATCGACGCGCTGGCGGAAACCGCCTACGAGGTGAATCTGTCGGTGGAAAACATCGGCGCCCGCCGGTTGCACACCATCCTGGAGATGGTGCTGGACGAAATCAGCTTCGACGCAACCGACAAGCCAGGCACCACGATCACCGTCGACGCCGCCTATGTCGATGCCCAGGTGGGCGAGCTGGTGCGCGACACCGACCTGTCGAAGCACATCCTGTAATGGCGGCCGCCCGCCACGGTACCGAAGCGGACCTGGCGGCGATCACCGAGATCTACAATTATTTCGTCGCCAATACGGTGATCACCTTCGACACCAGGCCGTTCCGCGCCTCGGACCGGATCGGCTGGTTCAACCAGTTCGCCCGGCAGGGCCCGCATCAGATATTCGTAGCCGCAAGCGCCGGCAACGTCATCCAGGGCTTCGCCTATTCAAGCCCGTTTCGTGACAAGCCGGCCTATGAAAAGACCGTAGAGGTGGCGATCTATCTGGCGCCCCATGCCGACGAGCAGGGCATCGGCAGCACGCTCTATGGCGCGCTGTTCTCGGCGCTCGACCGGGAGCCGGCATTGCACCGCGCCGTGGCGTTGATTTCCCAGCCCAATCCCGGATCGGCCGCGCTGCATGAGAAATTCGGCTTCAGGACCATCGGCGAACTCAGCGAGGCCGGGTTCAAGTTCGGCCGCTATATCGACATCCTGTTGATGGAACGGGCGTTTTCGGCCTGACACCCACCCTTCGGGGTGAGAGCCAATCAGCGGATTCGTCGCAGCACCACATAAAGCGCGCCATCACCGCCGTGCTGGGCACTGGCAGGATTCCAGGCCACGACCCGCGCCCGGTTGTCGCCCTCGGACAGCCATTGCGGGACAAGGTTGCGCAGGATGCCGGTGCGCGGCTCGGTCCAGGCGTGCTCGCCGTCGTCCTTCTTCGCGCCGCCCTTGCCGGTGACCACCAGCACCACCCGCTTGCCCGCTTCCTGCGACCGGGCAAGAAACGGCCCCAACGCGCGCCAGGCCTTTTCCTGGGTCATGCCGTGCAGGTCGAGCCGGCCCTCGACAGGCAGTTTGCCGCGCTGCAGCCGCTTGGCGCGGGCGCCGTCGAGACCGGCAAGCGATTGCGGTGCCGGCGCGGCGTGGCGCGGCGGCATGTCGAAGACGGGCTCGGCCGCCCAGCGGCGGGCCGGATGGTCGCGCACCGGAATGTCGCGCGGATGGCGCCACGCATCGAAGCGCACGGCCTTGCCGCCCTTCAGCGGCGCCACGTCCCGGGTCACCGCCGCCCAGAGTGCTGCGTCTTCCGGCCTGAGAGGCTTGCGGGTCATGGTCCCGGCTTTTGCCGGAGCGCCCGCGCGGCCGGCCCCTGGGGCAGCAGGATATAATAGCGGCCCCGGTCCTTCATGGCGCCCGCGGCTGACTCGGCCCTGTCACCCTCGCCCCAGTAGAAGTCGCCGCGGACAATGCCGCGAATGGCGCCGCCGGTATCCTGGGCGACCACCAGCCGGTTCAGCTTGCGCGCGCCGTCGTCGCTTTCCACGTCGAGCCACAGCGGTGCGCCGAGCGGCATATAAGTGCGGTCGACCGCCATGGACCGGCCACCGGTGAGAACCACGCCCTGCGCGCCAATGGCGCCTTCGGCATGCTGTTCCTCGAAAAACACATAGGAGGCGTTCTCGTCCATCAGCGCCTTGCCTGCACCGGGATGCTCGTTCACCCAGGCGCGAATGCTCTGCATGCTGGTCTCTTCCCGGGTCATCTCGCCGCGCTGCACGAGCAGCCTGCCAATTGCCGTATAGGGGTGTCCGTTCTGTCCGGCATAGCCGAGCCGGACCATGCCGCCGTCGGGCAGGCGCACAAGGCCCGAACCCTGGATTTGCAGGAAGAAGGCATCGACCGGGTCTTTCAGCCACATGATCTCGAGGCCGCGGTCCGCCAGCGCGCCGCCGACGATGTCGCCGCGCGAGGCGAACGGCACCAGCCTGTTTCCATCCAGCTTGCCGGCGATGCGCTCGCCCTTGAGGCCGGGGCGGAACAGGCCCAGATCGACCATCACCAACTCGGGCGGCACCGCGTGGAGCGGCACAGTGTAGGTTTCGTCGCGGCTGCGGCTGCCCTGCACCATGGGCGCGTAATAGCCCGTGAACAATCCCTTCGCCTCACCGCCGCTGCGCACCGCGAACGGGCGGAAGCGGTCTTCGAAAAAGCGCCGGGCGGCAATGGGGTCACCCGGCCTGAGCGCCTGGGCATCGCGGCAATCCCCCTGCCACTCGCCCACGGTGCCGGCAAAGCCAGCGCCGTCCATGGGCTTGCCGGGCGGTTGCCTGAGCAGGGTCTCGCACGATTTCAGGAAGGCGCGCAACGCGGCGGCCTGGTCGTCCCGGTCCCAGCCTTCAAGGTCGGCCCAGAAAACCTGCCTGAGTTCCATTGCCGGCTGCTCGCCGGGCGCAAGCGTCCCAGGGCGTGTCAGCAGCCAGATGCCCGCAGCGGTTATCGCAGCAAGCAGAAGCAGGACAAGAATGAAGGGAGATCTGGTTTGCACCGCCGGCCGGCCCTCGCGGCCCGGTCAGTCGCGGGAGTCGGTAGCGACAAGGGCCCAGTTCGGGTCGCGGGCCTTTACCTGGCGCGAGAACGTCCAGACGTCCGTCACCGTTTCGGTGTCCGACGGATTGCCCTCGATGATCCGGCCTTCGCTGTCGCGCACGACGCTGATCAACTCGGCCTTGATCATCACGGTCACATCCGCCGTGCCGTTTTCCAGCCTGGCGTCGGTGATCTCGCTCTGGAGGATATCGACGATCGTCGTCTGCATGGTCTGGTCCGCGGCCTCGCGCTCGGCGATGGCCGCCTCGAAATCACGCAGCACGTCGGGACTGAGCAGCGACCGCAGGGTTTCGCGGTCGCCTTCGGCAAATGCCGTCGTCACCATATCGTAGGCTGCGCGGGCCCCTTCGAGGAACCCGTCCGGATCGAAGCTGTGATCGGCAACCATGATCCGCGACAGCGACTTGCCAAGCGGGGTGTCACGGTCGAAACCGGTGGCGGCGCCCGCAGGCGGCGCCAGCGGCGCGCGGTCGCGGCCCGGAAGATCGACAGTCTTGGCCTCGGCCGGAGACGACGCGCGTTCGAGGCCCGCCGGATTCTCCTGGCGGTGCTCATTGCCGGTCCGGCGGCCGAGCACGCTCACCAGTCGCAGGATGATGAATCCCGCGAGCAGAGCCAGAAGTATGAGGTCGAGTCCGCCGCCCATGTTACTACGTATAGCCTTTCGCTTCGGCACGTCCGGTTGAAGGAACCCATATCCGATCCCAGGTGACAAGGTGTCGGTGGGCCGCCCGCAAGGCGCAGGGCCGTATCGACCATAGATAATTCGCAGTTGCCGAAAGAACAAGCATGCTGATTGCCCTCGTCCTGATATTCGTCGCGATCCCGGCGCTGGAGATCTACCTGTTCGTCCAGGTCGGCGACCTCATCGGCGCGGGTCCGACCGTGGCGCTGGCGTTCCTCGCGGTGGCTGTGGGCATGGCGGTTATCCGCATGCAGACGCCGCGGGCAATCGGCCGGGCGCAGGAGAGCCTGAGGCGTGGCGAGGCGCCGGTCACCGACGTGCTGGACGGCATCGCGCTGATCGGCGCCGGCGGCCTGTTGATCCTGCCGGGCTTCTTCACGGACGTGCTCGGCCTGTTGCTGCTGGTTCCCTGGGTCCGCCGGTCGCTGGGCTATGCCGTACTGCACCGGGCGCTCAAGCCCGCCCAGGCCCGCGCGGCAGCGGCGGGTGTCGTCGATGGCGAGTTCGTGGTGATGGACACCTCCCGTTCGCCGGATCCCTCGAGCAACCAGCCGCGACTGCCGCCAGCGCCATAAGCCGGTTGAAGCGCCACCGCGCCGCCGCTAAAGTCCGCGCGCTTCATTCCAGCGAGGATTACATGAACGACAAGAACGAGCAGGCGGAGAACCAGGGCGGCCAGGTCGTCCTGTTGACGCAATATGTGAAAGACCTGTCGTTCGAGAGCCCGAACACGCCAGCGATCTTCCAGACCAACGAGGAGCAGAAGCCCCGCATCGACGTCAACGTGTCGGTCCGCGTCAACCAGGTGGGTTCCGAGGGTTTCGAGGTTGTCATGACGGTCAACGTCAAGGCGACCAGCGGCGACATGGTCGCCTTCCTCGTCGAACTGGAATACGGCACGCTCTGGGGCATTCGCGGTGTCCCGGAAGAGCACCTGCCGCCGGTGCTGCTCGTGGAATGCCCGCGCCTGATGTTCCCGTTCGCCCGGCGCGTGCTGGCCGACGCCATCCGCGACGGCGGCTTTCCGCCGGTACTGTTGGAGCCCGTGGACTTCGCCGCGCTGTACCGCGCCCAGCACCTGGCCGATGCCGAAACCGGCAAGCCGAACTGAGCGCCGCCGCCTGAGTCGCCTCGCGGCCCGATCGCTATTCCTGAAGCCAGAGCGCGCCCTTGATCGTTGCGATGAACGCCGCGTGTGCGGCCAGTTCCTCAATCGTCGGCGCATGCGGGCGCGGCGGACGGATGTTGCGCTGGACGGCGACACTGATCTGCGCCGCCTGAACCGACAGCACAAGGCCCGGCTGACGGCCGCCGATCAGCTCCAGATAGACCTCGGCCAGCAATTCCGAGTCGAGCAAGGCGCCGTGCAGGGTGCGGCCACTGTTGTCGACGGCGAAGCGCCGGCACAGCGCATCGAGGCTGTTGTTGGCGCCGGGAAATTTCCGGCGCGCCAGCGCCAGCGTGTCGATCACCCGCTCGCCGGGAATGAGCGGCCGGCTGGCGCGCTGCAGTTCGGCGTTGAGAAAGGCCATGTCGAACGAGGCGTTGTGAGCGATCAGCGCGCCATCGTCGATGAAGGCAAGGAAGTCGTCCGCAACCTCGGGAAAGCGAGGCTTGTCGGCAAGAAAGTCCTCGGACAATCCGTGCACCTGAAAGGCGCCCGCCGGCATGTCCCGGTCCGGATTGAGATAGACGTGGAAGCTGCGCCCGGTGGGCATGTGGTTGACCAGCTCGAGACAGCCGATCTCGACCACACGGTGACCCTGCAGCGGATCGAAGCCGGTGGTTTCCGTATCGAGGACGATTTCGCGCATCTATCTCCGCCGTAGCAGGATTCGGCCCGGCCAGACCCGGGCGCGGCCGGTTTCCCGGATGGTGCGGAGGATACGCTCCACGGCCTGCCGTGCAAAGGCCTTGCCGAGGCCGGAATGCACCACGAAGTCCGCCTTCCGGCGCTTGACCCGGTCCGGAGTCTGCAAGGCGAGCACATGGTTGAGGCGATCCTCGGTCATGCCCGGCCGGGCGAGTACCCGGCGCCGCTGCACCTCGGCCGGTGCCGAGACGACCACGGAATAATCCACGTAGCGGTCGCCTCCGGTCTCGAACAATAGGGGAATATCGAGCACCACCACGGCCTCGCCGCGCGCCTGCGCCTGTTGCAGGAAGCGACGCTGGGCCCGGCCCACCAAGGGGTGGACGATGCGCTCGAGCTTGCGCAATTCCTCGGGCTTGCCGAATACCCGCTTGCCCAGTTCGGCCCGGTCGACGGCGCCATCCCGGACCACGCCCGGAAACGCCGCTTCGACCGGCTTCACCGCCGCGCCGCCTTTGCGCATCAGCGCATGGACCGCCGCGTCGGCGTCGTAGACGGGCACGCCCGCGCGCCGGAACATGCGGGCGGTCTCCGACTTGCCCATGCCGATGGAGCCGGTCAGTCCGATCAGGATCATTTTCCCCCCAGGTCGCTGACAATCAGGTTACGAAGCGCGGGTGTCACTTCCGGACGGACGCCGAACCAGGCCTCGAAGCCGGGCGCGGCCTGATGCAGCAGCATGCCCAGACCGTCCACCACGAGGTTGCCGCGCGCCCGCGCCGCGGCCAGCAGGTCGGTTTCCAGCGGCACATAGACGATGTCGTTGACCAGCGCGTCCGGAGGCAGGTCATCGAGCCGCAGCTCCAGCGGCTGCTGTCCCTGCATCCCCATGCTGGTGGTGTTGACCAGTAGCGCCGCGCCGGCCAGCGCCGCCTCGCGTTCATCCCACGCGACGACCTCGACCTTCCCCTGCCCCAGCACCCCGGCAAGTTCCTCGGCACGGCCGCGGGTCCGGTTGGCGAGGCGAATCTGCGGCACGCCCGCATCGAGCAGCGCCACCAGCACCGCCCGTGCCGCCCCGCCTGCGCCCAGCACCACGGCGGGTCCGGCCTCGAGGCGGAGCTCTGGCGCCTGGACCAGGAACCCGGCATGTCCGGCGCCCCTCGAATCCTCGGTGAATTGCGCACGCAGCGCGCTGTTGGCCCCGGCCGTCAGATTGGCAAGAAAGCCTTCGGCATCCGTATTGGTGGCATGGATAGCGCCGTCCCTGACGACCAGGGTGTTGGCCGCGCCGATGCGGCGGGCGAGGTCATCCACGACATCGGCGGCTTCGAGCGCCGCGTGCTTGTGCGGCACCGTGCAATTGCAACCCGCATAGCCCTGGCCCGGCAAAGCGCGGATGGCGGCGACCGCCTCCTCCGGCCGCACCGGCAACAGGCCGTAGCTGCCGGCAATGCCGTACAGCTCGAGCCAGTAGCCGTGAATAAGCGGCGAGCGGGAATGGGCGACAGGCCATCCCATGACGCCTGCCTTGATGGGTTCCGCGGATGACACTCAGGCCTCGATCAGTTGGCGGTGTCTCAGAAAAGCCAACAGCGGCAGCAAAGGCAAGCCCAGGATGGAGAAGAAATCGCCGCTGACCCGCTCGAACAGCTGCGCGCCCCGGCCTTCAAGCTGATAGGCGCCGACGCTCAGCAGGGCATCGTCGCCGACGGCCGACAGATAGGTCTCGATAAAGCAGTCGCTGAATGGCCGCATGACAAGCTCCGGGCGTTCACTATGCCGCCACAGCACCTCGCCGTCGCGAACCAGGGCCGTGGCGGTGCACAGATGGTGGGTCCGGCCGCGCAGGCGCCGCAGATGGCTGCGCGCCTCGTCGAGGTTGGCCGGCTTGTCGAACAGCGCGTCGCCGCAGACCAGCATCTGGTCCGCACCGATGACTACCGCGCCGGGATACGCCGGCGAGACGGCGACGGCCTTGATGGCGGCAAGCGCTTCGGCGACGGCCATGGGGTCGGCGCCTGCCATCTGCCGCTTGGTGACGAATTCATCGACATCTGCCGCGCACGTATCGAATTCCAGTCCGGCCTGGCGGAGCAACGCAGCGCGCACCCGGCTGCCCGACGCCAGCACCAGCCGGTTCATTCCCTGTCCAACTCTTCCTGCCGGCGCTGATAGAGACTGTAGATCGCGGCGGCGGTCTCCTCGATGGAGCGGCGGGTGACGTCGATGATCGGCCAGCCCCGTTTCAGATACAGGCGGCGCGCCGCGGTGATTTCCTCGGTCACCGCCTCAGGATCCGCATAGGCCGTATCCTCGGGCTCGGACAGGGCGCGCATCCGGGTGCGGCGGATATGCACCAGCCGATCGGGCGAGACCGTGAGCGCCACGATCAGCGGCCTTTTCAGCCCGTCCAGCTCCTCTGGCAGCGATACGCCTGGCACGATCGGAATATTCGCAACCTTCAGGCCCCGATTGGCCAGATAGATGCCGGTCGGCGTCTTCGATGTCCGGGACACGCCCAGCAGGATGATGTCGGCCTGATGCAGGTCGTCGGTTCGCAGACCATCGTCGTGGGCCATGGTGAACCCCATGGCCTCGATGCGGCCGAAATATTCGGCGTTCATCTCGTGCTGCTGGCCGGGACGGCCCGAACCCTCGGCACCGAGAAACCGGCCGAAGGCGTCCATCACCGGATCGAGCACGGCGATCGACAGCATACCCAGCGCGCGGCAGCCTTCCTCGAGTTGGGTGCGCAATTCGCGGTCGACCAGCGTGTAGAGCACCAGGCCGGGCGTGCGCTGGATCGCGGCAAGCGCCAGCTCCATCTGCTTGGTGCTTCTGAGCATGGCGTGCATGTGTTCCATGGCATCGAAGCCTTCGAACTGCGCGAGTGCAGCCTTGGCCACGGAACTCAGCGTTTCGCCGGTGGCGTCGGATACCAGATGGAGGTGAAATCGTTGCATGAACCGCCCAATTTTTCGCTGTGCACGAACTGTGCATAACCTGGCCGCGATGGCAACAATTGCAGCCCGGTCAGTGAGAACGGGGATAAACCGGTCAAAGAGTGAATCGGTTGAACAAGATTCGCGGTGGGCCTGTGAATCACGGTAAGGACGTCGCGCCGGGACTCTTTTATCCCCATGATTCACACCAGTGTGTCGGGCGGATTCATTCGATAGCCGTGGACTTGTCCACCATAGCGGCGAGCTGCCGAAAAACCGGGCATAAAGGTGGTCAGTATGCAGTCAAGTATTGTATGACTGCGCAACCCCCGTGACTCACAGGCATCCACTACAACTACTACCTTACCCCTATAAAAAATCTTTAAGGAAAGAGGCGCGTGAACAAGCCTTCCACCGGCAAGCGTCTGATCGACGCGCTGGCCCATCGTCCCGTGGACCGGCCACCTTTCTGGTTCATGCGTCAGGCTGGCCGATATCTGCCGGAATACCGCAAAATCAGGGCACAGGTCGGCGACTTCCTGGAGCTGTGCTACAGCCCCGAAGCCGCTGCGGAAGTGACGTTGCAGCCGATCCGCCGGTACGGCATGGACGCAGCGATCCTGTTCGCCGATATCCTGCTGATCCCCGACGCGCTGGGCCAGAAACTGGAATATCGGGAGGGTGAAGGTCCTGTACTCGAGCCGATCCGGACCGGGGCCGGCGTGGCCGCGCTTGACCCCGCCACCATCCATGAGCGGCTATCACCGGTTTATGAAACCGTCAGCCGGGTAGCCGGCGCGCTGCCGGACGGCACCGCGCTGATCGGGTTTGCGGGATCGCCCTGGACGGTAGCCTGCTACATGGTCGAAGGACACGGCTCGAAGGAATTCCAGGAAACCAGGTTGTGGGCCCTGCGCGATCCGCAGGTGTTCGGCGCCCTGATCGATGTTCTGGTTGAGGCAACGACAGCCTATCTGGGCCATCAGATCGAGGCCGGCGCGCATGCGGTGCAATTGTTTGACAGCTGGTCGGGCGTGTTGTCCGAGGATCAGTTCGCCCGCTGGTGCGTGGCGCCGACACAGGCCATCGTCAGCCAGCTGAAGCAGCGCTATCCCGATGTGCCGGTGATCGGATTTCCGCGCGGCGCCGGGTCAAAAACGGCGGATTATGTCGCCGCTACCGGTATCGACGGTGTCGGAATCGATACCTCCATGCCGGTGGGATGGGCAGCCCGGACGTTGCAGAGCACAGTCGCAATCCAGGGCAACCTGGATCCTCTGGCTGTCGTGACTGGCGGCAAGGCGATGGAAGACCAGGCACGGCACATTCTCGGTACATTGTCGAACGGACCTTTCATCTTCAACCTGGGCCATGGCATCGTGCCCCAGACGCCACCCGAACATGTGGCGGCGCTATCCGAGCTGATCAGGAACTGGCGCAACGCCTGATATTGCGGGAGACCATCGATGCCCCTGTTTCTGGCTGAAATTCAACCCTGGCTCCTGGCGCTGCACATCATTGCGGTGATCGCGTGGATGGCGGGCATGCTCTATCTGCCGCGGCTGTTCGTCTACCACTCGGGCACCATGCCGGGCTCGGAGGCATCCGAGATATTCAAGGTCATGGAACGCAGGCTGCTGAAGGCGATCATCAATCCGGCCATGATCGTGGCGTTCATCCTGGGCGTGCTGCTGCTTTGGGCCAGCGACTGGACCTTTCTGAAACACGGCTGGATGCATGGAAAACTTGCTCTCGTGTTCCTGATGTTTGGGGTGCATGGCGTGATGGCGGGCCATGTGCGGCGATTCCGCGAGGATCAGCGGGCCAGGACCGCCCGGTATTACCGGGTGATGAACGAAATTCCGACCGTGCTCATGATCGGGATTGTGCTACTGGTGGTAGTCGGCAGCCGGACGTGACGCCCTGTTCGAGCGCTTTCCGGGTGTCGCTATTTTTGCTGGACAAGGCTTGAACCATTGGCCATTGTGGCCATATCTCATGGCAGTAATCGCTGTCGCACCCCTTTCCGGGGTCTCTCGGAAAAACACTCCACAGAACCAGTACGACCAACCGGTGGGACGCAATGAGTTGGCATTTGCCACTTGATCCCGGGTCGGTCGCAACAGTTCCCTCCTTCCAGAAGGCAATCGGATATTCCGATGAATCTACAAGAACTTAAGGGCAAGTCGCCGCCTGACTTGCTGGCGTTCGCCGAAGAGCTCGAAATCGAGAACGCTTCGAACATGCGCAAACAGGACATGATGTTTGCGATCCTCAAGCAACTGGCGTTTCAGGGCGAAGAGATCACCGGTAGCGGTGTGCTCGAAGTGCTGCAGGACGGGTTCGGTTTCCTGCGGTCGCCCGAGGCGAACTATCTGCCCGGTCCCGACGACATCTATCTCAGTCCGACCCAGATCCGCCGTTTCGGAATGCGGACCGGCGACACCATCGAGGGTCCGATCCGGGCACCGAAGGACAGCGAGCGCTATTTCGCACTGCTCAAGGTCAACACCATCAATTTCGAGGATACGGAGAAGGCCCGGCACAAGGTCAACTTCGACAACCTCACGCCGCTCTATCCCGACGAACGGCTGGTGCTGGATCGCAGCGATGCCAAGGGCGATTCGAAAAACGAGGATCTGAGTTCCCGGATCATCGATATCATCTCGCCACTCGGCAAGGGCCAGCGCGCCCTGGTCGTGGCGCCGCCGCGTACCGGCAAGACCGTCTTGCTGCAGAATATCGCGCATTCCATCAGCGCCAATCACCCGGAAGTCTATCTGATCGTGCTGCTCATCGACGAGCGGCCCGAGGAAGTGACCGACATGGCGCGCTCGGTAAAGGGCGAGGTCATCAGTTCGACCTTCGACGAGCCGGCAACCCGGCACGTGGCTGTCACCGAGATGGTCATCGAGAAGGCCAAGCGCCTTGTCGAGCACAAGCGCGACGTGGTGATCCTGCTCGATTCGATCACCCGCCTGGCACGTGCCTACAATACCGTTGTGCCGTCGTCCGGCAAGGTGCTGACCGGCGGCGTGGACGCCAACGCCCTGCAGCGGCCCAAGCGTTTCTTCGGCGCTGCCCGTAACATCGAGGAAGGCGGTTCGCTGACCATCATCGCCACCGCGCTGATCGACACCGGCAGCCGCATGGACGAGGTGATCTTCGAGGAATTCAAGGGTACGGGTAACTCGGAAATCATTCTGGACCGCAAGGTTTCGGACAAGCGGGTGTTCCCGGCGATCGATATCCTGAAATCCGGCACCCGCAAGGAAGAGTTGCTGGTCGACAAGGGCACCTTGTCGAAGATGTGGGTGCTGCGCCGCATCCTCAACCCGATGGGTACGGTCGATGCCATCGAGTTCCTGCTGGGCAAGGTCAAGGACAGCAAGAACAACGCCGATTTCTTCGAGTCGATGAATACCTGATCTGATTGCCGTTCCCGTCACGCGGGGACGGCGTTCGGACACCTACGCCCCCCTGAGCGCCACGGATTCCATGGTGTGATCATTGCCCTTGCGCAGGATCAGGTCGGCGCGCTGGCGGGTGGGCAGGATATTGCGGCGCAGATTCACCAGATTGATGGTCTCCCAGATCGAGGTGGCGGTGTCCTGCGCCTCGGCCTCGGTCAGCATGGCATAGCGATGGAAATAGGATTGCGGATCGCGGAACGCGGTTTCCCGCAGGCGCAGGAAGCGTTCCACATACCATTGGTGCAGATCTGCCTCGGTGGCGTCGATATAGATCGAGAAATCGAAGAAATCCGACACATAGGGCATGGGCTCGGAGGCGGCCGGGCTGGTCTGCAGCACGTTGAGTCCCTCGACGATCAGGATGTCAGGCACATCGACCACCAACCGTCTGTCAGGCTGCACGTTGTAGACCAGGTGTGAATAGGTCGGTGCCGACACGTTGTGCTTGCCGGCCTTCACGTCGGCCATGAACGCCAGCATGGCATGGAGATCGTAGCTTTCGGGAAAGCCCTTGCGGTTCATGATGCCGCGGCGTTCCATTTCCTCGTTCGGCAGCAGAAAGCCATCGGTGGGCACCAGGTCCACCCGGGGATGATCCGGCCAGCGGCTAAGCAGTGTCCGCAGGATGCGGGCCGTGGTGCTCTTGCCAACCGAGACGCTGCCCGCCATGCCGATGATGTAGGGCACCTTGCGCGACTCGAGGCCGAGGAACCGGTTGGTGGCGCGAAACAGCTGCTGCGAGGCGGCGTAGTGCAGGTTGATCAGCCGCGACATGGGCAGATAGATGTCCACCACCTCGTCCATGGAGATGGGCTCGTTGAGGCCCTTCAGCTGGTCGAGTTCTTCAGGCGACAGGGTGAGCGGCGTATCTTCACGCAGCCGCGACCATTCGGCGCGGGTAAACGTCCGGTACGGCGAAACAATAGGTGGTGTCTTGCGATTCATTGGGCCTGCTTGGCCTGTACGGGGTCGGGCGGACGTCAGGCCGGCTCGTCAGGCAGGATGACGGTGGAACCGGTATGTTTGCGGCCTTCCGCGTCCCGATGCAACCGAACGATGTCGTCCAGCCGGTAGGTCTGATTGATTTCTATGCGGACGGCGCCCCGGCGGATGACATCGAACAGCGCGCTCACGGCCTTGTCGCGTTCGCCGGACTCTGCGATGTAGGCATTGATGCCGGGCCGCGTGACGTAGAGCGAGCCCTTTGCCGCGAGGATGCCCAGATTGACGCCGGTGACGGCGCCCGATGCATTGCCGAAGCTGACCATCAGGCCGCGTGGACGCAAGCAGTCGAGCGAGGCTTCCCAGGTGTCCTTGCCAATGGAATCGTAAACCACCGGTACGCCCTGCCCGCCGGTCAACTGCCGCACCCGGGCCGGGATGTCGTCGCGGCCGGTGATCAGGACGTGAGCGCAGCCATGTGCCAGGGCGATCTCGGCCTTGGCCTCGCTGCCGGCGGTGCCGATGACGGTGGCGCCGAGATGTCTTGCCCACTGGCAGGCGATGAGACCGACGCCGCCGGCGGCTGCATGGAACAGGATGGTGTCGCCGGGCTGGACCTCGTAGGTCCGGCGCAGCAGGTATTCAGCGGTCAGGCCTTTCAGCAGCGAAGCGGCGGCAACCTCGAAGGTAATGTCCGCGGGAAGACGGATCAGGGTGTCGGCCGGAACAATCCACTTCTCGGCATAGGCCCCGGGACCGGCGCTGATGGTCGCCACCCGATCACCGACCCGGAAATCGCTGACGCCGGCACCGACGGACTCGACGATGCCGGCCGCCTCGTTGCCCATGCGCGCCGGCATCTTCATGGGATAGACGCCCGCGCGCTGGTAGGTGTCGAGGAAGTTGAAGCCGATAGCCGCATTGCGCATGACGACCTCGCCTGGACCGGGTTCGGCCAGTGCGAGTTCGCGCAGTTCCATGACCTCGGGCGGGCCCTGACGGTCGATGATCACGGCCCGGACCATCGGGCTAGTCGAGATTGGCGGCGAAGAAGTCGAGTGTGCGCTTGTTGGCCAGGTCGGCATCCGCCTTGTCGTAATGCTCACCGCCGGTCCGGGCGAAGGCGTGATCACGGCCCGGATAATCGTGCAGGGTGACCCTGGCATTGGCGTCGAGGCCCGCATGCATGGCGGCCTGCGCCTCCTTGGGCACGAAGCCGTCCTCGGACGCCACATGCAGCAGCAGCGGCTTCCTGATGCCGGACGCCTCGGAAAGCCGGTCGTTGATCGAGACACCGTAATAGCCGACGGCCGCGTCGATGCTGGTTCGCGCCGCCGTCAGATAGGCGAGCAGACCGCCCAGGCAATAACCGACGGCGCCCACCTTGCCGGTGCATCCGTCCATGTTGCGCAGTGCGTCGATGGTGGCGGCGATATCCTCGATGCCCTTGTCGATGTTGAAGCCGTTGAACAGCTCGAATGCCTTGGCCCAGTCGGCCTCGGTCTTGTCGGTGAGTTGGATACCCGGTTCCTGCCGCCAGAACAGGTCGGGCGCCAGGGCGATGTAACCCTGGGAAGCGAGCCAGTCGGCGGTTTCGCGGACGAAGGAGTTCACGCCGAAAATCTCCTGGATCACGACGACGGCCGGTCCCCGGCCGCTTTCAGGTTTGGCGAGATAGCCCATGAAGGTGCCGCTGCCATCCGTGGCCTGGATATTGATCTCGCTCATCCGTGATCTCCTTCTGTCCTGTGGTGACGCGAACTCTAGTGGGACGGCTGAAGGGTCTCAAGACTATTGGACACGCGGTAGGTGCCGTGACCGGCAGCTTTGCCGGTGACCGACGCCCAGGGCGGACCAGAAGCGGCGGGATCAGGTCGGCTGCGGCGGGCAGACGGACCGGTGGATTTCGCCGATCAGCTTCTCCACCTTCTCGGTCAGATTCCGCACATCCTCGGTAAGTTGGGTGTTCTCGCGCATCATCTCGAGCAGCAGCGTGGTCTGCTGCGTGGAAAACAGCTGGCGCTCGGCGTTGGCGGTGTTCATGTCCTCACGGTGCTGCGCGTCGGCCTGGGCGTTGGCCTTGTCGCGGTCGGCCTGCCGGGTCTGGGCCAGCAGGATCAGCGGCGCGGCATAGGCGGCCTGGAGGCTGAACGCCAGGTTGAGCAGGATGAAGGGGTAAATGTCGAATTCGACGAGCCCCATTTCATTGGCGACGATCCAGCAAACGACGATCAGCGTCTGGCCGATAAGAAAGCCCGGCGTGCCGAAGAACCGGGCAAAGGCTTCCGCCCGGAGTGAAAACCAGTCGTCGCCAAAGACCGGGGCCAGATGGGCATGGGGAAGGTGAAACCGGAAATAATATTGCTCGCTGGATTTCTTGACCTTGGCGGCAGGTATTTCCTGGGAGATTTCGGCCATGGTGATCGACCCTTCTCATAAATTCGGGTGTGGCAAGCGGACAGGTTTTTCACCCTGCCTGATGGCAGCGCAGCAGTCGGGCGAAAGACGATGCGTGAATGTTAGGGCAGTGCGCGCTCGAGGCGCAGCAGGAACATTTTGGTTTCGGTGCCGCCCTCCCCCGAATATCCGCCAAGACCGCCGCCAGCGGCGAGAATCCGGTGGCACGGGATGAGGATCGGTATCGGGTTGGCGCCGCACGCGCCGCCGACAGCGCGGGAGGCCGACTGAAGCTGGCCGGCAACGCTTCCGTAAGTCTCTGTTTTCCCGTAGGGAATTTTGCGCATTGCCGTCCATACCCGGTGGCGGAAAGGCGTGCCGTGGGGACGCAGGTTCAGGTTGAACTGCGTCAGGTCGCCGTCGAAGTAGAGGTGCAATTGCCGCCGGGCTTCGAGCAATAACGGCGTTTCGGTCTGCACGGCGCCCCAGCCCCAGTCGAGGGAGACGATGGCGCCGTCATCCTCGCTTACCGTCAGATCGCCCACCGGACTATGGAGCGAAAGCTGGGTCATGGCGCACCTCCTGCCAGCTTTTCCCGCAGCGCCGAGTCATCGGTGATCGGCAGGGAACATGTCTGGCCATGGCAGATATAAGCGGTGGCCCTGCCGCCGGTCCGCGTCTTGCCGCTTGCCGGATGCGTAGGCGGCAACGCGGGGCCGTCCGGCACGACCTGCACGATCCTGTTGGGCAGCGAAACGCCGAAGACGACGCGAAGCATGGCCTGTGCATCGGGCGCATCCCGGTCGCCGACAATGACGATCTGGTCGGCGTTCAGCAGGAGATCGAACCCGCACAGCAGGGTCGCATGGGCCGGCGCCTGGTTGGCCACCGCCGCGGCAAAGCCGGATACCAGTTGCTCGGCCCGGTCGCGCCAGGCGGCGTCGCCGGTCAGCAATGCCAGTTTGGCGAACACTTCGACCATCACGCCGTTGCCGGCGGGCACGGCGTTGTCGGTGGCGTGACGCGACCGGACGATCAGCGCCTCGGCGTCGTCGGCGGTGAAATAATAGCCGCCGTTCCCGCGGTCGCGGAAACGTGCATCGACGGTCCGCGCCCAGGCCTCGGCGTGGCCGAGATAGGCCGGCTTCCCGGTTGTCTCGTACAGTTGGAGCGCGGCGCGCGCCATGTTGGCATAGTCGTCCAGCATGCCTTCATGCTGCGCTTTTGCTGCGCGGTAAGAGTGCAGCAAACGGCTGTTTCCCGCCGAATCCGTGCGGGTCTGATCCCGCATGATCGCGGCGAATGCGGTCTCGGCCAGCGCCATCCATGCGGGCTCGTCGAACGCCGCCGCCGCGCCGGCGAGCGCCGCGATCATCAGGCCGTTCCAGTCCGCGAGGACCTTGTCATCCCAGCCCGGATGGATTCGTGCGTCGCGCACGGTGAACAACAGGCCGCGCAGCCGGGTCATCAGCGTCTCGGTGTCCTCGTCCGGCTTCTCGCGCAGGTGCAGCCGGTTCAGGATGTTGCGGCCCTCGAAATTGCCGCGCGGGCTCACGTCGTAGATCTGGGCGAACAGGTCGGTGTTGGTTCCAAGGAATTCCTGCAGTTCGGTGGCCGACCAGACATAGAACTTGCCCTCCTCGCCCTCGCTGTCTGCATCTTGGCTAGCGGCGAAGGCGCCGTTTTCCGCAATCATCTCGCGTGCTGCCCAGGCAATGGTTTCGCGCAGCCGCTGCTCGAACAGCGGGTTGCGGTCGTCGAGCCACGCCGATGTCAGCAATTCGATGATCTGGGCGTTGTCGTAGAGCATCTTCTCGAAATGCGGCACCAGCCAGCGGTCGTCGACCGAATAGCGCGCATAGCCGCCGCCGATATGGTCGTAGATGCCGCCTTCCGACATGCGATCGAGCAGCAGGTCGACGGCGCGTTTGTAGCTGGGCTCGCCGGTCTTGCGGTAGGCCTGCCAGAACAACCGGAAAATCGGCGGATTGGGGAACTTGGGCGTGCCCGACAGGCCGCCGCGGCTGAAATCGACGCTGTTGATCAGCTTGGCGGCGAGCTGCTCGAGGGAATCCTCTCTCAGCGAACCGCCGTCGCTTTCCGCCGACGCCATGAGACCGAGCCGCTGGACCAGCGCCATGCGGTTCTGGTCGACGGTCTCGCGCTCCTCGCGCCAGACCTGGTCGATCCGCTTCATGATGTCGACAAAGCCGGGCTGACCCCAGCGCGATTCCGGCGGGAAATAGGTGCCGCCCCAGAACGGCTCGCCATCCGGCGTAAGGAACATGGTCAGCGGCCAGCCGCCCTGGCTGCCCAGCAACTGCAACGCCGACATGTAGATGGCGTCGATGTCGGGGCGCTCCTCGCGGTCGACCTTGATGCTGACGAACAGGTCGTTCATCACTGCGGCGATTTCCGGGTTCTCGAAGCTTTCGTGGGCCATGACATGGCACCAGTGGCAGGCCGCGTAGCCGATCGACAGCAGGATCGGCCTGTCGGCCGCCCGCGCCTCGTCCAGCGCTGCCGGTCCCCACGGCCGCCAGTGCACGGGATTGTCCTTGTGCTGCAGCAGGTAGGGGCTTGTTTCCTGGTCGAGTAGGTTGCGGGTCATTGGGTTTCCGGGCCCGATTGGTGTACGGTTTCGGTCTGCACCACCCGCCCAGTCAAGCCGCGAGAGGTTACACCGATGAAGGTGACGATAGACATAGACTGCACGCCTGAGGAAGCCCGAACCTTTCTTGGCCTGCCCGACGTCAAGCCGTTTCAGGACTCCATGATGGCCCGGATGCAGGATCAGGTGCAAAAGGGCATCGATACGCTCGGTCCCGAGGCGATGATGAAGACGTTCTTTCCCTCCGGTCTTGCCGGCCTGGAGGAGATGCAGGGCATGTTCTGGCGCATGGCGACGGGCGGCGCGCGGGCGAAATCAGAAAAAGACAAGGAAACAAAGTAGGTTATGCAGACAGATCCACCGCTTTACTTCGCCGGGCATGTGTTCTGCTGCACCAATGAGCGGGCCGAAGGCCATCCGCGCGGGTCGTGCAAGGCCAAGGGGGCCGAGAGATTGCGCGACTATATGAAAAAGCGCGCCAAGGAAATGAAGGTCCGGGGCGTGCGGATTAATGCCAGCGGCTGCCTGGATCGCTGTGAGTTGGGCCCGACCCTGGTGATCTATCCGGAAGGCGTGTGGTACCACTACGACACCGAAGCGGATGTGGACGAGATTCTGGAGCGTCACCTGATCCGGGGCGAGAGGGTCGAGCGGCTGATGCTGCAGCCCGGCCAGACCAGGCTGTCCGAAACGGCCGGAAAATGACCACGATCTATGCGCTGGCCTCGGCGAAGGGCCGTGCCGGCGTCGCGGTGATGCGCCTGTCGGGAGAGGATTCGGGCATTGCGCTGGCCAGCCTGTCCGGCAGGGACGTCCCGCCCCCGCGGCAGGCCGCGCTGCGTTCCTTCGTCGATCCCCATAGCGGCATGACGATCGATCGCGGTCTGGCGATCTGGTTCCCTGGCCCGGCCAGCTTTACCGGTGAGGATGTGGCCGAGCTGCACCTGCATGGCGGGCCATCGGTGATTGCCGCGATGGCGGCAGCCCTCGACCGGCTCGGGCTGCTTCCGGCCGAGCCGGGAGAGTTCAGCCGCCGGGCGTTCGAGCACGGCAAGCTGGACCTGACCGAGGCGGAGGGAATTGCCGACCTTGTGAACGCGGAAACCGAAGCGCAGCGCCTCCAGGCCCTGCGGCAGATGGACGGGGCGCTGGGCGCGGTCTATGAGGGCTGGCGCGGTGATCTGATCCGCGCCCTTGCCTTCCTCGAGGCTGATCTGGATTTTCCCGACGAAGATTTGCCGGGAGGGCTGGCCGCCCGGGTCATGCCCGATCTCCAGCGATTGAGTGCTGAAATCCGCAATCACCTGGCCGATGAGCGGCGCGGCGAGGCGTTGCGGGACGGGTTCCAGATCGTCATCACCGGTGCGCCAAACGTTGGAAAATCCAGTCTTCTCAATGCATTGGCGCGGCGTGACGTGGCAATTGTGTCGGAGATCGCCGGCACCACACGGGACATCATCGAGGTGCGGCTCGATCTGGGCGGTTATCCTGTGACGCTGGTCGATACGGCGGGACTGCGGGATTCCGATGACATTATCGAGCAAGAGGGCGTACGCCGTGCCCGCGCCCGGGCGCAGAATGCGGATCTGCGGTTGCAGCTCCACGAAGCGGGCGGGGCGCTTGGCCTGGGCGAGCCAGATGATCTCATCGTCATCAACAAGGTGGATATTGCGCGACCGTCCGACCGGCCCGGCGCGTTCCTGATTTCGGTCCGGACCGGGGAAGGAATCGATGCGCTGCTTGCCGCCATTGAGGACCGGGTCGTTGGCATGATGGGGCTACGCGATGTTCCCAGTTTGACGCGCGCGCGCCATCGCCGCGCGCTGGAGGCGGCAGCGGGTCATCTTGACCGGGCATGCGCTGCCGTTGCCGGCATGCTGGAGCCGGAGCTGGTTGCAGAGGATGTGCGCCTCGCGGCTCGGGCGCTTGGGCGGATTACCGGGCGTGTCGATGTCGAGGATCTTCTCGATGTGGTGTTCGGCGAGTTCTGCATTGGCAAGTAATCGATCCCGTTCAAGTGATGTTTCACGTGAAACATCCCTGTCTCTTGCCCTGAGGCCGCAGCGCGCCTAGATTGCGCGCAACCTGGAGCAGGCATGTACGATGTTATCGTCATCGGTGGTGGTCATGCGGGGTGCGAGGCGGCGGCCGCCTCTGCACGCGTCGGCGCGCGCACCTTACTGCTCACTCACAAGCTTGAAACCATCGGCCAGATGTCGTGCAATCCGGCCATTGGCGGTTTGGGCAAAGGCCATCTGGTGCGCGAGATCGATGCGCTGGACGGCGTCATGGGACTGGTGGCGGATGCTGCCGGCATCCAGTTCCGTCTGCTGAACAGGGGCAAGGGGCCAGCGGTGCGCGGTCCTCGAGCACAGGCCGACCGCAAGCTTTACCGGAACGCCATGCAGGCCTTGCTGTTTGAGTATCCCAATCTCACGGTGATGGCGGGCGCCGTAGAGGACCTGTTACTGAAAGAACTTGCGGGTTCCGGCGACGAAACGGCGCGCGTCGTGGGCATCGTCACCGGCGACGGCGTGGAAATCCGTGCCGGCCGGGTTATTCTCACCACCGGCACTTTCCTCAGCGGCGTCATCCATATGGGACAGGAACAGACCGCGGGCGGCCGGATCGGTGAAGCGCCGTCGGTGGGATTGTCGAAGACGCTGCGGCGCAGGGGCTTCGCCGTTGGCCGGTTGAAGACCGGGACACCGGCCCGGCTCGACGGCCGGACGATTGACTGGGCTGGCCTGGAGGTGCAACCCGGCGACAAGCCGCCGGTGCCGTTCTCGTTTCTGACCAAGGCCATCACGACGCCGCAGATCGACTGCCACATTACCCACACCAATCAGGCGACTCATGAGGTCATCCGCGCCAATCTCCATCGGGCGCCCATGTATTCCGGCCAGATTGAATCCAGTGGACCGCGCTATTGCCCGTCCATCGAGGACAAGGTTGTACGGTTCGGCGGGCGCGATCGGCATCAGATCTTCCTTGAACCGGAAGGCCTTGACGACCATACGGTCTATCCAAACGGCATCTCCACTTCACTGCCCCGCGAGGTTCAGGCCGAATTGTTGAAGACCATAGAAGGCCTGGAACATGCGGTGATGCTGCAGCCGGGATACGCCATCGAATACGACTACGTGGACCCTCGGGAGTTGCGGCCCACCCTGGAAACCCGAAGAGTTTCAGGGCTTTACTTTGCCGGACAGATCAACGGCACAACCGGCTACGAGGAGGCTGCGGCGCAAGGTCTGATGGCCGGAATGAACGCCGCATTGTCTGCGGGAGACGGGGATTCCGTCGTTCTCGACCGGGCGGAAGCCTATATCGGAGTGATGATCGACGATCTGGTGACGCGGGGAACGCAGGAACCGTACCGTATGTTCACCTCTCGCGCCGAATACCGGCTGCGGCTTCGTGCCGACAATGCGGATTTGCGTCTGACCGGCCGCGGCATCGAAATTGGCTGTGTCGGCCCGGCGCGTTCGGCAGCGTTCACCGAGAAAACGGCAGCGCTGGCCCGGGCGCGGGTGCTTGCCCAGTCGCTTGCGCTGACCCCGAACGAGGCTGCGCCCCATGGTATTGTGATCAATCACGATGGCAAACGCAGAACCGTGCATGAATTGCTTGGTTATGCTGATGTGACAATCGAGCGTCTGGGCAATATCTGGCCGGAACTGCTGGAGTTTTCACCTGCGGTGCGCGAGCAGCTGGAAATCGACGGGCGGTATGCCGGCTATATGGATCGGCAGGAAGCGGACGTGGTTGCCTTTCGCAAGGATGAGTCGCTGGCCCTGCCCGGCGATCTGGATTATTCGGCCATCGGCGGCCTGTCCAATGAAGTGCGGGACAAACTGATACGGGCGCGGCCCGCCACGCTGGGCGCCGCTTCGCGGATTTCCGGTGTGACGCCAGCGGCATTGACCGCGTTGCTGGGATTCGTGCGCCGGTCCAGCGAGCGGCAGAAGCGGCGGGCGTGAGCGGCGAATTCGATGCCGCCGCGTTCGGGCGCGCCACGCATGTTTCACGTGAAACATTAGATAAGCTCGGCGCCTATGCGGCGCTGCTCGAGAAATGGCAACGCTCCATCAATCTGGTGTCCACTGCTACCCTGCCGGATCTCTGGCGCCGGCATTTCCTTGATTCGGCACAGCTCGCGCCGCTGATCCGGGCCGCGCACGGCAGGCCGCGCTGCGCCGATCTCGGCGCCGGTGGTGGATTTCCCGGCATGGTGCTTGCAATCATGGGCGTCGGCACTTGGACATTGATCGACAGCGACCGGCGCAAGCTCACTTTTCTGCAAGAAGCCGCCCGCGTCACAGGTGTTTCTGTTAAGCTTGTGCCGTCCCGTCTCGAAGCAGTGGAGGGCACCATCGTGGACATCATCACGGCACGGGCGCTGGCGCCTCTCGACAGGCTGCTGGGCTATGCGGCGCCGTTGCTTGCGGCGGATGGACGCGCCTTCTTCCTGAAGGGACGTGATGCCGAAGCCGAGATGGCGGCCGCGCGCAAGCACTGGACCTTTCGCGCTGAAACCTTTCCCAGCGTCACCGATGACGAGGCGAAAATCATTCAAATTCAGGAAGTTGCCCGTGTCGCTGAAGGGAACTGAAGGCAAGCGCGGGAAGCCGAGCGGCGGCCGGATCATCGCCGTCGCCAACCAGAAGGGCGGCGTCGGCAAGACCACGACAGCCATCAACCTGGCGACCGCGCTGGCGGCTACCCGCAAATCGGTGCTGATGATCGACCTTGACCCGCAGGGCAACGCCAGCACCGGCCTGGGTATCAACCGTGCCGCGCGCAAGATCAGCATCTATGACGTGTTGATGCGGGATCATGATCTTGGCGACGCGCTGATCGATACGGCCATTCCGGGGCTGAAGCTGATCTGCTCCACGGTCGACCTCGCCGGCGCCGAACTGGAGCTGGTCAGCGCCGAGGAGCGTGCACAGCGGCTGCGCCAGGCGCTCCGCAACGGAGAGTCTGGCGAGGTGCTCGAGGCATTCGATTATGTATTGATCGATTCGCCGCCGTCGCTGGGGCTTCTGACGCTAAACGCGCTGGTGGCGGCCGACACGGTGCTGGTGCCGCTGCAGACCGAATTCTTCGCCCTGGAAGGGCTCAGCCTGCTGATGAAGACCATCGAGCGGGTCCGGGGTTCGTTCAACCCCGAGCTTGGCCTGGAAGGCATCGTTCTTACCATGTACGACCGGCGCAACCGGCTGTCGGGACAGGTCGAGGAGGATGTGCGTGACTTCATGGGCGACAGGGTGTTCAAGACCGTAATCCCCCGCAATGTGCGTTTGTCCGAGGCGCCCAGCCACGGCAAACCCGCCATCGTCTATGATATGCGCTGCCCGGGCAGCATGGCCTATATCAAGCTGGCGTCCGAACTGCTCAAGCGGGAAAAGAAACTGGTTAGCGCATGAAATCAGGGATTTAGCGTATCATGGCATCCGACGACAAACACGCGAAACGCCGTCCGGGCGGCCTTGGCCGGGGCCTGTCGGCATTGCTGGGCGACGATCCGGTGGTTGCCGATTCGGCGCCGCGCGGCACCCGCGAATTGCCGATCGAGACACTGCACCCCAACCGCTACCAGCCGCGCACCAGGTTCGACGATGCCGCCATCGAGGATCTGGCGTCATCGATCAGGACGCGGGGCATTTTGCAGCCGATCCTGGTGCGCCCATCCTCGGTTCGCCCCGGCGAATACGAGATCGTCGCCGGGGAGCGCCGCTGGCGTGCAGCGCAGCGGGCACAACTCCATGCCGTTCCGGTCATAGAGCGGGCCTTGAGCGACGATGAGTCGCTCGAGATCGCCATTGTCGAGAATGTCCAGCGGCAGGATCTGTCGCCCATCGACGAGGCGCGCGGTTACCGGCGGCTGATCGACGAGTTCGGTCACAACCAGCAGGAAGTGGCCGAGGTGGTGGGCAAGAGCCGCCCCCATGTGGCCAATATGGTTCGGCTGCTCACCCTGCCCGACAGGGTGCAGACACTGCTCGACGCGGGCGAGCTGTCCATGGGCCACGCGCGCGCGCTGGTCACCTCGGACAACGCCGAATGGCTGGCGCAGGAGATCGTCGAGCGCGGGCTCAACGTGCGCCAGGCGGAAGACCTGGCGAGGGAGACGCCGCGCTCGAAGGGACGCGGCCCGTTGCGGCCTTCGAAGGATGCCGACACGCGCGCACTGGAGCGGCAGCTTTCCGAAGCGCTGGGGCTGCGGGTTGCCATCGATCACAAGGGTCCCGGCGGTACGGTGTCCATCAAGTACGGCACGCTCGACCAGCTCGACGATGTGACAGCGAGGCTGTCGGGCCGGCACTAACCACCTGTTTTTATGGTATCTTTCGGCCCGGTCGGGATCTTTTCTCCGGACCAGTCACGCGGTGTCGCCGGGTGCGCCGTGTCTGTGGCCACGACTGGAACGCGGTTTCCCCGCCACCGGCAAATGTGTGAATCATGATTATGTAAAATCAAGGATGCCCGCCCGGACGCTTACGATCGCGCGGCTGCAACCAGGCGCATCATGGCGCGGGCGGTGATGGATTCCGCGGGCATGCCCGTTGTCTTGCACGCCATCTCGGCTTCGAGCAGCAAGGCTAGCGCCGTCGCCAGTTTTCTGGTCGTCCAGCGGCCAAGCAGCTGGCGCATCTCGTTGCCTTCGCTCTGGAACGCGGGCGGCCGCAGCATCTTGAAGGCCGCGTCGAGCGGCGTGCCCCGTTCGGCAAGGCTGGCAACCAGGTGCAGCCGCTGCAGGCGTCGCGAGGTGAGGCGCAGCAGCCCCACGGCGCTCTCCCCTGTTTCGTGGGCCTTTGCCAGTGCGGCGATCAGCGCCTTCATGTCGCCCCGGGCCGCGGCCTTGCCCACCGCATCGAACGCCTCGGCGGCGCTGTCGCCGACGCAGGCGCGGGCATCCTCCAGGCTGACCACGCCGTCGCCGCCCATCTTGTAGAGCGTCAGCTTGTTCAGTTCCTGCCTGCTGATCATGCGGTCGCCGCCCAGGCTGCCGCGCAGGTGCAGGCGGGCATCCTCGGAGACGGTCAGTCCCTCGCCCGCAAGGATATGGTCGATCAGGCTGTCGACGGTCTCGGCGCTGTCATAGCCGCACTCGACCGCTGCCGCGTGCGGTGATTCCTCGAACGCCTTGCGCAGGCTGCTCGAGCGACCCAGCTCGTCTCCGTTGACCAGCACGAAGCCGTCGCCGGGCGGTGCGGCAAGGAATTCCTTGAACAGTGCCGCGTGCCGGTCACCGGCACGCCCGACCCTGACAAGGCGCCGGCCGCCCAGCATGGAAATTGCGGCGGCCTCGTCGGCGAGACGCGCAGGATCGGTCAGCAATGCCGCCGCGTCCAGGTCGGCGACGCAGAACGGATCCTTTGGATCGTCGACGATGGCGGCGGCCACGGCGCTCGCCCGTTCGCGCACCAGGCCTTCATCGGCGCCGAAAATCAGCAAGGCGCGCAGGCTGGTGTCCGGCCGGTCGATGAAGCGTTTGAGCTGGGTGGGTGTAAACTTCATGGCACAAGAGGTGGTAGGAGCAGGCGCTGACTATACCACGAATCGGCAGTGCGCCGGCCTATTTGCCCTTGTCGAAAAACACCGCGATACGGGTCCTGATTTCCTCGGCAAGTTCGGCGGCCAGCTTTCGGCGCGCGTCCTGCTGGGCGATCACGGTGGGATAATCCTGCTGCACGATGTCGAAGGCCGTCTCTGCCCAGGTGGTGCCGCTCAGCGCCACCTTGTC
This sequence comes from Emcibacter sp. SYSU 3D8, assembly GCF_039655875.1. NCBI lineage: Bacteria > Pseudomonadati > Pseudomonadota > Alphaproteobacteria > Emcibacterales > Emcibacteraceae > Emcibacter > Emcibacter sp. SYSU 3D8. The sequence continues at coordinate 746,623 of NZ_JBBYXK010000002.1, read as the reverse complement.
GGTGGCAATCTCGCGCAGCTCGAACCGGGCGCTCATCCGGTAATTGGCGCGGGTGGCCGAGGCATTCTGCCGGATGGCAACGTCTTCCCGTTCCTCGCCGACCTTCAGCGCCAGCTCATAGACCGGCGCACCCGCGATGCCGCCGGGATTGATCGAATCCACAAGTTCATTGCGGACGATCTGCCCCAGGCGATCGGGGATGGGACGGATGTCGATGGTCGCCATCCTGTCCATCACCGAAGCCGACGTGGCCGAGGCGTTGGCGCCGTACATGGGTTTGAATCCGCATCCTGGCAGGGCGAGGGTAAGCATCAGGATGACGAGGGTGCGGCGCATGGCGCCACTATGCCACGATATTGACGATACGTCCCGGCACGACGATCACCTTGCGGATCTCCTTGCCGGCGATCGCCTCGCGGATTTTCGGTTCGGCGAAGGCCGCGGCCTCGGCCTCGGCCTTGCCGGCATCCCGGGGCAGGTCGATGGTGGCGCGCAGCTTGCCGTTGACCTGCACGGCAATCTTCACGGTCTGGTCGACCACCAGCGCCGGATTGGCCTCGGGCCAGGCGGTCTCGAACAGGGGCACGGTGTGGCCCAGCTCGGCCCAGGCTTCCTCTGCCAGATGCGGCATCATCGGCTCCGACAGACGCACCAGCGTCTCCAGTGCCTCGCGCAGCGCCCAGCCATCGGCAGGTCCGGGAGCCTTGAAGCTATTGATTGCATTGGTCAATTCGTAGATCTGCGCGACCGCCGTATTGAACCGGAAATTGTCAATACCCTCGGTCACCGCCTTGATCGCCTTGTGGGTCGAGCGCCGCAGCGCAACGGCGGATTCGCTCAGGCCGCCGGGCACGGGCGTATCCGCGCCAGGCAGGCCGGTCGCCTCGCTGACCAGGCGCCAGACACGCTGGGCATGGCGCCAGGCGCCCTCGATGCCGCTTTCGGACCAGTCCAGATCGCGCTCGGGCGGGCTGTCCGACAGCATGTACCAGCGGGCCGTGTCGGCGCCGTAGGTTGCGATGATGTCGGTTGGATCGACCGTGTTCCTCTTGGACTTGCTCATTTTTTCCGAGCGTCCGATGGTCACCGGCTGGCCGTCCCGCGTGGCCAGGCTGTCGCCGGTCCGCACGATGTCCTCGGGCGACAGCCACTTGCCGTCAGGACCCTTGTAGGTTTCGTGGTTGACCATGCCCTGGGTGAAAAGGCCCTGGAACGGCTCGGCCAGCGAGACCAGACCGCATTTTTCCAGTGCGCGGGTGAAGAACCGGGCATAGAGCAGGTGCAGCACCGCGTGCTCGACGCCGCCGATATACTGATCGACCGGCATCCAGCGGTCGACGGCCTCGCGGTCGAGCGGCCGGTCCGGATCCAGCCCGCAGAAGCGCAGGAAGTACCACGACGAATCGACGAAGGTATCGCAGGTGTCGGTCTCGCGCCGCGCCGGTTTGCCGCAGGCCGGGCAGTCCACATGCTTCCAGGTTGGATGCCGCTCGAGCGGGTTGCCGGGCACATCGAAGGTCACGTCATCGGGCAACAGCACGGGCAGCTGGCCGCGTGGCACCGGCACCGCGCCGCAATCGCCGCAGTGGATGACCGGAATCGGGCAGCCCCAGTAGCGCTGGCGCGACACGCCCCAATCGCGCAGCCGGTAGTTTACTTCTCGGGTGCCGGCTTCAAGCTTTTCGAGTTCGTCCAGCACGCGCTTCTTGGCCTCGGGCACGGCCAGGCCGTCCATGAAGCGGGAATTGCCCAGCCTGCCGTCGCCGTCATAGGCCTTGTCGGCGACGCTGAAGCTGTCGGGCGTCTCGCCCTCGGGAAACACGACCGGCGTTACCGGCAGACCATATTTGCGGGCGAAGTCCAGGTCGCGCTGGTCATGGGCCGGACAGCCGAAGATGGCGCCCGTGCCGTATTCCATCAGCACGAAATTGGCGATGTAGACCGGCAGCGTCCAGTCGGGGTCGAACGGATGCGTGACCTTGAGGCCCGTGTCGAATCCCATCTTCTCGGCGGTTTCGATCTCGGCTTCGCTGGTGCCGTTTCGCTTGCAGGCCTCGATGAAGGCAGCTGCGTCGGCATTCTGCTTCGCCGCCTGCTGGGCGATGGGGTGATCGGCGGCGATGGCGCAGAAACTGGCGCCGAACAACGTGTCGGGACGGGTGGTGTAGACCTCGATCGTCTCGTTGGTCCCGGCGATCCGGAAATGGACGCGGGCGCCCTCCGACCGACCGATCCAGTTGCGCTGCATGATGCGCACCTTCTCGGGCCACCGGTCCAGGGTATCGAGCCCGGCCAGCAGGTCCTCGGCGAAGTCGGTGATCTTGAAGAACCACTGGGACAGCTTGCGCCGCTCGACCGGTGCGCCCGAACGCCAGCCCTTGCCGTCGATCACCTGCTCATTGGCCAGCACCGTGTGATCGACCGGATCCCAGTTGACGTAGCTTTCCTTGCGCTCGACCAGGCCATTTTCCAGGAAGGACAGGAACAGCGCCTGCTCGTGCCGGTAATAGTCCGGGCTACAGGTCGCGAATTCGCGCGCCCAGTCGATGGCGAGACCGAGGCTTTTCAGCTGGCCGCGCATGGTGTCGATGTTCTGCCAGGTCCAGGCCGCCGGATGCACCTTGCGCTCCATGGCGGCGTTCTCGGCCGGCATGCCGAAGGCGTCCCAACCCATGGGATGCAGCACATTGAAGCCGCGGGCGCGCTTGTAGCGCGCCACCACGTCGCCCATGGTGTAGTTGCGGACGTGGCCCATATGAATACGGCCCGACGGATAGGGGAACATCTCCAGCACGTAGTATCTGGGCTTATCCGCGTCCTCGCGGGTGGCGAAGCTGTCTTGCTCCGTCCAGATGTCCTGCCATTTCCGCTCGGCGGCCTTGGCGTTATAGCGGCTCATGAACCCGTTTCTTGATCAGGAAGTCAGTCGTCTTTTTCGGTCACGGTGCCGATGCGAATTTGCCGGGCACGGACCAGGATGGCATCCTCGACGCCGGCCACGGTCGCCTGCTGCACCGGCTGTTCGGTCCATTCGCCGCTCCGGTCGCGGGCCTGGCGGTTGATCGCGATCCTGAGCGCGTCGGCGCGCAGGCGCGAATCCATCACCGCCACGCGCATCTTCACCCGTTCATTGGGCGCCGACGGATCGGTGTACCAGTCGGTGACGATCACGCCGCCGGTCGCGTCCGTCGACGCGATGGGCATGAAATGCAGGGTCTCGAGCGTCGCCTGCCACAGGTAGCCATTGACCCGCATACTGGCGGCCTGCTCCAGCTGGACCGGCCGGTAACGGTCGGCCACTTCCTTGCTGCCGCCGCCGCACGCGGCCAGAATGGCCGTGCCTGTCAGCACGATGACTCGAAACGCTATCCTCGGCATATGTTCGCCTCAGTCTGATAAAGGGGTCGCGGGGCGCGCCGCCGGCACTTTATACAGGCCGCGCCGCCGGTAGAACAACCGGTTTAAGGGCGAATGCCAAGCCCCGGCAGCGCGATGCCGCCCGGAATCGACCGATTCGCTGTGGATAACCATAAAATTGCTCGTATTTTCATGGTGCTCGCCTGTGAGTCTTCTTGATTTGCCGGACGGGTAGGAGCGAGTATATATAAGATTGAAGATCAGATATGTTGAGCGTGAGGCGGGTTTGGTCTAGATCACTCCGCGTCCACGCACGAGGAAACGAACAAGGAGCACGGCGCTTCCCGACGGGATTGCACCGCGAGCAAGATGGGGCGGCTGGTTAAAGGCATATTGGTATCGGTAGCGGCGCTGGCCTTCGGGCTTCAAGCGGCCGCGCAGGATTCCATAAGGTTTGTCGACGGCGGCGACCTGCAATTGCTCGAGCCGACGCGCCCCGCTCCGCAGCCATGGCAGTCGCTGGCCAAGGACAAGGCCGGCACGGCAGCAACCATCACCACCCCGGCACCGGGCGCCGAGACCGCCCTGTTCAATCTGCGCGCCAAGCCCAAACTCGATGGCATGCGCATCGGCGCCGACATCAAGCTGGACGAATCCGACAAGATCGAATTGCGGGAAGCCAGCCGGCTGTCGTTCCAGGCCGACATCGGCAACATGCCGGCATTCTCGTCCGGCGCCGTCCAGGGGGCGTTCGGGGCGCCGGGCACGACCGCCATGACCCGTACCGGGTTTGACGACCGGGCGCTGTTCACCAGGTCGGCATCGGTCAATCTCAGCAAGCCGCTCACCGTCGCCATGCTGCGGGATCCGCAGGTCATGGTGCCGCACTATGCGGGCCTTCGCATCGGCTACGCCACCGGCTATTCCGCCGACGATCCGCTGGGTCTCGACCCGGCCAGGCGCGGCTTCGAGGTCTATCTGAGTTCGGCGGCCATGAGCACCGGGCTCGACGCGGCCAGTCTGGCCTATACCAGCGTGCCGCCCTTCGCCCGGCCCGAATCCGCCTACAATGTGGGCGTCAATCTGGGTTATCGCGGCTTCACGCTGGCCGCGTCCTATCTGCGCGGCGCGGCCGAGGATGCACCCGGCTACGAAAGCTACGATCTGGGCCTGAGCTACGATTTCGGCAGCTGGGTGACCAGCATCGCCGTGGGCGGCTATTTCGCCGACCACAACCCTCTCAGCCTGCTGCACGCGACGGATATCGACCAGCTGTATAGCGTCGAGATCGGCGCCGCCTACGAGCTTCGCCCGGGCATCCATCTGCTTGGCCGCCTGAAGTTCTTCGACTCGCGCACGGTCTTCCGTGAAACCGCCCTCGACGGATTGGGCGGCAGCTTCTACGTCGGCACCAGCTTCGGTTTCTGATCGCTTTGGCGCCCTGCCTGGCTTGAATGCCGCGGAGGGCGTGTCTATCTGTGTCTGACGCCAACACCCCGCGAATAGGTGCCCCATGGATTTCTACCTGACAGCAATGCCCGTTCATCTTGCTGCCGGAGATATCCATGCCTGCATCCATCACCATATCCGGTCTTTCCTGGTCAACGCCTGACGGCCGGCTGCTTCTTGAGGATCTGAACCTCGCATTCGGCGCCGAACGGGTTGGTCTTGTCGGCCGCAACGGCGCCGGCAAATCCACGCTCCTGGGGCTGATAGCCCGTGACGTTCCCATTCAATCGGGCACCGTTCGCGTGACCGGACGTATCGGTATGCTGCGCCAATCCGTCCAGCCTGGCGCTGATGACACCATCGCGGATCTTTTCGGCGTGGCGGGCGCAATGGACCTGCTCCGGCGGGCCGAACGCGGCGCCGCTGCCGGCGAGGAGCTGGCCGATGCGGACTGGAGCATCGACGCGCGCCTTGCGGGGGCCCTTGCGCGGGTTGGGCTGGACGCGGCTCCGGATACCCGGCTGCTGGCGCTGTCGGGCGGGCAACGGACCCGGGCCGGCCTTGCCGCCCTGTTGTTCTCCGAGCCTGACTTCCTGCTGCTGGACGAGCCGACGAACAATCTGGACCGTGAGGGACGCCGTGCCGTTTCAGATCTTCTGCGCGGCTGGCGGGCGGGTGCTGTCGTCGTCAGTCACGACCGCGAATTGCTGGACGAGATGGACGCCATCGTCGAGTTGACGTCGCTGGGCGCCACCCGCCATGGCGGCAATTGGAGCCGGTTCCGCGAGTGGCGGGCTCTGGAGCTTGCGGCGGCACGGCGGGACCTCGCCGACGCGGAAAGCCATCTCGGCGACGTGGTATCCCGCGCCCAGGCGACCGCACAGCGCAAGGCCCGCAAGGACGGCGCGGGGCATCGGCGCCGGTCCCAGGGCGGTACGCCGCGCATCCTGCTCAATGGGCAGAAAAACCGCTGCGAGAACACCACCGGCGCCAACGCACGCCTGGCCGAGCGACGCCATGCCCAGGCAACAGAGGCTGCCGCCGAGGCCCGCCGCCGCATTGAAATATTCGAGCCGTTTTCCGTGACCCTCGCGCCTACCGGCCTTGGCGCGGCTAGGATCGTGCTGGTGCTCGAGGCCGTATCCGCAGGCTATGAGCCGGGAAAGCCGCTGATCGATGGGATGTCGTTCGATGTCACCGGCCCGGAGCGGATTGCCGTTACCGGACCTAACGGTGCCGGCAAGTCGTCGCTGCTCGCCCTGGTGACCGGGCAATTGCAGGCCTGGACGGGCAGCGTCCGGCGCATGACGCCTTTCGGCTTGCTCGACCAGCGGGTCGGTTGCCTCGATCCGGGCCGCTCGATTCGAGACAATTTCCTGCGTCTCAATCCGGATGCGGACGAGAATGCCTGCCGCGCCGCCCTGGCTCGTTTCAGGTTCCGCGCCGATTCCGCGCTGCAGACAGTGTCGACGCTGAGCGGCGGCGAGATGCTGCGCGTGGGCCTGGCGTGTACGCTGGGCGGGACCACGCCGCCTCCCCTTCTCCTGCTCGATGAACCGACCAACCATCTGGATCTGGACTCGGTCGAGGTTCTCGAGGCCGGCTTGCGGGCCTTTGACGGCGCATTGCTGATTGTCAGCCACGACGAATCGTTTCTGGAGGCGGTGGGGATCACACGGCGGTTGCCACTCTGATCCCTAGGCGGCGATTCCGCCAATGGCGGCGGCTCCCGCTGCCCCCGTGGCGCGCAGCCGTGCAATGGATTGAGCATTCACGCCGCCCAGCGCATAGACCGGCACGTCTGCCGAGCGGACCAGCGCCGCGAAGCGCAGGACGCCCAGACACGGCGCATCCGGATGACTGCGTGTCGGGAACACGGGAGACACGAACACCGCATCCGCGCCCGCCAGCGCCGCGCGGCGAAGCGCCGTCCGGCCATGGGCGGCAGCGGTGACAAGCCAGGAAGGGTGGCGGCGCCGGATCGCCCGAATCCGTCCCGCCAGCCATTCCGGCAGGTGAATGCCGTCTGCACCGGATGCGGCAGCCAGGGCCTCGTCGCCCGCCACCAGGAACAGCAGGCCGCGGCGGCGGGCAATGCCGGCCAGCGCATGGGCCAGTTCGGCCCGGCCCGGCGCATCGTAGTCGCGCAGGATGATGCCGGCGCCCCTGGGCAAAGTCAGCGCCACTGCCCCGGGATCGGCGACGCGCGCGCGGTCGGTCATGAACCACAGCGGCGGCAGCCCGCGCGCGCGGGCGTCGCGGCTCTGCGCGGCCTTCGACAGGCGCCAAAGGGTGTCAAGCTTGGGACTGGCCATCAGGATGGGACGCTAATATACAGGCAACGGAAATGACAGGCACAACCATGACCCCTACCGCCTCGCAGATCGCCGCCCACCTGGCCGAAGTGCGCGCCCGTATCGACAAGGCCGCGCGGGCAGGCGGGCGCAGCGGCGCCGACGTGACCCTGATCGCGGTGTCCAAGACCCATCCGGCCGAGGTGATCGAACTGGCGCTCGCCGCCGGCCAGCGTCATTTCGGCGAGAACCGGGTACAGGAAGCCGAGGCCAAGTGGCCGGCGCTGAAGGCGAAATATCCCGACGTGGTGCTTCATCTGATCGGCGGGCTGCAGACCAACAAGGTGAAGGACGCGCTTTCCCTGTTCGACGTCATTCACACAATCGACCGGCCAAGGCTGGCCGAGGCCATTGCCCGGCACGGCGCCGAAACCGGCGCCCTCCCCGTGTGTTTCGTTCAGGTCAATACGGGCGAGGAAGACCAGAAGGGCGGCGTCATGCCGCTGGACACGGATGCCTTTGTCGCCGAATGCCGCGATGTGCATGGCCTGACCCTGGCGGGGCTGATGTGCATCCCGCCGGTCGGGGATCCGCCCGCGCCCCATTTCGCGCTGCTGAAGAAATTCGCCCGCCGCAACGGCCTTGCCGGCCTCAGCATGGGCATGAGCAGCGATTATGAAAAAGCTGCCGAGATGGGCGCGACCCATGTGCGCGTGGGCTCGGCCATCTTCGGCGCCCGCGGCTGAGACGGCCGCGTGATCGGTCAGTACGCCAGCCGCCCGCGCAGTTCCTCGAACGACACCATGACGTGCTCACGGTAGGCGGGCCTTTTCTGCAACTGGTTGTCCGGCGGTGAGGGCCGCAGGAACCGCGGCAGCCACATGACCTTGAATACGTTCTGGGATGTCTTGCGGCTCCATACGGTAATCATGGTTACAGGACCTCGATCTCCGCGCCCTTGCGCGCCTCGCGCAATATGTCCATCAGGTCTTCGATGGCGACGGCGACGCAGCCTTCCGTAGGGCAGTAGCCGGGCGCCGCCACATGCAGGAATATGGCGCTGCCGGCGCCCGGCACCACCGGCGCGTCGTTATGTCCCAGCACCACGATGATGTCGTAGAGGTGGTCGTCGCGCCACAGGGTCTCGGTGCGGGCCGGATAGGGTGTGACAACCTTGCTGTTGTAGGTGGGGTAATCCGGATCGTCGCACCAGGCATCGTCGGGAAACAGCTGGATGATGGGCAACCGAGTCACGGGCGTCTCCAGCCGGTCGGGACGGTAATAGACCCGCCGCATCACGAACCGCCCCACGGGCGTGGCGCCGTCGCCTTCCTTCTTGTCGGCCCGGACGCCGCCCTTGCCCAGTGCGCAGCGCACCTGCCGGTCGCCCCACGACAGCCAGCCCTCACGCTCGACACGGATCAGCAGGCTCAGCTCTTGCTCCGGGCTTTCAGGCCCGGCCCCGACAGGTAATGCCCGCTGCGCCGGGCCTTGGTCGCCAGATACAGTTCGTTGTGGGCGTTGGACGGGAACTCGTGCGGCACCCGCTCCACCACCTCGATCCCAAAACGGGCGAGCGAGTCGACCTTGTCCGGATTGTTGGTCATCAGCCGCACCTGGTCGAAGCCCAGGCTGCGCAGCATCTCGGCGGCTGGCAGGAACAGGCGTTCATCGGCATCGAAACCGAGGCGTTCGTTGGCCTCGACCGTATCGAAGCCGTCGTCCTGCAGGTGATAGGCGCGCAGCTTGTTGATCAGGCCGATGCCCCGGCCCTCCTGCGCCAGATACAGCAGAATGCCGCTGCCAGCCTCGCCGATGGCGTCGATGGCGCCGCGCAGTTGTTCGCCGCAGTCGCATTTGAGCGAACCCAGCAGGTCGCCGGTGAAGCATTCGGAATGAAGCCGGATCAGCACCGGCTGGTCGGGATTGGGATCGCCGATGACGATGGCCAGATGCTCGACGCCGCCATCCTCGGGCCGGAAGGCGATCACCCGCGACGCTTCGGCGCCGCGCAGCGGCACGCGGGCCGAGGAGACCGGATGCAGGCTGACGGCTGCAACCTCGTCATAGGCCTCGATATCCGCGACCGACACGGCCGGGATCGATTCGTTGGGCGCGCCGTCCACCTGCACGCCGACGACCGCGGGGAGCAATTGACCCAGCTTGCACAACTTGATGGCGGCGCGCGTGGTATCCGGCACCGGGTCCCACGAACGGGCGAACGGTCCGCGCATGGGATTGTCCAGATCATGGGTCGGATCGGCCAGCGACCGGACCAGCCTGGCATTGAAGTGCGAGGCAAGCGGCACGCGGATGATATCCGCGCCTGTCGGGTTGATCCGCAGCACGGCGGCCCGGTGGGCGGTCAGCGCCACCATGGGCGTCGCCTTCGACCGGCGCTTCAGATCGCCCATGGTCTCCGGCGATACGGTCTCCGCCGCCAGGCACAAGGTGGCGCCCTGCTCGCCCGTCACCGTGACCAGCCGGCCGCGCCGCAGGGCCGCGAACGCCTCTTCCACGCGGCGCAGCAGGGCATGCCGTGCGTCGGGATCACGCGCCAGTGACGGGTTCCAGTTCATCGGACTTATATACGGCGGCAAGAAGCCGTATAACAGTGGAAAGCATTTCGGCGTTCAGGAGGGGGTCTCCATGTCGATACACAAGCATGTGCTGCTGATCGACGACGATGTCGATCTGCGGCGCTCGCTCGCTGATCAGCTTTCGCTGATCGATGACTTCACCGTCGAGGAAGCCTCGACGGGGACCGACGGGCTGAAGCGCGCCCGTGCGAGCGACTACAATCTTATCCTGCTCGACATCGGCCTGCCCGATCTGGACGGCCGCGAGGTCTGCCGCCAGCTGCGCAAGTCCGGCCTCAAGATGCCGGTCATCCTGCTGACTGCCGCCGCAAGTGACGCCGACACCATTCTGGGTCTGGACTCGGGCGCCAATGATTACGTGGTGAAGCCGTTCAACTTTGCCGTGCTGCTTGCCCGCATGCGCGCGCAAATCCGCCAGTTCGAACAATCCGAGGATGCCGTGTTCCGGATGGGGCCCTATACGTTCCGTCCCAGCCAGAAGGTGCTGGTCGACGAGGAGCGCGGCAGCCAGAAAATACGGCTGACCGGCAAGGAAACCGACATCCTGAAATATCTCTACCGCGCCGCAGGCGCGGTCAGCCGCGACGTGCTGCTCGATCAGGTATGGGGCTACAACGCCAGCGTCAGCACCCACACCCTGGAAACGCATATTTACCGGCTGCGACAGAAGATCGAGCGGGACCCGGCAAATGCCGAGATCCTGGTGACCGAGGGCGGCGGCTACCGGTTGCGGCCCTGACATGGCGGACGAGTTCACCGTCCGCTTCTGGGGCGTGCGCGGGTCGATTCCCTGCTCCGGTCCCGATACCGCCAAATATGGCGGCAATTCGTCCTGCGTCGAAATGCGCTGCGGCGGCCGCTTGCTGGTCTTCGACGCGGGCTCCGGCATCAGGCCGCTCGCGGCCACCTTGCAGGGGCCGCAGGATTTCGACCTGCTGTTCAGCCACTTCCATTATGACCATGTGATCGGCCTGCCGGCGTGCGGGCCGCTCTACAACCCGAAGACGACCTGCCGTATCTGGGCCGGCCGCGCCGGCACCGGTGCCGGTGTGAGGCAGGTGCTGTCGGATTTCATGAGCGCGCCGCGCTTCCCGCTCACCCTTGATTTCTTCCGCGGCAACCTGAGCTTTCACGACTTCACGCCGGGGGATGTACTGGATCCGGGCAACGGTATCCGGATACGAACGGCGCCGCTTAACCATCAGGATGGGGCAACCGGGTACCGTGTGGAGTTCGGTGGCCGCGCGGTCTGCTACGTGACCGACACGGAGCAGGTCGAGGACGGGCTGGACCGGACCATCCTGGACCTGATCGACGGCGCAGACCTGTTCATTTACGACTGCACCTACACCGACGCCGAGTACCCGGCTCACAAGGGCTGGAGTCACTCCACCTGGCAGGAAGGCATGCGCCTTGCCGACGCCGCCGGGGTGAAGACCTTCGTGATCTTCCACCACGACCCGAGCCACGACGATGCGTTCATGGACAGGGTTGCCGTTGACGCCGAGGCGGCGCGGCCGGGCACCATCGTGTCCCGCGACGGGATGCAGCTGGCAATCTAGCCCGCCACCGGCCAGCCGCTGCTGCTGGTCAGTCCTCCAGGTCCACCGTTACCGGCACATGGTCGGACGGCTTTTCCCAGCTGCGCGCTTCGTCCATGATGTGCACCGAGCGCAGATACGGCTTCAGCGGCGGCGTCACCCAGATGTGATCAAGACGCCGGCCCCGGTTCGACGTGCGCCAGTCCGGCGACCGGTAGCTCCACCAGGAAAACAGCTTCTCCGGCTCGGGATGGAATTCGCGGATCGCGTCGACCCAGCCGGTGTTGTACAGCCGGGTCAGTTTCTCGACCTCGACCGGCGTGTGCGACACCACGCGCAGAAGCTGCTTGTGGGACCAGACGTCGAATTCCGATGGCGCCACGTTCAGGTCGCCGACCAGGATCATCCTGCCCTCCGGCCGGCACCGGCCGGTAAACCACTCGGTTGCCTCGTCGAGGAACTTCAGCTTGTGTTCGAACTTCTCGTTCACCGCCGGGTCCGGGATATCGCCGCCGGCGGGAATGTAGAAATTGTGCACTTCGATGCCGCCTTGCAGCGTGGCGTGAACATGGCGGGCGTCATCCTTGCCGCACCAGTTGCGGCGCTCGCCGCTCTCGAACGGCCGGCGGGACAGAATGGCGACGCCGTGATAGCCCTTCTGCCCGGCGATGACGTGATGCACATAGCCCAGCTTCTCGAATGCCTTCAGCGGAAAGAACGGGTCCGGCGTCTTGGTTTCCTGCAGGCAGATCACATCCGGCTGCATGCGTTCGAGGAACGCCGTCACCAGATCGATCCGCAAGCGCACGGAATTGATGTTCCAGGTCGACAACCGCAGGCTCATGGGGATTCCTGAATGAGAGGCACTAGAAGATGTTGAACGACCGGCCGCTCAGTCCCACCGGCCAGCGGCCCAGCTCGAACAGCCGGAACCTGAGGGCGAAGGGGTGCTCTTCCACCGCCTGGGCGGCCAACACCAGCGCGGCCTGATAGCAGGCCTGCACGGCGGCGCCGGTGGCGGCCTCGATCACCGCATCGTCCTCGACCGGCCACAGCGATGCGGCGCTGGCGATCGCCTCGACGACGACCGGACCGGCGGCTTCGGTGACAAAGCCCAGCGTGTCGGCCAGGGTGTCTTCGTCGAAATAGTCCAGCGCGGCGCGGCTCAGGTCGGCGCGCAACTGCTCCTCCACCTCCCAGCCCTCGCTGTTGAGGTCGATGCTGTCGGCGGCATCGCCGGCCTCGGTCCAGTCCTCGAGCGGTACGGGCGCCGCGTCGGGAAACCCCAGCATGTCGAGATAGCGCTGCGCCAGGTCCCGTTCCTCGTCGCTGAGCGGCTGGCCGATCCGGCTGAACCAGGGAATCCGGGCCACGACATCGCCCAGCCGTCTTACCGCGGTGAGGGCGGCAACCTGATCGTCGTCGAAATCGCCGTCGAAATCGTCATCGTCGTCCATGAGCACCTCCGCGGCCCTTTTTAGGGGGCCGGGGCGATCAGGTCGAGAACGGATGCTGGCCCCCTGAAAAGCGTAAGCCCGGCCAAGATAAAATTCCTGACCGGGCTCTGCGCTGTTACGCATGGTACCAGGAGGGGGGTCCGGTACCGACGACGCCAGATGCAGAACACCAAGGGAGGGGATGTGATACTGCACCGCGAAGGGCGTCGCTGGCCTGTATTTGGTTGCCCGGTCACAAAATTTCAACAATCTTTTTGCCTAAAATTGCATCACAGATATGCAATTCAATTCGGTTTTTGGTATCAAGACCTTACGGGTGCACACCAAATGCGCGGCCCTGCCCATAAAGCAAGCGCTAAACAACTTTCGCTTTTCATAAAGCGCGAATCACTGACGAAAAAACCGGTTTTTATAGTTGGCGCTAGTTTTTGGTCGGCGGACCACGGCGTTTCGGACGCGGATCTTTCCAGGACCAAAGCGACTTCTCGAGCGGCACATTGGTCTGCAGGTCATCCAGGGTGACGATGGTCGTTTGCCCCCGCTCGTCGAGCACCTGCCATTCGGTCAGCGTCAGTGGGTTGCGTGAGAAGGTCAGCAGCATGCTGCCCTCATCGCGCTTTTTCGGATCGCTGATCGCGACATTGATCCACTGGGCGTTGCGCTTGATGCCCAGCACCTCGACATCCTCGCCGAACATGAAATCGCTGCGCACCAGCGGCCGGAGCGGCGTGTCGTTGATCGGCCAGCGGGTGACCTGCTTCAGATCATAGTCGATCAGGGTGATGACGGTTCCGTCGCTCACCACCAGGATCGGGGTGGGCGGCGTGTATTCGAAGCGCAGCTTGCCGGGCTTCTGCAGCGACATGGTGCCGGCGCTGACCTGACGGTTCGGCGCCACCTGCTGGAAGCGGGCACGCAGCGTGGTGATACCTTTCAGGTAGGACTGCACGGCGGCCAGATCCTGCGCCTCGGTGGTCGGCAGCTTCTCGGCGGCTTCCCTGGGCGCGGGCGCGGCGCCGGCCGGGGCCGCGGATGCCAGGAGGACGGCGGCGAAAATGGATGCGATCATTCTGTTCATGGCCGCACCCTAGACCCTGAAACCTGACTTTTCCATGAATGAAGCGGCAACCCGCGCGGGGAAAACGACGGTCCGTGCGGGCATCCCGGCATGACCTTCACGGCTGTGCCAGCTCGACGGATATCGCCACCTTGCGGCAGTCGCAGTTCTGCGAGGTGGTCATGAATGCGATATCGGCGGCATCCCGGCCGCAGGCGATGCGCACGATCCCCTCGACGGGCGACAGGCGCGTCGGATCGACCAGCCACCATTGTCCGCCGAGATAGACTTCGAAAATGGCGTGAAAGTCGGGCGGCGCGAGTTTCCAGGCATAGGCGCTGACCGCCCGGGCCGGAATGTTGAGGCTGCGGCACAGCGTGATGCCCAGATGGGTGAAGTCGCGGCAAACACCGGCGCGGTCGACAAAGGTCCGCTCGGCCGTCGTCTCGGCCGTGCTTACGCCCGCCACATAATCGACATGCTCGTGCAGCCAGTCGAGTACGGCGTGCACCTTGGCGCCGCCATCGCTCAGTCCCGAAAATTCCCGCTGCGCGAACCGCATGAACTTGTCCGACGGACAGAACCGGCTGGGCAGGAGATAGGGCAGGCAGTCCAGCGGCAGCTCGGACCAGAGATGTTCGCGGGCACCATGCGGCAGCGGCGCTCTCTCGCCATTGTCGACGACCGCTTCGTAGATGATCGCGGCTTCGCCGGACAGGCTGGTCCTGAACTGGCGCTGGCCGGTGGCCTCGTCGAAGTCGCGGACGAGCGGTTGATCGCCGCCAGCCGTGAGCGATTCCGAGATAACGGTCTGGTCGGCCGACAGGGCGGCTTCGATTGACGCCCGCACCTGTGTTGCCGCCTGAAAGCCATAGACAAGTTCTGCGCGCACCCGAAGCTGCATTCCCGATACCCCTGTTGGAAGACAGCCTTAAAGAATCCTGGCCGACAAAGTTCCATGCGGCGGGGAGAGGGGCATAATTTACGGGGCGGCGATCCTGCCCGGGGTCCGTCCTCAGGCGCTGTGGTCGCCGACCAGCACTTCGCGCTTGCCCACATGGTTGGCGCCGCTCACCACGCCTTCCTTTTCCATGCGCTCGATGATGCGCGCGGCGCGGTTGTAGCCGATCTGCAGGTGACGCTGGACGAAGCTGGTCGAGGCCTTGCCTTCGCGCGCCACCAACGCCACGGCCTGGTCGTAGAGCAATTCCTCGCCGCTGGCCTCGCCGTCACCGCCGGCCATGTCGAGAATGGTCTCGAAGCCGCCCTCGGGCTCCTCGGTGACACTCGACATGTATTCGGGCGCGCCCTGGGCTTTCAGGAAACGCACCACATCCTCGACCTCGGCGTCGGTGACGAACGGTCCGTGGACGCGTGTGACCTTGCCGCCTGCCGCCATGTAGAGCATGTCGCCCCGGCCCAGCAGCTGCTCGGCGCCCTGCTCGCCCAGGATGGTTCGGCTGTCGATCTTCGACGTGACCTGGAAGCTGATCCGGGTGGGGAAATTGGCCTTGATGGTGCCGGTGATGACATCGACCGACGGACGCTGGGTGGCCATGATCAGGTGCAGGCCGGCGGCGCGGGCCATCTGCGCCAGGCGCTGGATCGACCCTTCCACGTCCTTGCCGGCCACCATCATCAGGTCGGCCATTTCGTCGACGATGATCACGATCAGCGGCAGTGGCCGCATCTCCAGAGGCTGCTCCTCGTAGATCGGCCGCCCGGATTCGGGGTCGAAGCCGGTCTGCACTGTCCGCACCAGGGCCTCGCCCTTCCGCTCGGCCTCGATGATGCGCTCGTTGTAGGCCGCCAGGTTGCGCACACCCAGCTTGGACATGGCCTTGTAGCGGTCCTCCATCTCGCGCACCGCCCATTTGAGCGCGACCACCGCCTTGCGCGGGTCGGTCACCACCGGTGTCAGCAGGTGCGGAATGTCGTCATAGACCGACAGTTCGAGCATCTTCGGGTCGATCATGATGAACCGGCAGTCCTGCGGCGGCAGCTTGTAGAGCAGCGACAGGATCATGGTGTTGATGGCGACCGACTTGCCCGAACCGGTGGTGCCGGCGATCAGCAGATGCGGCATGGCCGCGAGGTCGGCGACGACCGGGGTGCCGCCGATATCCTTGCCCAGCGCCAGCGGCAGCCGCGTCCTGGTCTTCTCGTAGGAGATGTCGCCCAGCAGCTCGCGCAGCAGCACGGTCTCGCGGCCGACATTGGGCAGCTCGATGCCGATGGCGTTGCGGCCCGGCACCACGGCGACGCGGGCCGACACGGCGCTCATCGACCGGGCGATGTCGTCGGCCAGGCCGATCACGCGGGAAGACTTGGTGCCCGGCGCCGGCTCGAGTTCGTAGAGCGTGACGACGGGGCCGGGACGGACCTGGCTGATGCGGCCCTGGACGCCGAAATCGTCGAGCACGGATTCAAGCAGCCTGGCGTTCTGCTCCAGGCCCTCTTCGTTCACCCGGTCGGTCTTGCGGCCGGGTTCGGGTTCCTCGAGCAGCGACAGGTGCGGCAGGTTGAATGACGACGAGCCGGGGTCGAATTCGAGCGCCTGCTGCTTTTCCTCGGCGGCGCGCTTGCCTTCCCGGGGTTTTTTCGCCTCGCGGGAGATGATCGACTTCCGTTCCTTCGGCGGAGTGTCCAGCTCCGGATCGGCGGGGCGGCTGGACTGACCGCCCAGCACGGGCGCGATCCGCTCCCGCTTCTCGCGCGGCGGGGCTTTCCGGCGCACCACGCGTGGTTCGTCCTCGCCGCGTGCGCCGCGCCATTCGATCAATTGGGCGATGGGCCAGTACAGCACGCGGCCCACCGTCTGCCAGTGGTGAATACTGAAGCCCATGGCCGGCAGCAGCAGCATCATGGCCGCAGCGCCCAGCAACAGGCCCGGAAGCTGGGGCGGCAGCACGGGTGTCAGATAGGGTTGAAGCGCCTTGTCGTAGAGCAGCCATCCAAGGGTGCCGCCGGGACCCGCCCCGCCGGTGACCGGCCATTCCAGGCCCGGCGCCAGGGCCTTGGCGGAAAAGGCAGCCAGCACCACGCAGAGCGGCAGCAGCGCCAGATAGAACCAGATAGACCGCAGGCCCTGATGGGTCATGATCCGCCATCCCCAGCCGAGCATGGCCAAGGGGAACACATAGCCGGCGATGCCGACCCACTGGAACAGGATATTGGCGACCCAGGCGCCGGGCGTGCCCAGCCAGTTGGCGGTCATAATGGCCTGGTCGCCGATGCTGGTGTCGGTGCTGGGGTCGGCGATGTCGTAGCTGAGCAGGGCGGCCGCGAAGGCAACGGCGGCGGCGATCACCAGCAGGCCCCCCAGCTCGATCAGCCGGCGGCGAATGAACATGACGAACGCCGCGGGCAGGAAGGAACGCCGTGCCGCCGATGAACTGATCGTTGCCATCAGCGGGCGTCCACCGTCTCGAGTATGTCGCGGATGCTCTGCAGGGCCAGTTCCGTAACCTCCAGCGAGTTCACCAGCGCGACCCGGATATAGGCCGCGCCAGGATTATAGCCTGAAGCGTCGGGCCGCGCCAAATAAGCTCCGGGCAGCACGCGCACCCCGGCCCTGGCCCACAGCGTCCGCGCCGCCGCCTCGCCATCGCCCACGTCGAGCCAGAGATAGAAGCCGCCGCCCGGCCGGTAGGCGCCGAAGCGGCCCTGCAGGATGGAGTCGGCGGCGTCGAACTTGGCCCGGTAGAGCACCCGGTTCTCGTCCACATGGGTTTCGTCGTTCCAGGCCGCCGCGGCGGCAGCATAGACCGGCAGCGGCGACGGCGCGCCGCCATAGGAGCGCAGCTCGCGGTACGCGGCGATCAACCGGGGGTCGCCGGCAACGAAGCCCGAGCGCAGCCCCGGCACGTTGGAGCGCTTCGACAGCGACTGGAAGCTCAGCACATTGGCATAGGGATCGGCCGGATCGCCCAATCCGCGCCGGGCCATGTCGCGGCATGCCTCCAGCGCGCCCACGGGCGGCGCGTCGGTGTAGATCTCGCCATAGCACTCGTCGACCACCAGCGTGATGTCGTGACGCCGGCACAGGCCGATCAGCGTGTCGAAATAGTCCTGGCTGGCCACGGTTCCTTGCGGATTGGCGGGCGTGCACAGATAGACCAAAGCGGCGCGCGCAAGCGCCGCCTCGTCCAGCGCGGTGAAATCGGGCAGGAAGCCGGTTGTGGCGGTGGCCGGCAGATAGACCGGCTCGGCGCCCGCCGACAGCGCCGCAGCGGCATAGCACTGATAGAACGGATTGGGCATCAGCACCGTCGGCTGCTGCCCCGCCTTGCGCTGGGGCACGGCCACGAACGCGATCGAGAACAGGCCCTCGCGGGTGCCGGACACCGGCAGGACGTGCCGGTCCGGATCGATGCCGGTCAGGCCATAGCGGCGCTCCAGCCAGCCCGCCACCGCCTGCTGCCAGGCGGGCGTGCCCTGGATCGGCGGGTATTTGGCATAGCCGGCGCTGTTCGCCTCGAGCACCTCGTTGATGAACGCGGGCATCGGGTGGCGCGGCTCGCCAATGGTCAGGTCGAGCGGCGCATTGCGGCCGGCGGGAACGCCGTCGAGCAGCGCGCGGAGCTGGGTCCACGTATGGGCGGGCAAATTCCTGAAGACGGGGTTGAGCAAAGGGCACACCGGAACAAAAGCAAAACGCGCCGTACTGTACCGGTCACCGGGAATCCCGACAAGAGTCTCGCTTACCGGGGAACAGGACCGGCCTGCGGCGCAGCCTTGTTCCCCGGCAATTCTACCGCCCGCTGACGTCCTCTTCCGGCGTCGCGCCGATGCTATGGAGCGACAGGTCGGCGCCGCGGAATTCCTCCTCCTGGGTCAGGCGGATGCCCATCGAGACGCGCAACAGGCCGTAGATCGCCAATCCGGCGACCAATGCCAGACCGGCGCCGATCAGGCTGCCGACCAGCTGGCTCATTAAGGTCACCCCGCCCAGGCCGCCCAGCGAGTCCTGGCCGAAGATGCCGCAGGCGATGCCGCCCCACAGGCCGCACAGCCCGTGCAGCGGCCAGACGCCCAGCACGTCGTCGATCTTCCACTTGTTCTGGCACCAGGTGAATGCATAGACGAACAGGGCGCCTGCAATGGCGCCGACCGCCAGCGAACCGACGGGATGCATCACGTTGGAGCCGGCGCAAACGGCGACAAGTCCGGCCAGGGCGCCATTGTGGGTGAAGCCGGGATCGTTGCGGCCCGCCGCCCAGGCGGCGAGGATGCCGCCCGCCATCGCCATCAGCGAATTGATCGCCACCAGGCCGTTGATGGCGGCGACGCTCTGGGCGCTCATCACGTTGAAGCCGAACCAGCCGATGCAGAGCAGCCACGAGCCGAGCGCCAGGAAGGGGATGTTCGAGGGCGGAATGCCGACGACGGCGCCGTCCTTGCGGTACCGGTTGTGCCGCGCGCCCAGCATCAGCACCGCGCCCAGCGCCAGCCAGCCGCCGAACGCATGCACCACGATGGAGCCTGCGAAGTCATTGAACCGGGCGCCGAACTGGGCCTCCAAGAAATCCTGGAAGCCGAAATTGTTATTCCACGCCAGTCCTTCGAAGAACGGATAGGCGACGCCGACGATGACCGCCGTGGCGATCAGCTGGGGCGTGAACCGGGCGCGCTCGGCGATGCCACCCGAAATGATGGCCGGGATCGCCGCGGCGAAGGTCAGCAGGAAGAAGAACTTCACCAGGTCGAAGCCGCTGGCGGCGAATCCGCTGCCATCGGCCGCGCCGGAGATCATTGCCGCGCTCTGCAGGAAGTGGACGCCATAGGCCACCCCGTAGCCGACGAAAAAGTAGGCAATGGTCGATACTGCGAAGTCGACCAGGATTTTCATCAGGGCGTTGACCTGATTCTTCTTGCGTACCGTGCCGACCTCGAGAAAGGCGAAGCCCGCATGCATGGCGAACACCAGGATCGCCCCCATGAGTACGAAAAATACGTCAGCCGCCCGATCGGACGCTTCCATTCAATCTCTCCCTGTTGCTCTCTTCCCGGCGGTCAAACCGCAGGCAGGTCGACCGCATTGACGCCAGTTCCGAACCAAGAACCGTGCCAATTCGATGGAACAGGGTAAAAGAGACATGCTTTCAACAGGTTGGCAGTTCAGGCCGCGCCCGGCCTGGTTCCGGGCATGACCGCCGCTGCCCAAAAAACGGGCCGGGCCCGCCCGGAACGATGAAGTTCTGGGCAGGCCCGGGGGGAGAAACCGGCCTGGGAGAGGCCGGGGGAGAATGGGTTGGCCGGACCGCGGTGACCCGTGGTCCGGCCGATAGGCTTACTGCAGGGATTCCCCGTGCAGGCTGATGTCGAGGCCTTCGACTTCCTGCTCCTTGGAAACCCGGAGGCCGATGGTCATGTCGATGACCTTCAGGATGACGAAGCTGGCGATGCCGCTCCACAGCAGGGTGGCGACGATGCCTTCGATCTGGATGATGACCTGGCCCATGCTCGGGGCCGTGCCGCTTACCGCTTCGGAGACGAAGACACCGGTCAGCACTGCGCCGACGATGCCGCCCACGCCGTGAACACCCCAGACATCGAGGGAGTCATCATAGCGCAGCGCCTTCTTCAGGGTCGTGGCAGCGAAGAAGCAGATCACGCCGGCGGCGATGCCGATCCAGAGCGCACCCATGGGATCGACGAAACCGGAAGCCGGGGTGATCGCCACCAGGCCGGCAACGGCGCCGGAGATGATGCCGAGAACGCTGGGCTTCTTGTGGACCATCCACTCGATGAACATCCAGCTCAGCGCGGCGGCAGCCGTGGCGATCTGGGTCACGACCATGGCCATGGCGGCGCGGCCGTCAGCGGCCAGTTCCGAACCGGCGTTGAAGCCGAACCAGCCCACCCACAGCATGGAGGCGCCGATCAGGCTGAGCGTCAGGTTGTGCGGCGCCATGTTCTCCTGGCCGTAGCCGGTGCGCTTGCCCAGCACGATACAGGCGACAAGACCCGCGATACCCGCGTTGATGTGCACCACGGTACCGCCGGCGAAGTCGAGGACGCCGGCATTGGCAAGGAAGCCGCCGCCCCACACCCAGTGAGCCACGGGGGCGTAGACGATGATGCTCCACACGCCCATGAACCACAGCAGCGCCGAGAACTTCATGCGGTCGGCGAAGGCGCCGGTGATCAGGGCGGGCGTGATGATGGCGAACGTCATCTGGAAGACCATGAACAGGCTTTCCGGAATGGTGCCGCTGAGGCCGTCAACGGTCAGGCCCGACAGGAACATCTTGTCGAAGCCGCCGAAGAACTTGTTCAGGCCCGGGTTGGGGTTTTCGGTGAAGGCCAGCGAGTACCCGATGATCATCCAGATCAGCGTCATCAGACAGGTGATCGTGAAGCTCTGCATGGCGGTGGACAGGATGTTCTTCTTGCGGACCATGCCGGCATAGAACAGGGCCAGGCCCGGAATGGTCATGAACAGGACCAGAGCGGTCGAGGTCAGCATCCACGCCGTATTGCCGGTATCGAGAACGGGCGTCGGATCGGCCTCCTGCGCGAATGCGGGCATGGCGGCCA
This sequence comes from Emcibacter sp. SYSU 3D8, assembly GCF_039655875.1. Classification (NCBI taxonomy): domain Bacteria; kingdom Pseudomonadati; phylum Pseudomonadota; class Alphaproteobacteria; order Emcibacterales; family Emcibacteraceae; genus Emcibacter; species Emcibacter sp. SYSU 3D8. The sequence continues at coordinate 725,326 of NZ_JBBYXK010000002.1, read as the reverse complement.
TGCCCACGGCGACAATCGCCGTAGCCGCGGCCATAAGGGTTGGTTTGATCTTCATTGGATTGGTTCTCCCTAATCTTGTTAGACGGCGGTGGGGCCGGTTTCCCCGGTCCGGATGCGGGCTGCGTATTCCACCGGAACGACGAACAGCTTGCCGTCTCCGATATTCCCGGTCTTGGCGGAGGCCATGATGGCCTCGATGACCGCCTCGGTTTTTTCTTCGGGAATGACGAGTTCGAGCTTCAGCTTCGGGAGGAAGCTGACGTCGTACTCGGCGCCGCGGTAGATTTCGGTATGGCCCTTCTGCCGCCCGAACCCCTTGACCTCGCTGACGGTCATCCCCGCCACGTCGAGTTCAGTCAGTGCCTCGCGCACCTCCTGCAACTTCGATGGTTTGATGATCGCAATGATCAATTTCATGGGATCGTCCTTTGCCTCGTGGATGCCAATTTTTCTTGGGAAAGGAGTGCCGTGACGCCGAGACGCTCGTCTCCCTTCTGCTCCAGTAGCATCAAGAACCGTGCCAACCGGGAAAATAATCCGTAAGTTATTGCAAATATGGAATAATTGACTAATGCGGCAGGTTTCATGCTCGGGTGGGCTTCGTTGTGCATGTGAGCGATATTTGTGCATAATTTATAGACTGTCTGTTATTTAGGCAATTGCGGCCCGGTCAATGGGCTGGACAACGTATTGCGCCGCCGTCCATGGTTCGCGTCATGACCGTGCAGCATCCGACACCGGCCTCGTCCCCGCGCACCGACGTGCTGATCGTCGGCGGCGGCCTCGCGGGTCTCAGCCTCGCCGTGGCTTTGGGATGCGCGGGAATCCAGACAACTGTCGCCGAGCGCGCCAGCCTGGATGCCACGGTCGACCCCGGTTTCGACGGCAGGGTGACGGCCATCGCCTATGCCTCCTGGCGTCTGCTGGAGACGATCGGCGCGTGGCGGCACATGGCGGCGCATGCCCAGCCGATCCTGAATATCCGGGTTACCGATGGCGCGGCGCCCGTCTTCCTCGACTTCGATCATCGGGCTCTCGGCCGTGAGCCGTTCGGCTATCTGGTCGAGAACCGGCACATCAGACTGGGCCTGCTCAGGGCGATCCAGGACCTGGGTACGGTCCACCTGCAATACCCGGCCACGGTCGATGGCCTGGAGCCGCATCCGGGCGGCGTCAGCGCGCGGCTGGGCGGCCATGGCACGCTGCGCGCCTCGCTGGTGGTGGCCGCCGACGGGCGGAAATCGCCGCTGCGCGATGCGGCAGGCATCAAGGTGCTGGGCCGCGACTATGCCGAGACCGGCATCGTCACCACCATCGAGCATGAAAAGGATCATCTGGGCATCGCCCACGAGCGCTTCCTGCCCGCCGGCCCGTTTGCTGTGCTGCCGATCACCGGCAAGCGCTCGTCGCTGGTGTGGAGCGAGAAGCATCACGTGGCCAGGGCCATGCTGGCGCTGGACGAAAACGCCTTCAACGCCGAGATCTCGAAGCGGGTGGAGGGCTTTCTCGGCGCGGTGCATGCTGTCGGCCCGCGGTTCTCCTATCCCTACGCGGTACATGTAGCCGAGCGCTTCAGTGCCGACCGTCTGGCGCTGGTGGGCGACGCGGCCCACGGCATCCATCCCATCGCGGGCCAGGGCCTGAACCTGGGCTGGCGCGACGTGGCGGCGCTGGCCGAGCTGCTGGTCGACAATGCACGGCTCGGCCTCGACATCGGCTCGCCGCTGGTTCTGGAGCGCTACGACAGGTGGCGCCGCATCGACACACTGACGCTTGCCGCCGTCACCGATCGTCTCAACGCCCTGTTCACCAACGACGTGGCGCCGGTGCGCCTGCTGCGCGACGCCGGCCTGGCCGTGGTCAACCGGATCGATCCGCTGAAGCGCTTCTTCATGCAGCATGCCCGCGGCACTGTCGGCACGTTGCCGCGCCTGCTGAAGGGCGAAGCGCTGTAGCACGCCGGCCGGCGCGGACAAAAAAAGGCCGCTCGGCAATGCCTGAGCGGCCAAGTCTGGGGGAGTCATCAGACCGGCCAAGGGAGGGGAAAGCCGATCTGATGGTCTCAACCTATACGGATGAACCTTAACGTCGGATTAACGGCGTTCAGACATCGGCCCGTTTACTTGAACAGCTTTGCGGCCGCCGATTGGCTGGTTTCCTTGGAGTCCATCAATTTCCGGGTCCGCACGATCTCGGCCTCGAGCAGCGCGATGCGCTCCTTGAGTTCATAAATCGACAGGTTATCGAGCGCTTCCCGGGCAAGATCGGCGGCACCGGCCGGGCGCGGGCGGGGCAGGTCGTCCAAATCCACCTTGTCCTCCTGTTCGTCATTGGTAAGGTGCCCGGACTCTACTCCAAAATGGGAATCTCCAGAATGTCCGACCTGCCAAAGACCGCACCGGCCATCGTTACCGTCAAATTCGGCGGCCCCGAGAACATGGAAGTGCGGGACATTCCGGTGGATCTGCCGAAGGCCGGCGAAATCCTGATCCGGGTCCGCGCTGCCGGGCTGAACCGGGCGGACGCGGCGCAGCGCGAGGGCCATTATCCGCCGCCGAAAGGCTCGTCGGAGATCATGGGCCTGGAATGCGCGGGCGAAGTGGCGGCGATCGGCGACGGCGTTACCGGGTTCAAGCTGGGCGACAGGGTCTGCGCGCTGCTGGCGGGCGGCGGCTATGCCACCTATTGCGCGGTTCCCGCGATCCAGGCGCTGCCTTTGCCGAAGGGATTCAGCTTCGAGCAGGGCGCGGCCATCATGGAGACGTATTGCACGGTCTGGACCAATGTGTTCGAGCGCGGCCGGCTGCAGAAGGGCGAGCGCCTGCTGGTGCATGGCGGCTCGTCGGGCATCGGCACCTCTGCCGTCGCGCTCGCTGCGGCGCTGGGCGCCGAGGTCTATGCCACCGCCGGGACGGCGGAAAAGTGTCAGGCCTGCGTCGATCTGGGTGCAAAGCGCGCCATCAATTACAAGACCGAGGATTACGTAGAGGTCATCAAGGCCGAGACCGGCGACGGCGTCGACGTTGTGCTCGACATGGTGGGCGGCGATTACCTGGCCCGCGACCTCTCGATCATGCGGCTCGAGGGCCGGCATGTCAGCATCGCCGCGCTGGGCGGCAATACGGCCGAGATCCCGATTTTCACCATGATGCTGAAGCGGCTCACCATCACCGGTTCGACGCTGCGCGCGCGGACGCCCGAGCAGAAGGGCGCCGTGGTGCGCGGCATCCACGAAACCGTCTGGCCGCTGTTCGAAAGTGGCAGGATTGCGCCGGTCATCGACTCGGTAATGCCGCTCGCCGATGCCGCCGCGGCCCATCGCCGGATCGAATCGAGCGCCCATATCGGCAAGATCATCCTGAAGGTGGACTAGAACAGCCCGCGTCGCTGTTGGATGCCGGCACGCTGCTCAAGCACTCAGGAATCGATCTTCTGCCCGCATTCAGGTCCAGCCTCCTGAAAGCGGTGGATCCAGACAAAATCTTTCTTTCGCGCGCCCCTGAGCCTATATAGGGGCGAACATCCGAGCATTGACTTCCCGTCGGCGCCGATGCGGCGCACAGGAGACTATTGATGAACCTACCGTTGATGCCCAAGGCAACCGCTGTCTGGCTCGTCGACAACACCAAGCTGACCTTTCGTCAGATTGGCGAATTCTGCGGCCTGCACGAACTGGAAGTGCAGGGCATCGCCGACGGCGAGGTGGCACAGAACATTGTCGGACTGGACCCGGTCAGCAATGGCCAGCTTACCAAGGAAGAGATCGTCCGCTGTGAAGGCGACCCGGCCGAGCGGCTGAAGCTCAACCAGCCGGTCATCCCCGAAGCGAAAAAGCGCCGGGGTCCGCGCTACACGCCGGTATCCAAGCGTCAGGACCGCCCGGACGCCATTGCGTGGCTGGTGCGGAATCATCCGGAACTGACCGATGCGCAGGTCGGCAAGCTGATCGGCACCACCAAGCCGACCATCGCCTCGATCCGCAATCGGAGCCACTGGAACATCACCAATCTGAAGCCCACCGATCCGGTGTCGCTGGGACTGTGCACCCAGAGGGAACTGGACGAGGCCATCCAGATCGCGGCGGCACGCGCCGACAAGGCGCGGGCGGCGCAGGGAGACTCGGCCGGTATGGACGAGCAGCCCTATGTCGACCTGGGCAAGATGCCCCAGCCGGACATCACGTTCGACTAGCAGTCCGCGATCGGACTTGAACCGCGCTACGCCCGGCGGCCCGCAGAAACGGCCCGCCGGGTGGCGACGCGGGTGTCAGTCCTGCAACCGCGTGATCTCTTCCTTGATTCGAAGTTTTTCCCGCTTCAGGGAGGTCAGCCGGACCTGGTCCGGCGTGGGGCGATGCATTTCGCCGCTTATTTCGTCATCGAGACGGTGATGCTTGGTTTCGAGTGCGGACAGGTGCGACTCTGTGGTCATCAAAATCTCCTTATAGGCATCTAGCCAGTATACTACATCACGCCCACGGCGGCAGAGTCACGGAAGAACGATTCTAATCTAGGCTGCAAAGCGGAGGACTCATCTCCATTCCCACGCAAAACCCGAGCGGGAACAGATTGATCGTCGGAATCACCGGCGCGTCGGGCGTGATCTATGGCGTCACCCTGCTGCGCGCGTTGAGGGAAACGGGGGTGGAAAGCCATCTGGTGATCTCGAAGGCCGCCGAGATGACCCTGGGCTATGAGACCGAGCTGAAGCCGGCGGATGTCCGGGCGCTGGCCGACCATTATTACCCGGCCGCGGATGTGGGCGCGGCCATCGCCTCCGGCTCGTTCCGGGGCCTGGGCATGGCTGTCGTGCCCTGTTCGGTGCGCTCGATGTCGGAAATCGCCACCGGCGTCACCACCACCCTGCTTACCCGCGCCGCCGACGTTGCATTGAAAGAGCGCCGCCGGCTGGTGCTGATGCTGCGCGAATCGCCGCTTCATCTGGGCCATTTGCGGACCATGGCGGCGCTTACCGAGATGGGCGCCATCATCGCCCCGCCGCTTCCCGCCTTCTACCCCCGGCCACAATCCGTGCAGCAGATCGTCGATCATTCGGTCGGCCGCATCCTCGACCTGTTCGGGATCGACAATGAGCTGGCGCACCGCTGGCGGGAATGAGCGCAGGTTCAAGCGACGCTGGTCGCCGCCAATAGCGGTGCGGCCGCCGCCGCGAATGCATCTGCATCGGCCGCGAGCCGTCCGGCATAGAGGCGCAGATTGAGCCGCGCCAGGTTTGCGTCCGGCGCGGCGCCCTCGCCCAGCGCCTCGAGAGCGTCCTGTTCCAGCTTTTCCGCCGCCAGCTCGGCGCGTTTGACGGCATCGCGGGCGCCGCCATCATCCTTGGGCAGCGAACGGCGCATATCGCGCAGCGGCTGGATGTAGGTCTGGATCGGCGCCGCCGCTTCGAGCGCCGCGTCAAGGGCCTGAGGCGTCAGTGCGCGGCCGATCCACAGGCAATAGAGCACCAGGTTCACGTCGGCGCCAAAACGATCCTGGAGGTCCAGGCACGCCGCCTCCACGCCGGGCGCGCCGTAGACCGAGAGGGAAAAACACCAGAATGTGCCAGCAGGGGACATATGCGAGCGAAAGGCTACGGCAATTGGTACTCCGCTGCTATCATGCGCGCGGGAACTTTACGGATTCTTAGGCACGATGATCGATCGAGCGGCACTGGAAGCCAAACTGGCCCAGTTGGAGATTGAGCACAGCGATCTGGACGCTTCGATCTTGGCCCTGCAGACGCAGGCGCATGTGGATCAGATTCGTGTCCAGCGGCTGAAGAAGCGCAAGCTGGCCCTGAAGGACCAGATATCCAAGGTGCGTAATGAGCTCACCCCCGACATTATAGCCTAGCTGTGTGAGAGCACTGCTTCGGGCATCCGAACCGCGCTTGCTCCCGGCGCGATCCCGCCTATAATCGCGCGCTTTTCCGGTGGAAGGCAAAGCAATGGCGGATACGCCGCTGGTAGGGATCATCATGGGAAGCCAGTCCGACTGGACGACCATGAAGCATGCCGCCGACATCCTGGCCGAACTTGGCGTGGCCTACGAGACCCGCATCGTCTCGGCGCATCGAACGCCCGACCGCATGGTGGAATACGCCAAGGCGGCGCGCGGCCGTGGCCTGAAGGTGATCATCGCCGGCGCAGGCGGCGCAGCGCATCTTCCCGGCATGACCGCGTCGATGACGATCCTTCCCGTATTCGGCGTGCCTGTGGAATCGAAGGCGCTGAAGGGCCAGGACAGTCTGCTGTCCATCGTCCAGATGCCGGGCGGCATTCCCGTCGGCACCCTCGCTATCGGCGCGGCCGGCGCCAAGAACGCCGGATTGCTCGCTGCCCGTGTCGTGGCGCTGCTGGATGAGAAGGTTGCGGCGCGGCTCGATGCCTGGCACCGCGCGCTGACCGAATCCGTCGCCGTCGAACCCATCGACGAGGCATAGTAGGCACAATGCGTATCGCACCAGGTGGCACGATCGGCATCCTCGGGGGTGGCCAGCTTGGCCGTATGCTCGCGCAGGCGGCCGGGAAGCTGGGATACCGCACCGTCATTTTCACGCCGGAGGAAGACAGTCCGGCCTCGCAGGTGGCCGACGAGACCATCGTCGCGCCCTACAAGCGCGAGGAGGCGCTCAAGGCGTTCGCCGACAAGGTGGACGTGATGACCTACGAATTCGAGAACATCCCCCAGCAGACCGTGCTGTTCGCCAGCAAGGACAAGCCGGTGCATCCCTCGCTGCAGGCGCTGAAGACATCGCAGAACCGGCTGGACGAAAAGTCCTACCTCAATCGCATCGGCGTGCCGACAACGCCGTTCGCCGCCGTCCAGCTGCTCGACGACCTGGTCGGCGAAGCGCCCTTGCTGGGATTTCCCTGTGTGCTGAAAACCCAGCGCGGCGGCTATGACGGCAAAGGCCAGGTCCTGATTCGCGAACGCACCGATATGGGCCGGGCTTACGCCCAGATGCTGGGCCAGTCATGCATCATCGAGGCGTTCGTCGAATTCACCCGCGAGTTGTCCATCGTCTGCGTGCGCGGCCAGTCGGGCGCCATCCAGTTCTACCCGGTGGTCGAGAACGAGCACCGCGATCACATCCTGTTCCGCACCACCGCGCCGGCGCTGATTTCGGAACGGATGGAACAGCGGGCCCAGACCATCGCCACCAAGATTGCCGAGGGACTCGACTATATCGGCGTGCTGACCGTGGAGCTGTTCGAGACCGTGGATGGCGGATTGCTGGTCAACGAGACCGCGCCCCGGGTGCACAATTCCGGCCACTGGACCATCGAAGGCGCCAGGACCAGCCAGTTCGAGAACCATATCCGCGCCATTTGCGGCCTGCCGCTGGGGCCGACGACCCAGACCCACCGTGCGGTGATGACCAATCTGATCGGCGACGATATCGAGCAGGTGGCCGACTGGCAGGCGCAGCCCAGCACGTTCGTGCATCTCTATGGCAAGGCCGAGGCCCGCCCCGGCCGCAAGATGGGCCATGTGACGCAGGTCTTTCCGCTGGACGACTGAGGCAGGCCGTTGAAGCCGCCCATGCTTCAGGGTCCAGGCGACGCCGCCTGACGGCGGAATGATCTAGGGCTTCATCCGGGATTCGCCGGGATAGCGCAGCCGCGACAGCAAGGCGGCCAGCGAGGGGCCTTGCTGCAGCGTCTTGCGCAGCTTCAGCTTGGTCTTTTCCACGGTCATGACATTCTCGATCCGGCGGTCGAGGAACGCCCAGGTGTCGGCATTGCCCTCGGAACTGTCCCCGATCCAGTACATGACGGTGGCCGAGTACACCGCCGCCAGTGTGGCGCGCTTGGTGTAGAAGGCGAAATCGGTGGAGGTGTCGCCGGCGGCGCGCCACATCAGGTCGACGCTGCGCGCCAGGGTCTTCAGGCCCAGCGCGGCATTCTGGGGCAGCGCGGCGAAGCTGAGGGCCCGCCGCTCTGCCTCCCGGTGCTCGGCGATGACGTCGATGCGGGTCTTGACCACGGTGCGGATGCGGTCGCGCATGCGCATGTCGCCGATGCCCTGTTCGGCGACTCGGGCGAGCATGCGGGAATCGGCGTCTTGCGCGAAGAAATCCAGCAGGTCGGCTGCGCCGGCGGGAAACGCCATGCCCACGGCGCCCGCGTCCACGCCGATGTCCCTGGCCGCCTTTCCCAGGCTGATGCCGCTCCAGCCGTCGAACGGTATATGGGTCAGCGCGGCGGCAAGCACGTCGCGGCGGATGGAATCGAGTGCGTCGGCGGAAGTATCGCTCATGAATTGAATATGGTTGCTGGGCGCGGCGCGGTCAAAGGGCTTCACAAGCGTTTGGCGAAGTGTTACACACGCGCCAACTTGCTGGCTGAAACATGCTGGCGATACAGCTATATGTCTACCGTACGGTGACATCAACAACAGGAGAGAACGTGCAGGTTTCCGTTCGTGACAACAACGTTGATCAGGCGCTGCGCGCCCTGAAGAAGAAGATGCAGCGCGAAGGTATCTACCGGGAAATGAAGCTTCGCCGTTTCTACGAAAAGCCCTCCGAGCGCCGCGCCCGCGAGCACGCCACGGCCATCCGCCGGGCTCGCAAGCTCGAGCGCAAGCGCGCCGAACGCGACGGCGGCGTGTAAGTCTCACGCCGATTCCGGATCGAAAAGCCGCCCGATGGGCGGCTTTCGTGTTTCTGGGGGTTGTGGGCTATTTGATCGCGGGCATTCCGCGTTTGTGGCGTTCGCGGTTCAGTTCATTTTTCACGGCGGCTCTCACCGCAGCAGTAATTGACGTTCCCATTAGTTCGGCCAACTCGCGGGCAAGACGATCAGTCTCCGGATCTGTTATGTGAATCGTCATATTCCTGGGCCCGCATACGGCCAAATAATCTGTCTCGGTGATAATAGCGCCTTCACCGCCGCTCCATAAGCGTGAACCAGCCGACGCCGGCGATGATCAGCACCGCGCCGATCCATTCGGTGCCGGTCATCACCTCGCCCAGGATCGCGGCAGCGAGGACGATGGTGGCGATGGGGCTGAGCGTGCCGATCACCGCGTTGGCCTGGGCCGAGATGCGGTGGAGCGCGGCGTTCATCAGGAACGACGGGATCACCGTCGCGCCGATGGCGAGGAACAGCGAGCAGGCGAACGCGTTGGGCGACACCGCCAGCGCGCCGACCTCATGGGTCAGCAGGAACTGGGCGACCACCACGATGGACGCGGCGCTCATGGCGATGCAGGTGAACAGGCTGGGCCCGATGCGGCCGATCATCGGCTTGGCCAGCAGCTGGTAGAGCGCGAAGGCGATAGCCGAGGCGATGACGAGACTCGCGCCGATCAGCAGCGAATCACCCGTGCCGGCCGGGGCTCCGGCGAAGATCAGCGCCAGCCCCGCATAGGAAAACACGAAGGCGAACAGCGCCCGGGGCCGCACATGCTGGCGGAACAGCAGCGCACCGAACAGCACCGTGAACAACGGATAGGTGAACAGGATCAGCCGCTCGAGCTGGGCCGAAATGTAATTCAGCCCGAGGAAGTCGGTGTAGCTGGCGAACCAGTAGCTGAGGATGCCGACCAGCCCGGCCTTGACGATCAGGTTGCGGCCCAGCGGTTCGGCGCCGCCTGTCTGCCGGCCGCGCAGCGCCATCACGCCGACGACCACATAGAAAGGCAGCGACAACAGCATGCGCAGCGCGAGCAGCGTCTCGGTATCGACGCCCTCTTCATAGGCCAGCTTGATGGCGATGCCCTTGGTCGCGAACAGGATCGAGCCCAGCGCGCCGAGGCCGTAGCCGATGGCGAGGCGTGAGCGTTGTGCCGATGAAGCTGTCTGCGGGGTCATGCGATCGTTCCTTGAGCGTGGGACGGGAGCGATCGCGTTGGCAAGGGAGCGGCGGCGCGTCGCCCGCGCGGCCGGTCGGGATGCAGATTCAGGCACCGTCCCGGTCGCGGAGACCGGGAATAATCCACAGGATTGTGTTCGGGCGCTGCATCATGGTGGTTTGGTAGCACGCGGCTTCGAGCCGGCGCAAAAGGAAAAGGCGATCATTGAGTTTGCATGACGTTGCTCCGCAGAGTCCGCTATCGACCCATTCCGGTCATCGGTAAAATGCTGTAATTAGCTGCCTATGGTGCAAGCGCCCTCGAAATCTGAGCGTATGGAACTCCGCAAAGCGATTGGGAATCGAGCGATCCCCGGTCCCGATTCCGGTGTCCGTCCTCGTGGGCCAGATTACTTAGTCGCGCACGCCTGCTTCGATTGTCGAAAGTCATGGAAGATATCAGAGCAGAGCACGGCTACCTGCCCCCAATGCGGCGGGGCGCTGCATTGGATGGGGCGAGCATTCAAGGCGCCGAAGAAGTCCGACCTTGAGCAATGGAAGAAGGTTGAGCTGCTGTGGGGAGCCGGTTTCAGGTTCTTTCCGCACAGTCGCTGGAGAAACGTGGAGCCTTATCCAGAGCGACTCCGAGAGGTCGCAGCGTTCATTGAGAGCAATTGTGAGCACCCATTCAGAGTGAAATGCTAGCGGTTGCTTTCCACCCATAGCTGCCATCGGCGCGTGGATTTGCAGACTATGCAGTCGCCAAAGAAAAGGCCGCCCGGAGGCGGCCTTTCCGAAGCATGGGCAATGCGCCTTACAGCGACTTGACGATCTCTTCGACCATCTTCTTGGCGTCGCCGAACAGCATCATGGTGTTGTCGCGGAAGAACAGCTCGTTCTCGACGCCGGCGTAACCGGCCGCCATGCCGCGCTTGATGAACAGCACGGTTTTCGCGTTCTCCACGTCCAGCACGGGCATGCCGTAGATCGGGCTGGTCTTGTCGGTCTTGGCCGCCGGGTTGGTCACGTCGTTGGCGCCGATGACGAAGGCCACGTCGGTCTGGCTGAACGACGAGTTGATGTCCTCGAGTTCGAACACCTCGTCATAGGGCACATTGGCTTCGGCCAGCAGCACATTCATGTGGCCGGGCATGCGGCCGGCGACCGGATGGATGGCGTATTTGACGACGACGCCTTCCTTCTTCAGCTCCTCGGCCATTTCCTTCAGCGCGTGCTGCGCCTGGGCGACGGCCATGCCGTAGCCGGGGACGATGATGATCGAGCCGGCGTTCTTCATGATGAAGGCCGCGTCCTCGGCCGAGCCGCGCTTGACCGGGCGGGTTTCCACCGCGCCTGCCGAGGCCGACGAGGATTCTCCCCCGAAACCGCCAAGGATGACGCTGAAGAACGAGCGGTTCATCGCCTTGCACATGATGTAGCTCAGGATCGCGCCCGAGCTGCCCACCAGTGCGCCGGTGATGATCAGCGCCGTATTCGACAGGGTGAAGCCGATACCGGCAGCCGCCCAGCCCGAATAGGAGTTCAGCATGGACACCACGACCGGCATGTCGGCGCCGCCGATCGGGATGATCAGGGTGATGCCGATGACCAGCGACAGGCCGGCGATGGCCCACAGCACCCAGGCTTCCTGCGCGACGCAGAAATAGACGATCAGCAGCAGCAGGATGATGCCGAGCAGCGCGTTCAGCAGATGCTGACCGGGAAACACCACGGGTGCGCCCGACACCAGGCCCTGCAGCTTGGTGAAGGCGATGACCGAGCCGGTGAAGGTGACGGCGCCGATGGCGATGCCCAGCGACATCTCGACCAGGCTGGCCGTGTGGATCGCCCCCGGTTCGCCGATGCCGAACGCGACAGGCGAATAGAACGCACTGGCCGCCACCATGACGGCCGCGAGGCCGACCAGGCTGTGGAATGCGGCCACCAGCTGGGGCATGGCGGTCATGGCCACCTTGCGGGCGATCACGGCGCCGATGCCGCCGCCGATGGCGAGGCCGCCGACGATCAGCCCGATGGTCGCCGGATCGACGCCGTGGGCGGCGACATTGGCCAGGGTCGTGACAATGGCGATGGCCATGCCGATCATGCCCATGGTGTTGCCGCGCCGGGAGGTGACGGGTGACGACAGGCCGCGCAGCGCCAGGATGAACAGCACGCCGGCGACGAGATAGAGGATGGCGGTTAGGTTCGCGGACATTTCCGGCCCCTTACTTTTCTTTTTTCTTGTACATGGCCAGCATGCGCTGGGTGACGAGGAAGCCGCCAAAGATATTGACCGACGCCATGATCAGGGCGAGGAAGCCGAGGATCTTGGAGGTCCAGGTCATTTCGGCCATCTGGCCGGCGAATTCGGGGAGCTGTACGCCCACCGCGATCAGCGCACCGACCACGATCACCGACGAAATGGCGTTGGTAACGGCCATCAGCGGCGTATGCAGGGCGGGCGTGACGCTCCAGACCACATAATAGCCGACGAAGATAGCCAGCACGAAAATCGCCAGCTGGAAGACGACGGGACTAACGGCAAGCTGTTCCATGATCAGGCTCCGGTGAATTGCGGATGGACGATCTGGCCGTCGCGCGTCAGCAGGATGCCGGCCACCGTCTCGTCGTCCCAGGTGAAGGACAGGACGCCGTCCGTCACATGGGGGGTGATGAAGTTCAGCAGGTTCTTGGCAAACAGGTTCGACGCATCGACCGGGATGCGGCTCGGCACGTTGAAGTGCCCGATGATGGTCACATCGTTGCGCACCACCACCTCGCCCGGCTCGGTCAGCGTGCAGTTGCCGCCTGTTTCGGCCGCCAGATCGTAGATCACCGAACCCGGCTTCATGGAGGCGACCATGGCGTCGTCGATCAGCTTGGGCGCGGGGCGGCCCGGGATCAGCGCCGTGGTGATGGCGATGTCCTGCTTGGCGATGGTGTCGGCGATCAGCTTGGCCTGCTTGGCCTTGTAGGCGTCGCTCATTTCCTTGGCATAGCCGGCGGCGGTCTCGGCGGCCTTGGACTCGTCGTCCTCGACCATCAGGAATTTGCCGCCCAGCGATTCCACCTGTTCCTTGGTGGCGGGACGCACGTCGGTGGCCGAAACAATGGCGCCCAGGCGCTTGGCGGTGGCGACAGCCTGCAGCCCGGCAACGCCGGCGCCGAAGATCATCACCTTGGCGGGCGCCACGGTGCCGGCCGCCGTCATCATCATCGGCATGGCCCGCTTGTAGTGATTGGCGGCTTCCACCACGGCCTTGTAACCGGCCAGATTGTTCTGGGAACTCAGGATGTCCATGGACTGGGCGCGGGTGATGCGCGGCATCAGCTCCATCGCCATGGCGTTGATGCCGGCGCTGGCATAGGCCTTCACGCCGTCCATGTCCTGGTAGGGCATCAGCGACGCGATCAGGTAGGCGCCGGGCTTGATCATGGCGAATTCGTCCACGTCGCCTTCGCCGGCGCGCAGCGGGCGCTGAATCTTCAAGACGACGTCCGCGTCGGCATAGGTGCCGGCAGCGTCCGGCGCGATGGTCGCGCCCGCTTCGGCAAAGACACGGTCGGGCAACGAGGCGGCGTCGCCCGCGCCGGATTCGACGACAACGTCAAATCCCAGGCCTTTGAGTTTCTTCACGGTGTCTGGCGAGACCGCGACACGGCGCTCGTGCGGCCGCCGTTCCTTGGGTACAGCGATTTTCATGAAAAAGTCCCGTTATGCCGTTTTTTGGCGATGCTTATCGTTGGGGCGGACTATAGCAGACGAACACTGCACCGCAACAATCGACACGGAGTACCAGCGCACGTGACTTTAGGATTTTCGCACGGTCTGCGCGGGGGCCAGCCGCCGCACCACGAGGCTGGCGATCGTCACGTGGGGATGGGGGCCGTGGCCCAGCCGCATGGCAAGCGAGGGCGCACCATCCACCGCGTCAGCCAGCGCGCGGGCGCCGGAGGCGATGGCGCGCTCGGTGGCGATGCTGTCTTCCAGCCCCTTCTTCAGCGCGCCCATGGCGGTGCGCATGGGCGCCGTATTGGCCAGGCCGCTGGGATCCTCGTGGCGGCGCAACCAGTCGTAGTAGCGCGGCGCCGATGCGGCAGCCTTGCGCAGCAGGCCCTCGGCCTTGTCGATGGCCCGCCGGGCCGCGGCCAGCTTGGCCGGCTCCAGCGACTGGCCAGCGGCGTCGGGCCGCTCCAGCAGACGGATCATCGCCGAGTTGAGTTCGGCCCGTGCACGGGTCAGGAAATATTGCGGATTGGCGGTGCGGATCGCATCGGCCGCAGCGTGCTGGAAGACATTTTCCCGGGCCAGCAGGTCGATCAGGATCTGGTCCTGGGCGGACGCGAGCAACAACTCGGTGGCCAGGTCCTTCTTTGTCCGGGCGGTCCGAATCTGGCGTGAAATAACGGTCTGGCGTTCGGTCGCAGCGATCAGCGCCTCGGCATAGGCGAATACGCCGGCCACGTATTCCTGGCGCTGGGCGCTGCGCAATCTGGGCGCCGGTATCAACCTGAGTGCCCGCGATGCGACGCCCGCCGTGGCGGCCGCCTCGATCAGCACGTTGTCGGCGGCGGTGTCGGAGGCCTGGCGCTCGAGCAGGGCCACATAGGCGGCGCCCGCCTCGGCCAGGATCGGCGTCAGACGGTTCATGGCCTCGAATTCGGCCCTGCCGTCTTCCCGTGAATGACGGGACGCCGTGTCGGATACGGGCAGATAGCACTGGCGCACGCGCATCCACCAGGTTCGCACCATCCGGCCTATCCGCTTCGTGGAGACCCGCGCCACGACTCGCTCCTACAGCGATTCCAGTTCGTCGATCATAGCAGAAATCATGGACAATCCCTTCTGCCAGAACGCCGGGTCCGACGCATCGAGCCCGAACGGCGCCAGCAACTCCTTGTGCCGCTTGGTGCCGCCCGCCCGCAGCATGTCGAGATACTTGTCCTCGAAACCCTCGGGCTGCTGCTGGTAGACCGCATAGAGCGAGTTCACCAGGCAATCGCCGAAGGCATAGGCGTAGACATAGAACGGCGTATGGATGAAGTGCGGGATGTAGCACCAATAGTCGCGGTACGCGTCGGTCAGCTCGATGGCCGGCCCCAGGCTGTCGGCCTGCACGCCCATCCAGATTTCGCCCAGCCGCTGCGGCGTCAGCTCGCCGGTCCGCCGCTCGGCATGGACCTTTTCCTCGAACGTGTGGAACGCGGTCTGGCGCACCACGGTGTTGATCATGTCCTCGACCTTCGATGCCAGCATCACCTTGCGGCGCACCGGATCGGTGGTCTGGGCGAGCAGCGCCTGGAAGGTCAGCATCTCGCCGAAGACGCTGGCTGTCTCGGCCAAGGTCAGCGGGGTGCCGGCCATCAGCGCGCCGCGCGGCCCCGCCAGCACCTGATGCACGCCGTGGCCCAGTTCGTGGGCGAGCGTGGTCACGTCGCGGGTCTTGCCCTGGTAGTTCAGCAGCAGGTAGGGATGCGCCGACGGCACGGTCGGGTGCGCGAAGGCGCCGCCCTGCTTGCCCGGCTTCACCGGCGCGTCGATCCAGTTGTTGGCGAAGAACGGGTGCGCCACATCGGCGAGCTTGGGCGAGAAGGCGCGGTAGGCCTCGATCACCGTGGATGTGGCCTGCTCCCACGGAATGTGCGCATCGTCGTGCTCGGGCAGCGGCGCGTTGCGGTCCCAGAAGTTGAGCCGTTCGACCCCCATCCACCTGGCCTTGAGCGCGTAATAGCGGTGCGACAGCCGGGGATAGGCGTCGCGGGCGGCGCTTACCAGCGCATCGACGACTTCCGGTTCGACCTGGTTGGCCAGATGGCGCGAGGCGGCCGGCGTCGCATATTTCCGCCAGCGGTCCTCCACTTCCTTGTCCTTGACCAGCGTGTTCATCACCAGGGCGAACAGGCGGATGTTCTTGCCGAACACCTCGGTCAGCGCCTCGGCGGCCTTGCGGCGCAGGCCGGCGTCCTTGTCGGAGAGCAGGCCCAGGACCTGTTCTTCGGTCAGGCTTTCACCGTCCACCTGGAAGCGCAGGCCGGCGATGGTCTCGTCGAACAGGCGGGCCCAGGCGGAACGTCCCGACACCGACTTGTCGTGCAGCAGGTGTTCGGCCTCGTCGGACAATTGATGCTCGCGGAACAGCCGCACCTCGTCGAGCCAGGGACGGTAATGGTTCAATACCGGGCTGGCCATCAGCGCGTCGAACGTGGCGTCCTCGATGCGGTTGATCTCGAGGGTGAAGAACAGCAGATGTGCGCTGATGTCGGTCAGCCGTTCCTGGATTCCCTGGCTGAAACGCGCGGTTTCGGCGTTATCCAGGCGGGTAACGTAATACAGGCCCGCATAGCTGCCGATCCGGCCCGCCAGTTCCTCGATCTGCTCGAAAACCCGGACTGCCTGTCCGAGCTGGTCGCCGGTCAGGGCGCCGACCTTGCCCTGGAAACTGGCCTCGAATCCGGTGGCCTGCCGCTCGAGCTCGGCCAGGGCGTCCCTGAGCTGGGGCGACTCGGGACCGGGATAGAGATCCGACAGGTCCCATTCGGGCAGCACAGTATTGGCGATTGCGGATTCGGCCATAATTACCCCTCGATGGCGCTCATATAGAGGTCAAGCAGCGCCTCCAGCTCCTGACGATCGCCCCGTTCCATCTTGCGCAGGCGAATCACCTGACGCATGACTTTGGGGTCGAAACCGTTGCCCTTCGCTTCGGCATAGACATCGCGAATATCATCGGCGAGGCCCTTCTTCTCTTCTTCCAGACGCTCGATCCGCTCGATCAGCGACTTCAGTTGACCCGCCGCGATACCGCCGACATCGGCCATGAAACGCTCCCTGTTACTGTCTGTTCCGGTCCAGCGGGAACTTAGCGGCTATGATCTGGAATGCAAGCTCAGGGGGCGATGCGCGCGGCAAGTTCGCGGATGATCGAGGCGTCCACCGCCGGATCGAACTTGCGGGCGAAGAATGCGCCCGATGCGTCCACCGTGGGCAGGTCATCCCGCTGCAGCACGACGGGATGGGCCCTGCCGGCAAAGCGGTAGTAGCGCTTGTTGTCCTTGACCAGCGTATGGCGGAACGGGCTGGCCATGATCATCTGCTGTGACAGGAGCTCGTCCGAGGCGAAGGTGACGGGAAGCGTGGACCAGCCGGCGTCGCGCGCGCCGGTGCGGGCAACCCAGTCGCAGAACGGCCGGCTCAGCATCACCCATTGCGAGCCGTAATAGCGAACCCGGCCGCGGTGGAGGAGCGTCATCGGCACGGGAAGCCGCCGTGTTCGCCCCGCCCCCTCATAGGTGATCCAGCGCACGCGCCGCTGGATCACGCCGCGCAGCGGATTGTCGAGTTCGCTGATCTGACGGCAATCGATGTAATTGGCCCCCGGACGTGCGGCGAGGAAGGTCCGCAGTTCGTCGATGGGACGCAGCGGCATGTCCTGACCACTCAGATTGATCAGGTAGTCCCAGTCAAGTCCGCTTGCGCACAGATCCCTGATTGCGTCGAGCAGGATGCGGGACATGCTCCATCCGCCCCAATATATGGTGCGGGACGGCAACAGCCGGGCGCTCAGGCGGTCGCGCAGCCGCCGCGCCGTGTCGTGGACAGCGGCGTCGGCCTTCCGGTCGATGTGCAGCACCACCGAATCGCGCGGATCGGACAGCAGATGCGCCAGATCCTCGACCTGCTGCGGATTTCGGTGCGCGGCAATGAAAAAGGCTAGTTTCAAGAGGCCTCAACGGGAATTTTCTCGGTATATTAACGGTTTGCGCCGCGCCGCGCGATGGTTGGATCGGGCTTTTCGCGCGTGGTCCTGAAGCTGGCGGTATGGTACTTCGGAAGCCGACGTTCGCCCAGAGAGGAACTGCCGCAATGCGCCGGTCACGCAGCATCCGAATCATCGCCACACTTGGCCCCGCCAGCAGCACACCGGAGATGATCGACGCGCTCTATCGGGCCGGCGCGGACGTGTTCCGCCTCAACATGAGCCACGGCGACCATGGCCAGATCGCGGCGCTCTACCAGGCCGTCCGCGAGGTCGAAGCGGCCGCCGGGCAGCCGATCGGCGTGCTTGCCGACCTGCAAGGCCCCAAATTCCGCATCGGCGGCCTGGCCGCGGGACCGGTGATGCTGCGCGAAGGCGACAGGTTCCTGCTGGACCGGGACCCGTCGCCTGGCGGCAAGCAGCGCGCCCAGCTTCCCCATCCGGAGATATTCGCCGCCCTCGAGCCCGGCCAGCGGCTGTTGCTGGACGACGGCAAGATCCGGCTGAAGGTCCTCGAATCCGGCGTGGACACGGCGGTGACCTTGGTCGAAGTCGGTGGTGCGTTGTCCGATCGCAAGGGCGTCAACCTGCCCGAGGCTGTCCTGCCGCTGCCGCCGCTGACCGAAAAGGACAAGCGCGACCTGGAGTTCGTGCTGGGCCTGGGCGTCGACTGGATCGCCCAGTCCTTCGTGCAGACCGCCGCGGATGTGGCCGCCGCCCGCGATCTGGTCGCCGGCCGCGCCGGACTGCTGGCCAAGATCGAAAAGCCCCAGGCGTTGAAGGAGATCGACGCCATCACCGAAATCGTCGACGCGATCATGGTGGCGCGGGGCGATCTGGGCGTGGAGATGCCGGTCGAGGATGTCCCCGGGGCGCAGAAGACGATCATCGATGCCGCCCGCCGGCGCGGCAAGCTGGTGGTGGTCGCCACACAGATGCTCGAATCGATGGTGAAGTCCCCGGTGCCGACGCGCGCCGAGGTGTCGGACGTGGCCAACGCGGTGTTCGAGGGCGCCGACGCGGTCATGCTGTCGGCGGAATCGGCAGCGGGCGAGTACCCCATCGCCGCGGTCGAGGTGATGAACCGGGTTGGCACCAAGGTCGAGCAGGACCCGCACTACCGCACCTATATCGATTCGGTGCGGCCGATTCCCGAGGCGACCAGCGCCGACGCCATCACCACCGCCGCGCGTCAGGTGGTGCAGACCATCAACGCGGCGGCCATCGTCACCTACACCACGTCCGGCTCTACCGCGTTGCGCGCGGCGCGCGAGCGCCCTGCCGTGCCGATCGTGGCGCTGACGCCCCGGCAGGATACGGCGAGACGGCTGACGCTGGGCTGGGGATTGCACAGCGTCATCGGCGAGGACGCCAGCAATTTCAGCGAAATGGTCGGCAAGGCCCGCCGGGTCGCCAAACAGCAGGGCTTTGCCCGCACCGGCGACTATATCGTTGTCACTGCGGGCGAGCCGTTCGGGACGCCGGGCCGCACGAACGTGCTGCGGATCGCCCGGGTGCTGGAGGACGACTGAACCACGCCCCAAAGAAAAAGGGCCGCGTCTTGTGGACGCGGCCCCTAAATTCTTCGCCTGCGGCTGGATTCAGCCCTGGCGTGCCTTATAGCGGCGCTGCGTCTTGTTGATGACGTAGACGCGGCCCTTGCGGCGGATGACGCGGCAGTCGCGGTGACGCAACTTCAGCGACTTGAGTGAGTTCTTGACTTTCATTGTACTGCTCCGGACCGCGTTGCGGCTGAATTCGAGGCGCGGACCATATGAGCGGCATCCTGCATTGTCAACACGCAGAAAACGCCGCATGCACGAATCGTCATTGCGGGGCGTTTTCTTCGGTGAAGCCGTCGTTCGAGGCGCTGACGACGACCACGGCGCCGATGCCCAGCGCCAGCGCCATGAGACCATAGGTCCACCACGCCGAAGGTTCGCCTTCGTTGCGATAAGCGAGGCGCTGCTCGGTCTCGCGCATGCTCAGACCGTTGACCATGAGATCCTCGAACCCGTCGGGCGTGAACTTCAGATCGGCCATCGCCATCAGGTTGCGCCTTGTGTCGACATAATTGGTCGAGACGCTGTCGGGCATGCGGGCGGCCAGATTGAAGCCGTACTTCACATCGGACTTGCGCAGGTGGGCCGGGCCGCCGAACGGAATTCTCAGATAGGCCATCCCGGCCACCTCGTCCTGGCCCAGCACGCCAGCCAGGGCGTTTTCCTGCTGCGCGTAGAGGTGCCGCCACTCCTGGGCGAAGGACGGCATGGTCTGGGCCGCGACCAGCGCGAAGGCGGTGGCCATGAGAGCGGTCTTCCGCAGCATGAAGTACTCCGATTCCGGCGGTTGAGCCGCCGATAATACCTGTTTTCCCAAGCCTGTCATCCGCTTGAGACGCAATGAATCAGCTGCCGATCAGAAACCGGGCGATTCGCTCGATGCGCGGGCCGAACGGAGGCCAGGCGGCCTTGTTGAAGGCGATGCGTCCCTGTTCCATCACCGAACGCGCATGACTGAAGGTGCGGAACCCGGCCTCGCCGTGGTAGGCGCCCATGCCGCTGGCCCCCACGCCGCCAAATGGCAGGTCCTCGATCGCCACATGCAGCATGGTGTCGTTGATGGTGACGCCGCCCGACAGGGTGCGGTCCAGCACGGTTTGCTTCTCATCGTTGTCGTTGGTGAAGTGATACAGCGCCAGTGGCCGCTCCCGGGCATTGATGTAGTCGATCACGTCGCCGATGGAACGGTAGGACCTGATCGGCAGCACCGGGCCGAACACCTCCTCGCGCATCACCGCCATGTCGTCGTTTGCCTGCAGGATCAGGGTCGGGGCGATTTTGCGCCGGTTGTCCAGCGCCTCGCCCATCGGGTTGATCTCGATTACTTCCGCGCCCTTGTCCCGCGCGTCGGCGATCAGGTGGCAGAGGCGGTCATAGTGATGCTCGCTGGCGATGGCGCTGTAGTCCTCGTTGGCGGCCAGCGTCGGGTACATGGTGGCGGCCTGACGGGCGAATGCATGGGCGAAGGCATCCACGCGCTGCTCCGGCACGAAGCCGTAGTCCGGGGCGATGCAGGTCTGGCCGGCATTGATCAGCTTGCCGAAGGCGATGGCGCCCGCCGCCTTGGCCATGTCGTAGCCCTCGCCGATAATCACGGGAGATTTGCCGCCCAGTTCCAGCGTGACGGGCACCAGGTTCTCGGCGGCAGCCCGCATCACCAACCTGCCGGTGGCCGCCGATCCGGTGAACATCAGGTGGTCGAACTTCTGGCGCGAGAATGCGGCCGCGACCTCCGGACCGCCGGTAACCACGCTCACGCAATCCTCGTCGAACGTCGCGGCCAGCAGTTCCTTCATCAGTGCCGAGGCGCCCGGGGTCATCTCCGACGGCTTCAGCATCACCCGGTTGCCGGCGGCAAGAGCCTGCCCCAGCGGCACGAGGCACAGCTTGTAGGGATAGTTCCAGGTGGCCATGATTCCGATCACGCCGAGCGGCTGGTACTGCACATAGGCTTTCGCCAGCGGGTGCTGCAGCCGGTTGATCGGTACGGGGCGCTGCTTCATCCAGCGGGCCAGGTGCTTGCGGGTGTGCCGCAGCACCATCAGGGAACCCAGCGCCTCGGCAAGCAGGGTTTCGTGGCGGCTTCTGTGGCCGAAATCCTCCATGAGCACTTCGGCCATCCGCCGGTGATTCTGCTGGATCAGATCATCCAGCGCGCGCAATTGCTCAAGCCGCTCGGCAAGTTTCGGCGCTCCTTTTTCCAGGAACGCGCGGCGCTGTTTTTCAACGGCTACACCAATCCGACGCTCGAACAACCTGGCACTCCCGAATGGCAAGTCAGAGATGTATTCCGATACATTGCCGAATTCTAGCAGATGCGAGTGTGTGGCAAACTCATAACTGCCACACCCTGCATTGCAGGAACGCCGCACTTCGTTAAAAGTGTCCGGATGGCACGCACCGATTTCAGGTTCCACCACCGGATTCGCACCCGCTATGCGGAGGTCGACGCGCAGGGCGTCGTGTTCAACGCCCACTACCTGACCTATTTCGACGTCGCGCATACCGAGTATATGCGCGCCACCGGCTACGACTATAAGGACGAGGTGGCGCGCTCGGGCCTCGACTTCCATCTGGTCAGATCGCTGGTCGAATACCGCCAGCCGCTGGTCTTCGATCAGGAGATCGATGTATGCGTGCGCGCCGCCCGAGTGGGACGCACCAGCATCACCAACCTGTTCGAGATCCACGCCGCGGGCGCCGACGATCTGCTGGCGTCGGGCGAGACCGTGATGGTCTGTGCCGACATGGTCACCCGCCGGCCCGTGCCGGTGATGCCCTCCTTCCTCGAGGCCATGCGCCGGATCGAGGGCGAGGCGCTGGCTAGCGGCTGAGCCGTTCGAACGCCGCGCGCACCAGCGGCAGCCGGTCGTTGCCGAAATACATGTCGGTGCCGCCCACGAACATGGTGGGCGAGCCGAAGCCGCCGCGGTCGATCACGTCCTGGGTGTTGGCCTTGAGCCGGTCCTTGATGTCCTGCCGCGCGATACCGTCGAAGAATCGGGTCCGGTCCAGGCCGGTCTCCGCCACGATTCCGGCCAGCACCGAATCGTCGCTGATGTCGAGGTTCTCGCCCCAATAGGCGTGAAACACCCGAGACGCGAAGGGTACGAGCCTGCCCTCCTCGGCGGCGACGAGGCAGCCGCGCATGGCCTTCACGCTGTTGATCGGGAAGATCGACGGCCAGTTGATCTCGATGCCGGCCAGCCGCGCCCAGTCATACAGGTCCTTGCGCGAATAGGCCGCCTTGGCCGGCACGGGGTTCTCCCGGTTGCGGTAGACGCTGTCATTCACCGAGTTGAAGATGCCGCCGACAAGGATGGGCTTCCAGTCGATGTCGACCCTGAACTCGGCGGCGATCGGCTGGATGTTGAGGAAGCCCAGATAGGTCCACGGGCTGGAGCAATCGAAGAAGAACTCGAACCTGATCATGGCGCCTGCTCCTGTAGTTGGGGCCGATCCCAATATTTATAGACCACGAGCCAGACCAGTATGGCGCTCGATCCCAGATAGGCCGCGCACAGCGAGGCCAGCAGGCTGACCGACGCGCCGTGGTCGAAGGCAAGGCCCATCACATACGGCGACAGGGCCGTGGCCAGCATGCCGAAGCTGCTCATGATGGCGCGGGCCGTGCCCACATGGCGCGGGCCGTACATCTCGGTCCAGAACGCGGCGCCGACCGGGATGCCGAAGCCCAGGGTGACGCCCGACAGGCCAAGATAGAGCCAGGCGGCGATCGGGTGGCTGGTGACGGCAAGCGCGATCATGCCCGCCATGAAGGGCAGCGTGTTCCAGGCGATCATCTTGCGGGCGCCCAGCCTGTCGACCAGCGGTCCCGCTACGATCGAACACAGGAAGGCAACGGCGGCAAAGGCGATGAACGCCTTGGGCTGGAGACCCATCGGCCAGTCCTGCAGCCGGGCCACATGCTGCTGGTGGAAGATGAACCCGGTCAGGATGAACGGCATGGTCATGGCCGAGGGAAACATCAGGAAGAAGCGCACATCGCGCAGCAGCACGCGCCGCGCCCAGCCGTTTTTCTGGCTGGCGGCGTGCTGGCCCTCCTCGTTGTCGCGCAGGAACGCCTCGTGCCGCTCCTTGTGGCCGACCAGCAGCCACAGCATCATCGGGATCAGCGTGACCGTGAGAAACAGGGCGTTGTAATACCAGGCGTCGCGCCAGCCAAAATTGCTGTTGAGCGTCTTGGCCATCACCGGAAAGGTCGCCTGGGCCAGCGCCATGCCGAACGAGGCGACCGAGATCGCCTTGCCGCGCTCCTTGTCGAAATAGCGCGCCATGGAGGTGAACGAGGCATGCATCATCAGCCCTTGCCCCGAGATGCGCAGCAGGAAGAACGCCAGCATCAGGGTGGGGATCGAATTGGCGGTCGACATGGTGAAGCAGCCGGCGATCAGGGTGACGCAGATCAGCAGGGTGAAGGTGCGCAGGTCCACATCGTCGATCTTGCGCCCGGCCCACATCATCAGCAGCCCGGCCATGCCGGTGGCCAGCGAGAACAGCAGGCCGATGTCGCCGTGGCTCAGGTCGAACGATTGCCGCACCGAATCCGTATAGGGACCGAAATAGTAGGTCTGCCCGAAGCCGGAGAAGAACAGCATCATGAACCCGTAGGCCAGAAAGCGCGGGTTTGACAGGATGAAGGCCAGGTAATTCATCGGGCGCCCCTCCCCGTGGGCGCGGTCATTGTGGCATCGTCGACAAACAGTCTAAATAGGTTGGCAACAGGCTAGCTGCATGGAAAGGCGAAGGCCATGGCCGAATGGCGGTATTTCGAGGATCTGGCGGTGGGCGAGACGGTTGAGTCCGAGCCCTTCACGCTGGAGCGGCGAGAAATGATCGCCTTCGCCTCGCGGTACGATCCGCAATATTTCCACAATGACGAGGCGCTTGCCGCCGACCATCCGGTATTCCAGGGGATTACCGCCAGCGGCATCTACACCACGGCAATCTGGCGGCTGCTCGATCACCAGGTATTCGGCGATGTGCACTGGGTTTGCGGCATCGGCTGGGACAAGGTCCGCTGGCGCAAGCCGCTGAAGCCTGGCGACCGCGTCCGCGCCTGGGCCGAGATTCTGGAAAAGCGGCCGTGGAAGAAGCGCGCCGATATCGGCCGCGTCACCATTCGCCATGAATTGCGCAACGACGCCGGCGAAGCCGTGTTCCACTTTCTAGGTGACAGTCTGGTCCACCGGCGCCCGAAGGACGGCACCTGATAAGGCCGCCTCAGGCCTTCCGGGCGGCGTGCGCGGCCGACATCTCGTCCACCTTGTCTTCCAGGCTGAGCCGGTCCAGCGATTGGTGGGGCAGGCTGACGAAGGTGGACAACAGGGCGTGGATGTCCTTGTAGGTCTCGGCGAACTCGGCGGCGATTTCGGCCTCGCCATGGTCGCCAGTGTCGAAGCGCGACGGATCCGGAAACGTCCAGTGCGCGGTCACCGGCTTGCCGGGCCATTGAGGCGTGATCTCGCCTGCCGCGCTGTCACTCAGGGTAATGATGAAGTCGAAGGCCTGGGCGCCGGGCGCATTGAATTCCTCGATGGACTTGGAGCGCAGCTCCTCGACCGGGTAATGCATCTGGCGCAGCAGGTTGAGCGCATACGGGTCGATCGACCCTTTGGGCTTGGTGCCGGCGCTGTATCCCTTGAATTTGCCCTGCCCCAGTTTGTTCAGGACAGCCTCGGCGATAATGCTGCGCGCGGCGTTCCGCGTGCACAGGAACAGGACGTCGTATACACCGTCTTTGGGCATGGTGACCTCATGGCACAATAGTGGCGTGCCGCCCGTGCGGCAGCCATCCGTGGCGGTAATGGTTCTGAAACCCGCGCACCAATTCCAGTGAATTTTTTCTGACAGGGTATTCGCGGGGGGCCGCGCCGGCCGAATCTTTAGATAGGCAGCAGGCCTGTAAGACGTAATGATGAGCGGGATTGTACGAGGCCGCACGATGGGGATGGCGCCAGCCAGCGTAAATGATCCGGGGACGGGCACGCTATGATGGCGGCGCCACATCCACCTGATGAATCCGCCCGGCTGGAAGCGCTGCGCCGCTACGGGGTGCTTGATACCCCGCCGGAACAGGCGTTCGACGATCTGACGGCGCTGGCCGCCCGGATTTGCGCCGCGCCCATGGCCATGGTGTCGCTGGTCGACGCGACGCGTCAATGGCTCAAGTCCAGTGTCGGCGTCCCCTATGCCAGCGCGCCGCGCGACACCGCCCTTTGCGCATATGCGATTCTCGGCCGCGACGTGTTCGTGGTGCCGGACATTGCCCAGGACGTCAGGTTTGCCAGCCCGCCGGCGGGGCCTGATGCAGGCATCCGCTTTTATGCCGGTGCGCCGTTGATCACCGGTGACGGCCATGCGCTGGGCACCCTGTGCGTCGCCGACCGCGTGCCACGCCAGATCGATGATGGGCAGCGTGCCGCGTTGCTGGCGCTGGGACGCCAGGTCATGGCCCAGCTCGAGCTCCACCGGCATTTTGGCGACATGGCGGGGTCGCGTCTGGCGGCGATTGTCGAATCCTCGAACGACGCCATCCTGGCCAAGGATATGAACAGCATCGTCACCGACTGGAACGAGGGCGCCGAGCGGCTGTTCGGCTACAAGGCGCACGAGATCGTCGGCAGCTCGGTACTGGCATTGATCCCGCCCAGCCATCGCGACGAGGAGGTCGCCGTCCTGCGCCGCATCCGCCGGGGCGAGCGCATCGACAATTTCACAACCACGCGGCTCACCCGGGATGGCAGGACCATCGACGTGTCGATCACGGCGTCACCGGTGAAAAGCCCCGATGGGCAGATGATCGGCGCCTCGATCATCGCCCGCGACATCACGGCCCAGATAGCCCATGAGCGGGAACTCGAGCGGGTGTCCCGCCTCCATGCGGCCCTGACGGAGGTCAACCAGGCCATCGTCGCGACCGGAAGCAGCGGCGAGCTGTGCGGCCGGATCTGCAGTGCGCTGGTGGAACTGGGCGGATTCCGCATGGCGTGGATTGGCTGGCGGAACGACGAGACCGGCAGTTTCACACCTGTCGCCCAGTGCGGCGACGATACCGGTCTGCTCGATTCGATCCAGGTGTTCGGCGACGACGGACCGCACACCGGCGAGAGTGACGGCTATCGGTTCCGCTTTACCGAACCGTTCGTCAGCAACGATTTGCTGGCGGATCCCGCCACCAGGCCGTGGTGGCCGGCGCTGGCGAAAAGCGGATTTCAGTCGGCGGCTACCTTTCCCATCTCGAGCCAGGGCGAAGTGTGCGCGGCGCTGTGCGTCTATGCGGAACAGAAGGATTTTTTCCACGACAAGGAAAGCGAGCTGCTGCGGGAGGCAGCCGGTGACATTTCGTTGGCGCTCGATGCCATGCACGCCGAGACCCAGCGCGAACGTGCCGCGGCCCTTGCCGAGAACGAACGCCGGTTCACGGAAATCCTGATCGAGAGCATGCCGGGAATTCTTTACTTCTATGACAGCAGCGGCCGGTTCGTGCGCTGGAACCGCAATTTCGAGACCGTCTCGGGCTATGGGCACGACGAAATCGCGCTGATGCATCCGCTGGATTTTTTCGATACCGACGATTCGGCGCGCGTGGGCGAGCGCATTTCCGAGGTATTCAGCGAAGGCGATTCCTTCGTCGAGGCGGCGTTCCTCTCCAAGGATGGCCGCAGAACGCCCTATTACTTCACCGGGCGGCACGTGACCTACAATGGACGGGATTGCCTGGTGGGCGTGGGAATCGACATTTCGGAGCGAAAGAGTGCCGAGCAGGCGCTGCGCGATCTTAACGAGACGCTCGAGCAGAAGGTGGCCGAGCGCACCGGCGAACTGGAGGTCGCGCTGGTCAGGGCGGAGTCGGCGGACAGGATCAAGTCCGCGTTTCTCGCCACCATGTCGCACGAATTGCGCACGCCGCTCAATTCCATCATCGGCTTTACCGGCATCCTCGCCCAGGGACTGGCGGGGCCGCTCAACGACGAGCAGGCCAAGCAGCTGGGCATGGTCCGGAGCAGCGCGCGTCACCTGCTGGCGCTGATCAACGACGTGCTGGACATTTCCAAGATCGAGGCCGGCCAGCTTGAAGTGCGCACGGAAAGGTTCGACCTGCCGGCGGTGCTTGAGAACGTGGTCGATACGATCCGCCCGTTCGCCGAGAAGAAGGGGCTGTCCCTGACCGCCAGCATTTCGCCGCGGCTGGGTGCCATGACCAGCGACCGGCGCCGGGTCGAGCAGATAATGCTCAACCTGCTGAACAATGCGGTCAAGTTTACCGAAACCGGAGGCGTGACCCTTGTGGCCGACCTTGCCGAGGGAGGCGCCGCCGGACCGGTCCTGACCATCCGGGTGCGGGACAGCGGCATCGGCATCGCGGCCGCCGACCTGGCGACGTTGTTCCAGCCGTTCCGGCAGATCGATACCGGCCTGGCGCGCCAGCACGAAGGCACCGGCCTCGGTCTGGCGATCTGTCGCCGTCTGGCGGCATTGCTGGGCGGCGACATCGCGGTCGACAGCGAGCCCGGCCGCGGCAGCGTGTTCTCTGTCGTTCTCCCGCTGGAAAGGAAAGCGCCGTGAGCCGAACTGTCCTGCTGATCGAGGACAATGAGCAGAATCGCTATCTGACCAGTTTCCTGCTGGTGCGGAATGGCTATGCGGTGTCCATGGCCGAGAACGGACTGAAAGGCATTGCTCTGGCCGCGGAAACGGTGCCGGACCTGATCCTGCTCGATATCCAGCTGCCCGGCATGGACGGACACCAGGTCGCCCGCGTCTTGCGCCAGATGCCGGCTTTGGACGCCACGCCCATCATCGCCGTCACCTCCTATGCGATGGTCGGTGACCGCGAGAAGTCGCTGGAGGCTGGGTGCGACGGTTATATCGAAAAGCCGATCAACCCGGAGACCTTCGTCGCCGAAATCGAACAGGTCGCACCGCCGGGCCGGGCCGGCACGAGGATTCCATGACCACGATCCTCGTCGTCGACGATAAGGAGGACAACCTCTACTACCTGAAGGCCCTGCTCGAGGGTGTGGGATACGACGTCGTTGCCGCCCGGCACGGTGCCGAGGCGCTGGTCCTGGCGCGGCAGTCCCTCCCTGACATCGTCGTGTCCGACCTGCTGATGCCGGTGATGGACGGCTATACGCTGCTGCGCCACTGGAAGGCGGATCCGCGCCTGAGCGCCGTGCCGTTCATCGTCTACACCGCCACCTACACGGAGGCCGACGACGAGACGCTGGCCATGGATCTGGGCGCGGACGCGTTCATCATGAAACCCGCCGAGCCGGAGGATTTCATCGCGACGCTGCGCCAAGTCGAATCCGGCCCGGCCCGGTCCGGCACGCCGCGCCCGAAAGAGCCGAAGGCCGACGAGGATTCCATCCTCAAGCTCTACAGCAAGACCCTGATCCGCAAGCTCGAGGAAAAGAGCCTTCAGCTTGAACAGACCAATCGGACGCTCGAGACGGACATTGCCGAGCGCAAGGCCGTCGAGGCGTCGCTGCGCGAAAGCGAGCAGCGATTCCGGCTGGTGGCCGAAACCATCGATGAGGTGTTCTGGATCACCGACCCGCCCAAATCCCGAATGATTTACGTCAGCCCGGCTTTCGAACGTATCTGGGGGCGCCCGTGCGAGGACCTCTACCAATCGCCGGCCCTGTGGCTCGACGCGGTCCACGAGGATGATCGTGAGCGGGTCGACGCCGCGGCGGCCGAACAGCACAGCGGCGCGACCTACGACGAGACCTATCGGATCCGCCGTCCGGACGGCACCCAGCGGTGGATTCACGACCGGGCGTTTCCGGTGCGCACGTCTTCCGGCGAAATCATCCAGATGGTCGGGATGGCCGAGGACATCACCGAGCGCCGCCAGCTGGAAGAGGAATTTCGCCAGGCCCAGAAGATGGAGGCCATCGGCCGGCTCGCCGGCGGCGTCGCGCACGATTTCAACAACATCCTGGCGGCCATCATGATGCAGGCCGAAATGGCCTGCATGGCGGAGGAACTGCCCGCTGAAGCCTCCGGCTATCTGGACGACATCCGCGGCGCGGCGGAACGGGCCGCCAACCTTACTCGCCAGTTGCTCGCCTTCAGCCGCCGCCAAGTGCTGCAGTCGCGGTCGCTCGATATCAACCGCGCGGTGACCAGTCTGGGCAGGATGCTGAACCGGTTGCTGGGCGACGACGTCCGGTTGCACCTGAAACTCCATGATGCGCCGCTGGCGGTACGGGCCGATGCGGGCATGCTGGACCAGGTGCTGCTCAATCTGGTGGTCAATGCCCGCGACGCGATGCCGTCGGGCGGCCGGATCACGGTGGCCACAAGGATCAGCGATGTGACAGCCGAGGATGCCGCCGGCATCGAAGGCGCGGTGGCCGGCCGCCACGTCCGCCTCAGCGTCGCCGACACCGGCATCGGTATCGCGCCCGACAACCTGACCCGCATCTTCGATCCGTTCTTCACGACCAAGGAAGCCGGGAAAGGCACCGGTCTTGGCCTTGCCACGGTGTTTGGCATCGTCCGCCAGCACGGCGGATGGGTGACGGTTGAAAGCCAGGTCGGCAAGGGCACCACATTCCATGTCTACCTGCCGTTCGCCGCGTCGGACACGGTGCCGGGCGAGAGCGCGGCGCCGGCGCCGGCGCCGACGGCTGCCGGTACGGAAAACATCCTGCTGGTCGAGGACGAGATCAGCGTGCGTGTCATCACGCGGGCGCTGCTCGAGCGGCAGGGCTATGCAGTTCACGAAGCGGCGAGCGGCGTGGAGGCGCTGGAGGTCTGGGAGCGGCGCGAGCGCCCGTTTTCCCTTCTGTTCACCGATCTGGTGATGCCCGAGGGCATCAACGGCCGCGAACTGGCGTCCAGGCTCCAGTCAAGGGACCCCAGGCTCAAGGTGATCTACACCAGCGGTTACAGCGGCGACGTCGCCGGACGCGAATTGTCGCTGCGCGAGGGCTGGAATTTCCTGCAGAAGCCGTATACGCGCCAGCGCCTGCTGGAAGCCGTACGCCGCGCCCTCGACGGCGCCGACTGATCCCTCAGACGATCAGCCCGGCCCGCGCGGCGGTGTAGCCGCCGTCCCGCACCGTCAACGCGCCGTTGACGATCACCGCGTCGATCCCGGTGGGGTGGCGGATATAGCGGTTGGCGTTGCCCGGCACATCGTGCACGAAGATCTCCTCGCCCCGGTCGATGGTAGCGGGATCGAACACCACCACGTCGGCCGCCATGCCCGGCTTCAGCAGGCCCCGGTCGCCGATGCCCCAGGCGTCGGCCACTTCCTTGGTCATTCGGTGGACGGCGCGCTCCAGACTCATGTCGCCCCGATCGCGGACATGGCGCGACAGCATGTAGCAGGTGTCGCCCGCGCCGCAGAACTGGGCGATGTGGGCGCCGGCGTCCGACGCGCCGACCAGGCAGGCCGGATGGTCGAGGATCTTCGCCACGAAATTCTCGTCGCCGTGGATGGCGCCGACCAGCTGGAACTCGGCGTCGAGATCGTCGCGCAGGGCGATGTCGATCATGGCGCGCGGCAGGGAAACGCCCAGTTCGCTGGCCACCTCGGCCAGCGGACGGTTCTCGAACCGCTTGTTGTCGGGGTGGCTGACGCGGCCCACCCGCAGATTGCCGAACGCGGCCATGATCTGGCCCGCGCTCATCTCCTTGACCAGGATTTCCTGGGTGGCCGGGTCGGAGAAGTACTCCAGCCGCGCGCTCAGACCCATTTTCAGTGCCTTGGCCCAGCTGGGCATGGACAACAGCAGGAACGAGTTCTCCGACAGTCTCATGTTCAGGTCGAAGGGCCGGGGCATGGACTGGCCATAGACGTTGGCGCCGCCCTCGCGCACGGCGGTCAGCCGGTCGAGCGAATCCTGCCACAGCGTCCCCATGGGGCTGTAGACGATGGGCGCCAAGGTGCACATGATCCCCGTCTCGCGGGAAATCTGCGCCAGTTCGTCGATGCACTCGATCTGTTTCACCGGATCGAGGAAGAACGGCACGGTCTGCATCACGCCGCGGCCGGTTTCCACCATGGCGCGGGCCAGCGCCAGCTTTTCGCGCATGTCGGCGTAGCGGCTGGGCACCGGCTTCATGTTCTCGTCCACGTCCACATAAGAGGTGGACAGGCCGATGGCGCCGGCCTCCATGGCCTGTTTCAGCAACCGGACCATCTCGGCGATTTCCGCGTCGGTGGCCGCCCGCTCCTGCGCCGCGTCGCCCATGACGTAGAGCCGCAGCACGGAATGACCGACCAGCGCGCCCACATTGATGCCCAGGCCCTGGCAGATATGGTCGAGATAGTCGGGGAAACTCTCCCACGACCACGGCACGCCGGCCTCGAAGGTGGCGTCGCCGATATCCTCGATCACTCGGAACATGGAGACCAGCTTCTGCGCCGCCGCCTTGTCGCGGATCGGCGCCACCGACAGCGAGCAATTGCCGATCACCACGGTGGTGCAGCCATGCTCCAGCGACGGCGTCGCCAGCCGGTCCCAGCACAGCTGCGGGTCGTAATGGGTGTGAATGTCGATGAAGCCCGGCGCGATCACCTTGCCGGCCGCGTCGATGGTCTGCTTCGCCTCGCCGGCGAAGCTGCCGACGGCCAGGATCCGGCCATCCGCGATGGCGACGTCGCCCGCGAACGGCTTGCCGCCCGATCCGTCGACGATCAACCCGTTCCTGATCACGATATCAGCCTGCGCCATCCCCGCGTCTCCCTAACGCTGTTACCATATGGTTACACACGATAGAGCCGCGTGATGCGGTGGTAAACGGGCAAAATGGCCTGTGGAGCGATTGCCGCCCTAAGCCACCACCACCGTCTTGATATTGGTGAACTCGCGGATGCCGAAGATGCCGAGCTCGCGGCCATAGCCGCTTTCCTTGACGCCGCCGAACGGCAGGCGGGGGTCGGACTTGACGAAGTCGTTGACGAAACAGACGCCGGCGTCGAAATGGTCGCGGGCGATGCGCTCGCCTCGCTTGCGGTCCTCGGTGAACACGGCCGCGCCCAGCCCATAGGGCGTGTCGTTGGCGATCGCCAGCGCATCGTCCTCGTTCCTGGCAGTCATGATCGACGCGACCGGTCCGAACAGCTCCTCGTCGAAGGCGGGCATGCCCTTCTCGACGCCGTTCAGGATGGTGGCGGGATAGAACGCGCCGGGCTCGTTGGGGATGGCGCCGCCCAGGATGTTGCGGGCGCCATCCTTCAGGCTGCGCTCGACCTGGCCGTGCAGCTCGTCGCGCAGATCGGCGCGGGCCAGTGCGCCCAGCGCCACCGACTCGTCCATGGGGTCGCCCATCTTGCGGGCCAGCATGCGCTCGGCCAGCTTTTCCTCGAACTGCTTGGCGACGCTGTCGACGACGATGAACCGCTTGGCGGCGATGCAGGCCTGGCCGGTGTTGAACAGCCGGCTCGCCGCACCCGCTTCGGCGGCCTTGTCCAGATCGGCATCTTCCAGCACCACGAATGGATCGCTGCCGCCCAACTCCAGCACGCTTTTCTTCAGGCACTCGCCCGCCACCGAGGCGATGGCCCGGCCTGCGGCGTTGCTGCCGGTCAGGGTGACCGCACGCACGGCGCCGTGCCTGATCACGCCCTCGACCATGGTGCTGGGAATCATCAATGTCTGGAACACGTCGTCCGGCAGGCCCGCCTCGCGCAGCGCCTCCTCGATGGCAAGCGCCGAGCCGGGCACGTTGGAGGCGTGTTTCAGCAGGGCCGCGTTGCCCGCCAGCAGGCTGGGGATGGCGAAGCGCAGCACCTGCCAGAACGGAAAGTTCCAGGGCATCACGGCCAGCACCACGCCCAGCGGGCGGAACGCCACGAACGCCTTGTGCGCATCGGTCCGGACAATGTCATCAGCCAGATAGGCCGGACCGTGCTCGGCATAATAGCGGCAGGCCCAGGCGCATTTCTCGATTTCGGCGCGTGCTTCCCGGATCGGCTTGCCCATCTCGGCGGTCATCAGCCGGGCGTAGCGCTCCTTGTTGGCCTCCAGCACGGCCGCGAGGCGCGGCAGCAGCGCGGCGCGATCGTCGATGGCGGTCGCCGCCCAGCCGGTGAAGGCGCGGCCCGCATTGTCGGCCATCTGGGTTACCTCGCCGGCACTGTGCTGCTGGTAGGTGGCGATCACGTCGCCGCTCGCCGGGTTGATGGCCTGCATCACGCTCATGGCTGGTTCCCTAGATCTAGTTCTTCACGCGCTCGAGCGGCGTGGTCCACAGATAGATAGTCCTCTCGCGCTTGTATGCACCGCCCGGCGTCACCTTGACAACGGTCTGGTGGCGGATGCCGGGAATGTCGAAATCGTGACTGACGATGCGCGATCCGGGCTTCATCCGGTCGAACTGGGGCAGCAGCTTGGCATTCATGGTCGGGCTCAGATAGAGCGTCACGACGTCGGCCTGGCTCAGATCGGCCTCGAACAGATTGCCCTCGCGCACCTCGATCTTCTTGCCGAGGCCCAGCGCCTTGATGCGCTCGCGCGATTCTTCCACCAGCCTGGGATTGATCTCGTAGCCGACCGCCTTCGCGCCGTATTTTCGCGCGGCCGCGATCAGGATACGGCCATCGCCCGATCCCAGGTCGTAGACGGTCTCGTGCGGCATCACGCGCGCCATCACCAGCATTTCCTCGGCGACCGGCTCGGGCGTCGGCACGAAGTTGATGCCGGCGGTATCGGGCCGGTCCACGGCCGTTGCCGCCGAGGCGGTCTTCAGCGGCGTGGTGTAGACATAGATCAGATGCTCGCGGCCGCCTTCGACCTCGGGCGCGAACCGGATCAGCTTCTCGGGCACATAGTCGCCCAGGCCCCAGTCGTGACTGACGATGCGTGCGCCGGGCTTCAGCCTTTCCAGCTGGGGCAGCAGCTTGCGGTTCAGGTCGCGGCTGAGCGACAAGGTGATGACGTCGGCGTCCTGCAGGTCAAGGGTCAGGATGTCGCGGCGCAGGAAGGTGACCTTGTTCTCCAGCCCGGCTTCCCGTGCCGCCGCCCGCGACTGTTCGACCAGCTTGGGGTCGAGTTCGAAGCCGTCCGCCCTGACGCCAAAGCTGAGCGCCGCCTTGATGACGATCCGGCCGTCGCCCGAGCCCAGGTCGTACAAAACGTCGCCGCGCTCGAGCTTGGCCGCCTCCAGCATGCGCTCGACCACGATCTGCGGCGTGGGCGCATAGGGAATGTCGGGCTTCTTGAAGGTCTCGGCCGCCACCGGCGTGCTTTGCTCCCGGTATTCGCGCCAGCCGCTCCAGCCATAGAAGCCGGCCGCCGCGAGAACGAGCACGACGAAGACCCCGCGCGACAGCGTCCGGGTCATGGTTCCGATCCCCGATGTGACGCGGTGTTCCGGAAGGGACCTACTCCTCGACGTCGAGCCGGTATGTGTCACCGTCACGCTTCAGGCGTCCGGCGGTGGGACTGGCGAAATGGGTGCCGATGATCAGTGTCGGCGTATCCGCATACCGCTCGAACACGTCGCGGCGGGTGCGGGTGGACTGGTCCGAATCGTAATCCACGGCGGCGGCCCATTCCGGCCGGGCGATCTGGCAGGGATGGTGCATGAAGTCGCCGGTGATCATCGCCGTCTCGCCTTTCGATTCTATCATCACGCTGACATGGCCGGGCGTGTGGCCGACTGTCGGAATCAGCCTGACCGCGTCTGTAATGATGTGGTCGGTGCCGACAAGGTCAACCAGCCCGGCCTCGAACACCGGCCGGACGGAATCGCCGAATACCTGGCCGGTCTCGAGCATGCCCTTGTCTCCGGCAGGCCGGGCATCGTCGGCGTCGGCCTCGCTCTTCCAGTAGGCGAATTCCTCGGCGCCCATCAGGTAGCGGGCGTTGGGGAAGGTCGGCACCCATTTGCCGTCCACCCACATGGTGTTCCAGCCCACATGGTCGATATGCAGATGGGTGCACAGCACAGTGTCGATGCTCTCGCGCGGGAAGCCGGCCTTCTCCAGATCCTGCAGGAACGGGCCCTGCATGTGGTTCCAGGCGTCGAATGCCCGGTCCTTGTCGTTGCCGACGCAGGTGTCGACCAGGATGCGCCGGCCGCCGGTCTCGACAATAAGGGCATGGATGCTCGCCAGCATCTTCAGGTCATGGGTGACGAAGTGGGGCTGCAGCCACTTGATGGGCTCGATCGCCTCGCGGGTGGCGGCCGGAATCAGGCCGCGCATGCCCGGCACACGGTCCAGTTCCGGTACCTTGGTGATGGTGACGTCGCCCACCGTCCACTTCATGAACTCCATCGCTCTCTCCTCGTTGCCCTGCCTAAGGCAGGCGCGTCGCCACCGTACGCTTGAAGCGGCGCTCGGGCCCGATGATCGACTGGTGCTCGATAGTCATCGTGTCCGGCCATCCGTCGGCGAGTCGCAGCGTCGTGGTCTGAAATTCCTGCACGTCGTAGTTTTCCATGCTCTTGATGGTGCTGGCCAGCCTCTCGGGCACCTGGCCGCCACTTTGATCGGCCCGTTGTTGCAGCGCGGTGGCCAGACCCTCGCGCACGCTGTCGCGGTCGTAGGCGGTCCGCAGCTCGATCACCGCCTGGCTTGCATCCTGGCGCACCAGCCGCAAGGTGCCCCTGGTCTTCAGCAGGGTGCCGGTCATGGGCCAGGGCTCGGTCTCCTCGAACACGATCGCGCCGCCCACCGGCAGGTCGATGCCGGTGGTGCCGAACAGCGGCCTGATGTCGTCCAGCAGCATGTGATTGGCCTGATCGGGCGTCATGCTGGCGTAGGTCTGCTCCATGCCATCCACCATCTTGCCCATGGTCGCATCCGCCTGCGGCGGCAGCCTGGCCTGCTTGAAGTAATAGCGGAGGGTGCCGATGTTCTTCGCCATCACCTCCTTCACGTCAGCCAGGTTCTCCAGCCGGGTGGGATTGCCGTTCAGGTCGCACAGATAGACCAGCGTGGTGCGCTCGAAGCGCTTGCCGATCTTGTCGGCCACCTCGTCGCTGATCCCCATGGCCTTCATCTGCGGCGACCGGCTTTCCACCTTGTCGTAGCTCATCGCCATGCGGTAGCCGTCGCTCCGGGTCGACAGCACCCGGAACGACACCTCGGCGACCTGGGTCGCGGTTATGGTCGGGCCGGAATCGCCGTCCTTCTGGCGCGACTGGGTCACGTCGATGCGGTAGCGGAAGATGCTGGTCGGCGGCGCGCTGAACGGCACATTCAGGTCGCCCGGTTCCGCCCGCGCCACACCGGGCAGCAGCAAAAGGACGATCGACAGCAGGGCCAGCCTTGCGCGCATGTGCCTGAATCCAAACAGGGGTCGGCACGAACCCTATCGCGGCGCGGCAGCGGTGGATAGCCCCGTGATCCGCTGATTGATGCGCCCGCAAGCCGTCGATAGAGTGGGCGCGGGGAAACGGGGTAGTAACATGACCGAACTGGCCGAAGTCCATCTGGGCACCACCGCGGGCGAGATCTCGCGCCGGGCGATCGAGCGCTACGGCAGCCGCGAGGCGCTGGTGTGCGGCGACATCCGCCTGACCTACCGGCAGCTGGGCGACCGGATCAGCCAGATCATGCAGGCCATGCAGGCGCGCGGCCTGAAACGCGGCATGGCGCTGTGCCAGCTGGGCTCCAACCGGCCCGAGACGTTGATGGTGCGCCTCGCCTGTACCCTGCTCGGCATCCGCTACACCGCGCTGCATCCGCTGGGTGCGGTCGAGGATCATGGCTTCATCATCGAGGACAGCGAAGCCGACGCCCTGGCCGTCGATCCGCACTATGCCGAGCGCGGCGCGGCGCTTGCCTCGCTGTCGCCCCGGCTGCAACACGTGTTCAGCGTCGGCCCGACCAATATGGGCGACGACCTGCTGGCCCGGGCCGACGGCTTCGAGCCAACCAAATTATGGGACGACGCCGATCCCGCCGGCATTGTCGGGCTGGTCTATACCGGCGGCACGACGGGACGGCCCAAGGGCGTCATCCACCGCCACCGGGCATCGGTCAATGCCATCCTGATGATGCTGGCCGAGTGGGAATGGCCGCGCGACATCCGCACCCTGGTGGTGACGCCGCTGTCGCACGCCGGCGGCTCCATGGTCGCGCCCAGCTTCGTCAAGGGCGGCACGGTGCATCTGCAGGAAGGCTTCGATCCGGACAGGTTCCTCGATTGCGTGGTGCGCGAGAAGATCAGCGTCACCTGGCTGGTGCCGACCATGCTTTACCGGCTGCTCGAGCACCCGCGCATTCGCGAGCTGGACCTGTCCAGCCTCAAGCTGGTGGTCTACGGCGCCTCGCCCATGTCGCCCACCCGGCTGAAGGAGGCGCTCGGCATTTTCGGCCCGGTGTTCCTGCAGCTCTATGCCCAGTCCGAGCTGCCGATGACGGTGACCACGCTCAACACCTGGGACCACGATCCGAACCATCCCGAGCGCTTGGCGTCATGTGGTTTCCCGGTCGCCAACGTGCAGGTGAAGCTGCTCGACGAGAACGACGCCGAGGTGCCGCAGGGCGAGGTCGGCGAGATCTGCGTGCGCAGCCCGCTCGCCATGGATGGCTACTGGAAGCGGCCCGAGGAAACGGCGGCCACCTTGCGCGGCGGCTGGCTGCACACCGGCGATATGGCGCGCAAGGACGAGGAGGGCTACCTCTACATCGTCGACCGCAAGAAGGACATGATCATCTCCGGCGGGTTCAACGTGTACCCGAAGGAGGTCGAGGACGTGCTGACCCGGCATCCGGGCGTGGCCCAGGCCGCCGTTATCGGCGTGCCCGACGACAAGTGGGGCGAGGCGGTCACCGCCGTCATCGTCCGCAGGAACGGCGCCGCCGTCACCGCCGAGGAGCTGATCGCGCTGGTGAAGGAAAAGAAGGGCTCGGTACAGGCGCCAAAGCGCATCGAGTTCGCCGATTCGATCCCGGTGACCGCCATCGGCAAGCCCGACAAGAAGGTGCTGCGCGCCCGCTTCTGGGGCGAGACCGCGCGTCAAGTGAACTAGGAGAGCAACGCATGTCCGACACCGCCCTGGCCAACCCGCCGACCATCGTGCCGTTCCTGAAATTCGGCGCGGATGGCGCGCCCTATCTGGAAGGGCAGCAATGCGCCGATTGCGGCGAGATCTACACCACCGAGCGCATGGCCTGCTCGAAGTGTTTCTCGCGCAAGCCGTTCAAGGCGGTGCGGCTGCCGACGACCGGCGAACTCTACACCTTTTCCATCGTCCACCGCTCCTATCCGGGCATCAAGGTGCCGTTCGTGTCGGCCACCGTCGACCTGGACGGCGCCTGCTCGCTGAAGGGCACGCTGATCGACGTGGAGCCTGACCCCGAGCATGTGAAGACAGGCATGAAGGTCGAGGTGGTGTTCCGTGAGCTGGAGCACAAGAACAAGGAAGGCAGGACATATGTGTCCTACTTCTTCGTGCCGAAGAAGGGCTGAAGGTGTTTTCACTCCCACCCTCCGCCGTCATCCCCGCGCACGCGGGGACCCAGCTCTTCGTAGAGCACCGGCGCGCTGCGGAAATAAGGGGGTTTGTCGTGACTGAAGCCCACGACAGCCGCTGCCCTTTCCCCATCTGGGTTCCCGCGTGCGCGGGAATGACGGGCTTTGTTGTTGCGATCTGTGGAGACCTGACATGAGCGAAGACGTTTACGTACTCGGCGTGGACATGATCAAGTTCGGGCGGTTCCCGCACCGGACCATCGACGGCCTGGGCGCGGAAGCCGCGCTGCTGGCGCTGGACGATGCCGGGCTCGGCATCAAGGACATGCAGGCGCTCTATCTGGGCAATGTGGGACACGTCACCCAGTTCGTCGGCCAGAAGATCCTGCAGCAGATCGGTCAGACCGGCATTCCGGTGGTCAATTGCACCAATGCCTGCGCGTCGGGCGCGACCGCGTTCCGCGAGGCGTATCTGGCCGTGAAATCAGGCGAATACGACCTGGTGCTGGCGGTTGGCGCCGAACAGATGGGCAAGGGCCTGCTGGGGAACGCCGGCGGCGGCGATGACGGCATCCCGCGCGAGGGCCTGCTGGGTTCGCGGCTGATGCCCGCCCTGTTCGCCGAGGTGGGCATGGAGCATTCGCGCAAATACGGCACCAAGCCCGAGCATTTCGCCAAGGTGTCGGTGAAGAACCACCACCATTCCACGCTCAATCCCAAGGCGATGTACCAGATCGAGACGCCGCTGGAAGACGTGATGGGCGCCGAGATGATCGCTTATCCCAACACCAAGCTGATGTGCTCGGTGAACGTGGATGGCTCGGCCGCTGCGGTCATTGCCTCGGCGAAGAAGGCCCGCGAGCTGGGCATGGGCCGCGCGGTGCGGGTGCGCGCCTCGGCGCTGACCAGCGACCGCTTCACCCAGCGCGACCTCACCCTGCCCGACTTCAACACCTGCACCCGCGACGCGGCCAGGATCGCCTATGAGAAGGCCGGGATCGGCCCGCAGGACATCAACCTGGTGGAGTTGCACGACTGCTTCGCCACCGCCGAAATCGTACATTACGAGAATCTCGGCCTATGCGGCGAAGGCGAGGCCGGGGCGTTCATCGACTCGGGCGCCACCTGGCTGGGCGGCAAGGTGCCGGTCAATGTCTCGGGCGGCCTGCTGTCGAAAGGCCATCCGCTCGGTGCGACCGGCATCGCCAATATCTATGAGGTGGCGACCCATCTGCGCGGCGAAGCCGGCGCAAGGCAGGTCGAGGGCGCAAGGCTGGGCCTTACCCACGTATTGGGTCTGGGCCAAGCGTGCGCGGTGCATGTGCTGGAGAAGGTGTAGCGCGCCTACCGCGTCGGGGTGAACTCGATGTGCAGTTCCTTGAGCGCGCGGAGCATGAAGTTGGGCGCGTGCCGGAAGTCGTTCCTGCCGGGAGCGAAGCGCATGTCGTCGATGCGCTCGATCAGCGCCTTGAAGCCCCACCACAACTCACGTCGGGCGAGCGGCGCGCCCAGGCAATGGTGCACGCCCGAGCCAAAGGCCAGGTGGCTGCCGGCGTTCTTGCGATCAAGGTCCAGCTTCTCCGGGCACTCGAAGTGCCGGTCGTCGCGGTTGGCCGACGCGTAGCGGATATTGAGGATGGAATCGGCCGGCACCACCGTGTCGCCGATGCGCTTTTCCTTGGTCGCAATGCGGAACAGCCCTTGGACCGGGCTCTCGAGGCGCAGCACCTCCTCGACAAAGGTGCGCAGGTCCTTGTCGTCGCCTTGCTTCAGGCGCGCCCAGACATCGGGGTTCTGGATCAGCAGCATTACGCCCGCCGACAGGGCGTTGGTGCTGGTCTCCGAGCCGCCGACGAAGGTGTCGGCCATCATCTCGGCATGCAGTTCGTTGTCGTTCAGCGTGCGGCCCCATTCGGGGACGACCGTGTTCACCAGGTCGGACAAAAGCGTGTCGTCCGGCTCCTTGCGCAGCCTCTCGAAGATCGGCTGGAAATAATGCTGGGCCTCGATTTCCATCTCGACCGACCAGCGTTCTTCCTCCTCGCTTTGCATGCGGCCAAGCCGTTGCACCCAGGCGTCGGTCCAGGCCTTGATCCGCCAGATGTCCTCTTCCTTGGCGCCCATTTGCCTGCCGATGATCGTCAGCGGCAGCGGTACGGCGAACTGCTGCACCCAGTCGCAGTGCCCGTCGCCGATGAACTTGTCGATCAGCCGATGGGCGATATCCTCGACCAGCGGATCCAGCCCCTTGATCTTGCCCGCGCGGAACGCCTGATCGAAGATCGCCCGCATCTGCTTGTGGCCAGGGTCGTCCCGCCCGCCCAGCGTGGCCGCGGGCACCCATCCCTTGTCCTGATACAGAGCCAGCATGCGAAGGTCGCGCTCGGTCATCTGCTCCAGGGCGATGCGGCTGTACCGGTCATTGGAGAAATGCTCGGTGTCCAGCAGTATCTCGCGCAGGTCGTCATAGCGCGTGACTACGTAATAGCCAGTCAGCGGATCGCGCCAGACGGGTGCCTGGTCGCGCAGCGTCCCGTAGGCCGTGTAGGGACACTCCTGGGTTTCGGGATCCATGAAGTTGACGTCGTCGGGCCTGGCGCTGGCTTTTGTCACGGTCGTTCTCCCGGCTTGGCCTTAATGGGCCGATGTGGCGGGAACAGTGCCGGGAAACGCAAAATATGGTCAAGTACGGTTAAAAATCGTACCAAGTATGGAAATAGATACTATCAGTCTGCCAGACGACACGGCATGGATATGCCGCGCCATCAGCCTTGCCTGTCCGTCTTCAGACTGTCCGAATACTTGTATGCCCACTCTAACGCGGCGGCGAACATGGGCGCCAGGTCGACTGCGGCGCGCGAGAGCGTATATTCGACTTTCGGTGGCACCTCGGCATACACCTTGCGGTGAATCATTCCGTCAGCTTCCAATTCGCGCAAACGGGCCGTCAGCATGTGCTGGGTGATGCGGGGCAGCGCGCGCCGCAACTGGCTGAACCGCTTTGTACCCAGGCTGAGATGCCAGAGGATTTCCAGCTTCCATTTTCCGGCCAGGACCGTGAGCGCCGTGCTGAAGCTGGCCATCTCCTGTGCCGTGGCGGGTCTTCGGTTGAAAATCAAATCCTGATCGGTCATCGGATAACCTGCTTGATCGTAGGGTTCCTATCCGCGGGCAGGATCCGGGCCGGGCCTGAGCGGGACTGGTGCCGGAGAATACGTAGCCCATTCCGCCGTCGCCCGCACGGCTTCCGCGACCCGTTCGCGTTCGGTGCGGCGCGCGTTGCGCCGCTCGATGGCCGCGCGCATGCGGCGGTGGCGTTCCTCGGTAATCGGATAGCGCCAGGCGACAATGATGGTCACGATCATGAAGACGGGCGGGCCCAGGGCGAATACGAGTTTCAGGCCCCACAGGCTGGTATCCGAATTGGCCGCGCCCGGCGCCGGGTCGAAGGCGAGCCAGGCGAGCAGCGTCAGCGCGAGCCACGGTCCGATCGACAGGGCCAGCTTGGTGGCCATCGCCCATACGGAAAAGAACAGGGCGGCACGGTTCTGTCCGGTCATCATGGTGTCCAGGTCGATGACATCGGCCTTCATGGAACTGGCCAGCACCTGATTCGATCCGGCGCCGAAGCCGGTGGC
The DNA here is from genome assembly GCF_039655875.1 of Emcibacter sp. SYSU 3D8. Taxonomy (NCBI): domain Bacteria; kingdom Pseudomonadati; phylum Pseudomonadota; class Alphaproteobacteria; order Emcibacterales; family Emcibacteraceae; genus Emcibacter; species Emcibacter sp. SYSU 3D8. The sequence continues at coordinate 683,152 of NZ_JBBYXK010000002.1, read as the reverse complement.
CATGGTGATCGGGATCATCCACCAGAAGTCGCCCTCGCCCAGCAGCAGATAGAACGGGCTGGTGCAGGGATAGATCATCAGGCAGGCGATCCAGGTCTTGTGCTTGCCGATCCGCTTCGAGAGCCAGACCCAGAACGGAATGCCCACCAGGCATGCCAGATAGAAGGCGAGCAGGAAGACGATCCCCAGCTTTTCCTCGCCGACCACGCTGCGGATGTAGAACAGGACTGTCGCGGTGGCGACCGTGGTCCCCATGTAGCTGATGAAGAACGCCACGATCAGCCGGCGGAACGGGCCGTTGCGCCACATCACTTTCAGGCCGCGCCAGAAAGGAATGGTGGTGGGCTGGAATTCCGGCAATTCGGGCACATTCGCGACCGTCAGGCCGACTGTTAGCGGCACCAGCACCAGGGTCATGGCGCCGACCATCAGCAGCACCTCGCGCGTCCCGCCAAATCCGAACACCAGCAGGGCCAGAACCGGCAGCGCCTTGCTGGAGACGTTGGCCGCCATGCCGAGCCAGACGCGCCAGCCGACGATCACCGACCGCTCGTTGTAGTCGGTCGATAGCTCGGCAGCCCAGGCGTAATAGGGGATCAGCAGCATGGTCCAGCCGAGCCACAGCATCAGCATCCAGATCAGGAAATAGGTTTCGTCGACCGGCAGCTGTGGAAAAAACAGTTTCCAGACGGCCAGCATCATCACCGGCACGGACGCAACCATCCAGATGCGCCGGCGACCCCACCGCGTCCGGGTGATATCGCTCAGATATCCGATCAGCGGGTCGGTGACGCCATCGAAGATTCGCGCCAACAGCCAGACGAATCCCATGGCCGCGAGGCCGAGTCCCAGATCGGTGGCATAATAGTTCAGCAGGTAGGCGGAAACGACGACGCTGGCCACCTGCAGCGGCATTTCGGACAGACCGTAGAAGACGATGGTCCGCCTCGACAGCGGACGGTGTCCCGTTTCCTCGACCACGATATCTCCCCAATATCTTTTGGCCCGGCGCCAGTTAAGCAAACGTCCATCTCGCGGTAATGTCCAGCGAAGTTTCCAGCGGCCATGCTGAAAAACCGCCGCGCTGGACGCCGCGCGCCGCCGTGCTATGACTCTGACAATGCGGATACGAATTCTCGTCACGATCGCGGGTCTGATGGCGCTGGCTGCGTGCGGCGAGCCGCTGGGCAAGAAGTCCATGCTGGCGGGCTGCGAGGCCGCCTCGGCCGCCTTGCGGCCGGACCTTGCCAGCGGGTCGCTCGACTACCGCGCGGTTGTCGGGCGAGAATCGATCCTGCGGTTTCACCTGCAGCCGGACGGCGCCGGGCCGGTGACGGTCAATATCAAGTGCAAGGTCAACATGCGCGGCGCCCTGACCCGCATCAAGATCGACGGCACCCGCGCACGGAATGGCGACCTCGATGCCGCGAAAACCGCCTTCGCCGCGGCGACCGGGCGATGACCCGCTATTCGGCGGTGGCGATCACCCTGCACTGGCTGATCGCGCTGGCGGTCGGCGCGCTGGTGGTCCTGGGCATCGTCATGACCGGCCTGCCGGATGCTGAACTCGCCCGCAAGTTCGCGCTGTACCAGTGGCACAAGTCGATCGGCATCACCGTGCTGCTGCTGTCGCTGCTGCGCCTGGCATGGCGGCTGACGCACCGGGCGCCGCCGCTGCCGCCGACGCTCAAGCCCTGGGAGCGGATCGCGGCGCGGGCCACCCATATCGGCTTCTACGGGCTGATCATCCTCATCCCGTTGCTGGGCTGGGCCATGGTGTCGGCCTCGCCCTACAATATTCCGACGGTGCTTTACGGCCAGATCTCCTGGCCGCATCTGCCGGTGCCGAAATCCATGTTCGGCGCGGCGCTGGCGGCGCATGTCTGGCTGGCATTCGGCGCGGTCGCGCTGCTGGTGCTGCACGTCGCGGCGGCGCTCAAGCATCATTTCATCCTGAAGGATGACGTTCTGGCGCGCATGGTGCCGTTCCTGCGCCCGCCGCAGGGAGAGCAGCGATGACACGGTGGCTGACGGTTTCGCTGCTGACGGCGTGCCTTGCCGCATCCGGGGCATGGGCGGCGGGCGGCAAGCACAAGGAAGATGCCGCGGGCCACACGCGGCCGGCGCCCGCCCAGGCCGCGAAGCCGGCGGCGCCGACATGGCGCATCGTGCCGGGAAAGAGCAGCCTGACCTTCACCGCCACCCAGCTTGGCCAGGAGTTTACCGGCAGATTCCCCAGATTCGCCGCCGACCTCACCCTCGATCCGTCGGATCTGGCCAGGGCGACGCTGACGGCGAGTGTGGACCTGTCGGCCATCGACGCGGGCGACAAGCAGCGCAACGAGGCGCTGCCCGGCAGCGACTGGTTCGACGTGGCGGATCACCCGAGGGCGACGTTCAGGTCCCGCAAGATCGTCAAGAAGGACGACCGGCGCTTCGAGGCTACCGGCGTGATGTCGATCAAGGGCATCGAGCGGCAGGTCACCATTCCCTTCACCCTGACGCCAGACGGCGACCGGGCGGCGATCAAGGCCGGCTTCAGCATCACGCGCACCGACTTCAAGGTGGGCGACGGGCAATGGGCCACCGGCCAGTGGGTCGGCCTCGACGTCAGGATCGTGATCGATGCCGTCGCGTCGAAGTCCGGCACATGAAGGCCGCCACTTTCGCCGCGCGGCGGCGTTACCTATAAGGAAGGCGGCGCCCCGGATCGGCGTGCGCCCAGGGTAGCGGAGGAAACGTGATCGGAATTGCGAAGGGCACGGCCCTGTTCGGACTCGCCGTGGCATTGGCCGGCTGCGGCGTCGTCTACAAGCCGGAGGTGTTGACCAGCGGCTGCATTTCCGCGGCCAGGGCGCTGGGCGAGCCGATCACCGGCGGCAAGGTCGACACGCACAGCTGGGGACCCGGTCAGTCGCAGATCGACTTCATTACCCAGGATTCGGAAGAACCACGGCGAATCGTGGTCCGCTGCACCATCGACGGTGACGGCGAACTGGACCAGATCTCGGCCGATGGCCAGCGAATCGAGGGCGAACCTGCCGAGGCGGCCAGAAAGGCGTTCAGCGACATCGCCCGGTCGCCTGCCTGGAACAACCAGTAGACTTGGGACGCCGCTACTCGGCGGGTAATTCGGCGTTAGATGACGGCTTCCGTCCAAAGCCGCTCATCACCGCGCCCGCATCCGGTGTCAGCTTGCGGACCCAGAGCCAGGACGCGGCACACATCAGGCCCGCTGCGGCGAAGATCGGCAGGAAGTTGTCCGGGTCGATGCGCTGGACGGTATGGCCGTCCGCCATGCCGGGCACCAGGCTGAGCAGCAGGGCGGCAAACGCCACGCCCATGCCCAGGCTGAGCTGCTGGGCAACACTGGAAAAGCTGGTGGCGTTGCTCATGCGCGCGTCATCCACATCGGCGAAGCTGAGGGCATTGAAGCAGGTGAACTGCAGCGAGCGGAAGAAGCCCGAGACCATCAGCAGCGCCAGCACGATCAGATAGGGCGTATCCGGCCGGAGCAGGCCGGTCGCTGCAAGCAGCACGCCGCTCATCAGCGCGTTCCAGGTCAGCAGCGTCCTGAAGCCGAACCGGCGCAGCACCCAGGTGGCCACGACCTTCATGGTCATGGCGCCGATGGCGGTGGAGAAGGTGAGCGCCCCCGATTCCAGCGGCGACAGGCCGAAGCCCAGCTGGAACATCAGCGGCAGCAGGAACGGCACGGTGCCGATGCCGACACGGAACACCGAGCCGCCGACGGTGGCGATGCGGAAGGTGGGGATGCGCAGCAGCCGCAGGTCGAGCGCCGGATACCGGCTGAGCAGGGCATGGCGTCCATAGATCGTCAGCGTGACGGCCGCCACCGCGAAACCGGCCACCACCGACCAGGCCGGCAGGATGCCCCGGCCCAGATTGTCGATGGCGAAGGCGAAACTGCCCAGGCCAAGTCCCAGCATCAGGAAGCCGGCGATATCGGGTTTGCGCGGCTTGGGACCGGTGATGGGGCCGATGTGGCGCAGCGCCAGGAACAGGCCCAACGCGCCGATCGGCAGGTTGATCAGGAAAATCCAGCGCCACGACCAGTAGGTGGCGATGAAGCCGCCCAGCAGCGGGCCGACCGCCGGGCCGACCAGCGCCGGGATCACCACCCAGCTCATGGCCTTGACGAACTGGTTCTTGGGAATGGTGCGCAGCAGGATCAGCCGGCCGACCGGCATCATCATGGACCCACCCATGCCCTGGCAGACACGCGCAAGAATCAGCGTATTGAGATCGACCGCCAGCGCGCAGCCCAGCGAGCTCAGGGTGAAGACCACGATAGCGGCGCAGAAGATGCGCCGCGCACCGAACCGGTCGGCCAGCCAGCCGCTCAGCGGTATGAACACGGCGAGGCTCAGCATGTAGGCGGTCATTGCCAGGTTGAGCGCCAGCGGGCTTTCGTCCAGGTCCCGGGCGATGGCGGGAATGGCGGTCGCGATCACCGTCCCGTCCAGGGTTTCCATGAACAGCGCGCAGGCAATCACCAGCGGCACCATCATGGAAGGGCGAACTGCGGCGGGCGGCGACTTCGACAATGCATCGATCCGGTTCAGGGATCGCATACCATAGGCCGTGGGCGGGCCGCGGCCAAGGGCCGGCCAGCACGGGTGCAGAATTCAGTGGTGAAGCGGGAGCGGCTTGCCGTCGGTGTCTCCGGCAGGCACGCCAAGCAGGTGGAGGATGGTGGGCGCGATATCGAGCACGTTGCCGTCGGGCATCCGCCGTCCCGCGCGGATATCGGGACCTGCCGCCCATAATCGCGTATTGGGCACATGGTCGCCGGTGCGCGGATATCCCGGCGAGCGGATCGGGACCGCCACATGGCCCACCCGGGCCGAATGGCAGGCCTCGATCGGCCCGATGTCGGAGCGGAAGCGGATGATCAGGTCCGGCACGTCCGGATGGTGACCGGGTCCAAACGCGTCTTCGGCGCTGACGATGCTTTCGACGATCGGCTTGCCGGTTCCTGCCAGGGTCAGGGACATCAGGGCATCGCACAGCTCGGCCATCAGCGCCTGTGCCTCGGCGCCCGGCGCGACCGAGCCGAAGGGCTCGCGGCCTTTCAGGTTCAGCCGGATGGCGCCGCAGCGGTTGTTCTTCACCGCGCCGGCACGGGTGCGGGGAGACTCGAACGGGTCAAATGATGCGCCGATCCCCGACTGCACGCGGCGCAGCGCACCAAATCCGAGGGTCTTGCGCAAAAGGCGCTTGATGCCGAAGGGCAGGTAGCGGGCCTGATTGTGCATGCCGCGCAACGCACGGCGCAGGGGCGAATCGGCATGGCTCGACATGCCCAGCCGCGACATTATCTCCGGAAGCAGCTGCGGCCCGCCCGCATAGGGTCCGACGCCGTGGCTCGTCAGCACCATCACCGTGGTATCCGTCCCGGCGCGATCGATCAGACGGCCAATGCCCTCGTCGATCGCCGAATAGATCAGCTTCATGGAATCGCGCAGATGTTGGGGCGCATCGGGGTCATGCTCGGGGTGGGATTTGTCCAGCAGGTGCCAGAGCTGATGGCCGGCGCAGTGGGTTTCGCCGAACGCGCAAGCGAACAGGTCCCAGTGTTCCCGGTCCAGCAGGTCCACCATCATGTCGGCCTTGCTGCGGCAGCCTTTCAGCAGGCCATCGAGCAGGACGTCGTGTCCTTGCTGGCTGGCCAGCGTGTCGCAGGCGCGTCCCTGGATGGGATGGTCGCCATACAGCGCACTCATCTCGCCCATCAGCTCCGGGGGAACCGAGCCGGGGCGGAAATTGCGGTCATGCACGCCCCATTCGGCGATCTGGATGCCGTTCAGGTCCGGCGCCAGCACGCCCTGGGGAATGTCGATGGCCGCGACCCTCCGGCCGGCGCGGCTGGCCTTCGTCCAGAAATATCGTTCCGTCCGCGTCTCTTCCTCGCTGATCGGCCGGATTCGGGATTCGCCGGTATGAAGCTGGCCCGGATGGTAGAACTCGGCCATCCTGCCGCAGGAAATCCCAGTCATGATCTCGGGCCAGATGGCGCCCGGCAAGGTGCGCAGCGGGCTTTCCAGCCGGCACAGCGCGCCATCACGCTCCAGCCGGGAGAAGGTCGGCATGGCGCCCTCGGCGGCGAACCGGCGGACCAGCGCCGCGCTGCCCGCATCGAGTCCGATGAACAGTACTTTTGCCGGCATGCCCCTCCTGAAGGCGCGTCCAGCGCCAATCGGGCAGACATTAGGAGACCGGACGTCCCGGATCAACCGGCCGCGGGGCATATCGGCCTTTCGCTTCAGGGACATGCGGGGCTACTCTGCCTGCGGAACAGGGAATCAGCAGGAGACATCATGACCACTCGGCTCGAGGGCCTGACGTTGCTCGACAACAAGGCCGGCTCCAATACCAAGCGGGTGCGGATGTACCTGGCGGAAAAGGGGCTGGAGATCCAGCGCGAGAACGTGGCGTTCTCGAAGATGGAACACCGCACGCCCGAATTCCGCCGGATCAATCCCATGGCGGCATTGCCCGTGCTCAGGCTGGAGGACGGCACCTATCTGAGCGAGTCCTACGCCATCTGCCGCTATCTGGAGGAATTGCATCCCAACCCGCCGCTGTTCGGCACCACGCCGAAGGAGCGCGCCATCATCGAGATGTGGAACCGCCGCATCGAGCTGGACGTGGCCAGCTACGTCACCAGTTTCGTCAAGCACTCGCAGCCGTTCTTCGCCGAGGTGCTGACCCAGGTGCCGGACTATGTCGAGGCGTGCCGCAAGGACGCGCTGAAGAAGTTCGACTGGCTGGAAGGGGAGATGGCCGGCCGCGACTACATCGCCGGCAACGCGTTCACGGTGGTCGACATCACCACATATGCCCGTCTCGGGACCGGCAAGGGCGAGGGACTGTTCTTCACCGAGCGGCATCCCAATCTGCTGCGCTGGTGGGAACGGATCGAGAGCCGTCCCAGCGCCCAGGCATAGGCCTGCCGGCATTGCGCCGGTTGCTAGTGCGGCAACGGCGCGCCGGGCACGTCGCCGGGGCGGATCTCCGGTTCCTGGCGGCGCGGCTGCGGCTGGGGTGCGGGCGTTTCACGCGGCACCGGCCGGGGCTGGCGGACTGCCTGGGGCGGGTCCATGTCATAATTGCGCGCGAACGGCTCGGCGAAGTTGCGGCAATATTTGAAATCCTGCTTCACCAGCGATCCTCTGCCCGTGGCCGCACTCTCGGCGCCGTACTCCTCGACCATCCGCTCGACCTCGTCCATCACGCCATTGGCGGTCGCCGTTGGATCGTCGCCGGGTGTCATGCGGAACGAGGTGGCGATGGCGATCATCTTCATTGCCGTCTGCATCACGTTCTCGGCCTTGTCCGGCGTGACGCCGGCGCCCGCCACCTTCAGCGACGACATGTAGAGCGCGCCGCAGCGCATTAGCGGATAGGCGTGGTCGCGCTCGCCCGCCTCGCCGGTGCTCAGATAGTCCCGGATCGGCGCCAGGGCCTGTGCCGGCCCGGCCGCGAGCAGCAGCACGCCAAGCATTGCCGGCAGCAGCATGGCCGGCTTCGAGAAGGTTATGGGACCCGGATAAAATTTTGGCATCGCGTGGAAGGTAGGGGCCAGCGGTTGCCGCGGCAAGCGGCGAGGCCTTCTCGCCGCCTGCATCCGAACTCCTGATCAGGGATGACGCGGTGCCTGGCCGGACCGGGCGCAAGCCGCGGTCACGGTTTGACGAGCATCTTCCCGGTGTTGCCGCCGACGAACAGCGAGCGCAGGGCGGCGGGAAAGGCGTCGATGCCGTGCACCACCTGTTCCGGCATCTTCAGCTTGCCTTCGGCCAGCCATTGTCCCAGCTGGGCATAGGCTTCGGGGAATTGCGCGGTGAAGTGCATGACGGTGAAGCCCTCCATGCGCGCATAGCGCTCGGCAAGGCGCAGATACAGGCTCGGGCCGCGCACATGCTGCTGGTCGTTGTATTGCGAGATGGCGCCGCAGATCACCACCCGGCCGCGCTCGCGGATATTGTCCAGCGCGATGTCGAGGATCTCGCCGCCCACATTGTCGAAGAACACATCGATGCCGTCGGGCGCCAGTTCCTTGAGCCGGGCGTCCACATCCTCGCCCTTGTAGTCGATGCCGGCGTCGAGGCCGAGCGTGCCGGTCAGATAGGCGACCTTGTCCGGCCCGCCCGCCAGACCGATCACCCGCGCCCCGGCGATCTTGGCGATCTGCCCCACGATGGATCCGACCGCGCCCGCCGCGCCCGAGACAAGCACGGTCTCGCCGGGCTTCACCTGACCCACCTCGCGGATGCCGAAATAGGCGGTGACGCCGGTGGTCAGGCCCAGTGCCCCCAGATAGGTGGACAGCGGCATGGAATCGTCGATCTTCTGCAACATGCCAACCGGCAGGGTCGCATGGGTCTGGGCGCAGAGCGGCCCGGCCACCGCATCGCCCACCGACCAGCCCGGCGCATTGCTCTCGATCACCCGGCCGACGCCCAGGGCGATGACGGTGCCGCCGACCGGCACCTGGGTGTGCAGGCCTTCCGTGTCGTTCAGGCTGGTGCGGATGAACGCGTCGATGGAAATGGAATCCGTCTCGACCAGAACCTGCCCCTCGCCCGGTGGACGCGTGGTCTCTTCCTCGATCCGGAAGTGCTCGGGCCCGACCAGGCCGTTGACATGGCTGACGAGCACGACCTTGCGGTTGATGGGCCGGTTGGTTGCGGACATGCGAGTATCTCCCCTCAATTGCGCGGCGGTGTTCCGCCTGCTGGACAGGACAGTAGACAACGCCATTTTTAGAGTAAATCATCAATGCTGATTTTATTGAGGGAAACCGCAAAAGGCCCGTGCGATATCGCCGGGCGGCGCACAGCACCCTGACTGTCAGCCCCTCGGCGCGAACAGCTTTTGGAGGCCGTCCGGTGCCGCCAGATCGGAAACCCGAAAAATATGGCCCTTTCCGCCGGTTTCGATCCGCAAGACCGGCTTGATTTCACCATCTGGTGACCGGAACATTTGCCCGAAACGACTGTTATGCCAACAACGGACGGAGTTGGCATGACAATGCGCGTTGGACTTCTGACAGTTGGATTGGCGGCTTTTCCTGCCTCCCCGCTGCTCGCGTGCACGCTGTGCCACAGCGAAACGGCCGAAGCTGTCAGGGAGCGACTGTTTCAAGGCGACTTCCTGATCAATCTGGCGCTGGTTGCCGCCCCGATGGCTGCACTCGGCGTCGTCGTTGCATTTGCGCTTTACGCACGGAGTTCCTGATGCCGCGGAAATTGCATGCTGCAGGTCTCGCGATAGGCATCGGAATGGGCGGCTTTGTCGATGGCATCCTGTTCCATCAACTTCTCCAGTTTCACAACATGCTCTCCGCCCGCATTCCGGCTGATACCCTGATCGGTGCGAAGATCAACATGGTCTGGGACGGCGCTTTTCACGCACTCGTCTGGATGGCCACGGCAATCGGAATCTGGCTGCTCTGGGAGGCGACGAAAGACCTGGATGAATCCAGGTCCGGACAGGCGCTCTCGGGATCGATGTTAATGGGGTGGGGGCTGTTCAATGTTGTCGAAGGGGTAATCGATCATCACATCCTGAACCTGCATCATGTGTATCAGGTGGCCGGCCAATCGGTCTGGGACTACGCATTCCTGGCCTGGGGTGCTGCGATGATCGTCGGTGGCTGGCTCCTGAGAAGGGCAGCTGCAAGAAGACCAGTTTAGAGCAGGAGGGTTCGATGAGAAGCACTCGCCAGCGAGTCCAGGTTAGCACCGCACCAGAAATCAACGACCGGATAGCAGAGGCGACGCGGGAAAGCGTTGCGTACTTCCGGTCACACAAAGACGAGATTCCCGAACGCCTGACTGAACTTGATCGGGAATGGGACATAGAGAGGGCCATCGAAGCGAACGCTTCAACTTTGGCCCTTTCCGGGGTTCTGCTCGGCGCAGTGTCAGATCGCAGGTGGCTTGTGCTGCCGGCGCTCGTCTCCGCGTTCCTCCTTCAGCACGCTATTCAGGGATGGTGTCCGCCTGTGCCGATCCTCCGCCGATTAGGCTTCCGGACAGCGGATGAGATCAACAAGGAGCGATATGCGTTGAAGGCATTGCGAGGCGATTTCGAGGGTGTCGGCCGCCAGGAAAGCACCTTGGACCGTGTTCTCGCAGCGGTCGGTCTCGCGCCCAAATGATCCGCTGATGCACGCCATGGCCGACGGTCAGGAACGTGGCATTCCGCCCATTGCGGGTCGCAAGACGCTTGTACCCCGATGGGGGCAGCGACGTTCTCGATTGTTTCCGGGAGGATGATGGTGGGCGCAGCAAGGTTCGAACTTGCGACCCCTACGATGTCAACGTAGTGCTCTACCACTGAGCTATGCGCCCCTCGGGATCGGCGCGGACTATAAGCAAAACCTTCGTGCGCGCAAGACCTGTGTTGCCGGAATGCGCCGCCTTGTGCGTTTCGCGCGCGCCCGGTTGCCCTGCGGCCAGAATCCGTCATAATTCCATATGGAAGTGCCTTGCCGGAGGGTGCATCCGGTACCAGATGATCGGACCATGACCCCCAGCGAACCCGCACTCGACATCCAAGCCGCGCTCGACACCGAATCCGGCCCGCCCGCATGCCTGGTGACCGAACCGGCGCGCCAGACCGCGGCGCTGGTGTTTGCGTCGCCGCATAGCGGCCGCCACTACCCGGCCGATTTCATCGCGTCGTCGCGGCTCGATCCCCTCACCCTGCGCGCATCCGAAGACGCCTTCGTGGACGAATTGTTCGGCGCCGCGCCCCATCTGGGGGTGCCGCTGATCCAGGCGACCTATGCCCGCGCCTATCTGGACGTGAACCGGGAAGCGTGGGAGCTGGACCCGGAAATGTTCGACGGGCCGCTGCCCGAATACGTCAACGCCCGGTCGGGCCGGGTCGCCGCCGGCCTGGGCACCATCGCCCGCGTCGTGGCGAGCGGTACCGCCATCTATGACGGGCGCATGCCCTTTGCCGAGGCCGAGCGCCGGGTGTCGGTGGTCTACAAGCCCTATCACCAGGCATTGTCGCGGTTGCTCGACCGGACCCGCGCCCAGTATGGCTGCGCGGTGCTGATCGATTGCCATTCCATGCCGTCCTGCGGCGGCTCGTGGGGCGACATGCCGCTCAAGAGCGGCGGATCGGTGCCCGACATCATCCTGGGAGACCGCTATGGCAGAAGCTGCCACGGCGACGTGATGACGGTGGCGCAGCAGGCGCTGACCGAGCAGGGTTTCCGGGTGGTGCGCAACGATCCCTATTCGGGCGGCTTCAACACCCGGTATTACGGCATGCCGCGCGAAGGCCGGCACGCCCTGCAGATCGAGATCAACCGCGCGCTCTATATGGACGAGGCAACCATGAGCCGCAGCGAGGGTTTTACGCCGCTGCGCGACGCCATGAGTGCGCTGATCGCGGCGCTGGCCGCGTTGCCGACCGAGTTGCTCAAGGCATTCTGAGCCGGCCCCTCAACGATCGTCCCGGACCGGAACAATACCGCCGGTGCGGCGCTTGCGCGCCCGGGCCGGTCAAAAAAAGAGCCACTCCAGATGCCTGAAGTGGCCCAAGTTTAGGGAGGAAACGCCCACGAAGGGCAGTACCTTCTCGCGAAACTCGCGGCCAAAGGTACATGACTGATTTTAGGACTCCCCGGCCATGAATCAAGGCAATTCGGGAAGTGTTTCATGAACAATGGGTTACAGCGGGACTCCCCGGCCTGCCGCCGTGTCTGGCCGGCCTTCAGGGGCTGATCACCACCTTGCCCGTGGACTTGCGGGTAACCACCGATTTCAGTCCTTCGACGGCCTGCTCCAGCGGGAAAGTCCGCGATACCAGCGGCCTGATCTTGCCGGCCGCCAGCCAGCCGAGCAGTTCCTCCTGACTGGCGCGTGACACGTCGGGTGCGAAGCTGTCATAGGCCGGTCGGTTGACGCCGATGATGTCGACGTTCTTCACCATCACGTGGTTGGCCGGGATCTGCTGCACGCGGCCCCCGGCGAAGCCGATCACCAGGATGCGGCCCTCGAAGGCGACGCAGCGCAGCGAGGCGTCGAACACATCGCCGCCTACCGGGTCATAGACCACGTCGGCGCCGCGGCCGCCGGTCAGCGCCTTCACCCGCTCGCGGATATCCTCGGCCAGGTAATCGATGGTCTCGTGGGCGCCGGCGGCGCGGGCGATCTCCAGCTTGTCCGGGCCGCCCGCCGTGGCGATGATCCGCGCGCCCATGATCCTGCCCAGTTCGACCGCTGTCAGGCCCACGCCGCCGGCTGCGCCGTGCACCAGCAGCGTCTCGCCCGGCTTCAGCCGCGCCCGGTGGGCGAGCGCCACGTGGCTGGTGCCGTAGGTCACGGCAAAGCTGGCGGCCTGCTCGTAGGCCAGATGCTCCGGCAGGCGGGTCAGCCGATTGACATTCACCGCCACCAGTTCGGCATAGCCGCCGCGCCCGGGCAGGCCCATCACCCGGTCGCCGACGGAGCATCCTGCCGCGCCCTCGCCCAGCGCCACCACGTCGCCGGCGATCTCGGAGCCGGGAATGAACGGCAGCTCGGGCTGGTTCTGATACTTGCCCGCCGCCATGATGCTGTCGGCGAAGTTGATGCCGCAGGCGCGGATCCGCACCAGCGCCTGTCCGGGGCCGGCAACCGGATCGGGCACGTCCTCGAGCTTCAGGACGGACAGGTCGCCGTGTTCGCGGCAGATGATGGCGCGCATGAAATCTCCGTCAGCGGAAACGGTCGGGATCGTAGGTGGCGGCGGACACGTCGAAGCCGGCCAGTTCCTCGGGCATGTTCCGGTCGATGATCAGGCTTTCGGCAAGCCGCCCCATCATCGGCGCGGTCTGGATGCCGTAGCCGCCCTGACCGACGAACCAGAAGAACCCCGGGGCGCTGCCGTCGAAGCCGACAACGGGCGTGCGGTCGGGCGAGAAGGTGCGCAGGCCCGCCCATTTGTTGTCCACGTGCCGGACCGGGATATCGGCCGCCTGCTGGATGCGGTCGATGGCGATGGCGATGTCGAGCTCCTCGGGCTGGGCGTCGACCGGGTCGCTGGGTGTTTCGTCGGCCGGAGAGGCAAGGATGCGGCCGGATTCCGGCTTGAAGTAGAACTGGTCGCCGATGTCCAGCACCACCGGCCAATGCGGCGAGAACAGCGGCGGCGGCGGCAGGATGATGATGGTCCGCCGCAACGGGCGCATGCCGATGGGCCTGAGGCCCGCCAGCTGCGCCACCTGATCGGCCCAGGCGCCGGCCGCATTGACCAGCACCGGCGCGCGCCACGTGCCCGACGGCGTCTCGACGGACCATTGTCCGCCGACCCGGGTAATGGACTGGGCGGTGGCGTCGGTGACAACGGTGCCGCCGCGCTGGCGCAGGCCGCGCAGAAACCCCTGATGCACCGCATTGACGTCCAGGTCGGAACATTCCGGCTCGAGCAGCGCCGAGGCCACGTAATCCTCGCGCAGCACCGGGCACAACGCCCGCGCCTGCGCCGGCCCGAGCCGCACGATATCGGGCTCCAGCACCCGGAGCGCGGCTTCGAAGGCGTCGAGTTCGGCGACCTGGTCCTGGCGGGCGATGTAGAGCGCGCGCCGCTCGCTCAGCGGTTTGGTATCGGAGAAACCTTCCGGCGGCTGGCGCAGGAACGGGCCCGAGGCAATGGTCAGCGGCCGGATGCTGGTGCCGCCATAGGATGGCGCATAGAACGCCGCCGAACGGCCGGTCGTGTGATAGCCGGGCGCGCTTTCCCGCTCCAGCAGCGCCACGGTCCCGTGGCGGCTGAGGAAATAGCCGGCGCTTGCTCCGGCGATGCCGGCGCCGATGATCAGAAAGTCGCAGTCGCGGGCGGCCACTTGGATGCTTCCCCTGTTGGATTGGAGTGCCTAACCTATGCAGCGATGCAGCCTACGCAAGGGGAAATCCGTGGTTGATACCGATGGCAAAGAGCGACTGAGCGATGCCGAAGCGCGCGAGCTGCTCGCCTTTGCGCATGTGCTGGCCGATGCCGCCGGCACGGTGATCAGGCCGCTGTTCCGGTCGGCCGGCGCCATCGACAACAAGCGCGTTGCCGACTTCGATCCGGTAACCGCCGCCGACCGCGACGCCGAGGCGGCCATGCGCGCGCTGATCGCCGACCGCTATCCCGGCCACGCGGTGTATGGCGAGGAACACGGCGCCGAATGGGGCGAGCGTTTCACCTGGGTGCTCGACCCCATCGACGGCACACGCTCGTTCATCGGCGGCTTTCCCACCTGGGGCACGCTGATCGGCCTGGCCGAATATCAGCGCCCGGTGCTGGGCATCATGGATCAGCCGATTACCGGCGAGCGCTTCACCGGCGGGCCCAGCGGCGCGTTTCTGGGCGATCGCCGGCTGAAGGTCAGGCCCTGCGCCAATCTCGAGGACGCGGTGCTCTATTCAACGACACCAGACATGTTCGAGCCCGAAGTCGACATGCCCGCGTTCCGCCGGGTCGAGGAGCGGGTGAAGCTGCGCCGCTTTGGCGGTGACTGCTACGCCTATTGCATGATGGCGCATGGCCTGGTCGACCTGATCGTCGAGGCCAAAATGCAGCCTTATGACATTCACGCGCTGATCCCCATCGTCGAGGCCGCGGGCGGCATCGTCACCAACTGGGAAGGCGAGCCGGCGTGGCAGGCGGGCCGTATCCTCGCCGCCGGCGACCGCCGGGTGCACGAGGCCGCGCTCAGGGCATTGAACGGCTAGCGCAACCCGTTTTCTTCAGACGCTGTCCTTGAAGGACTCCTGCGGTTTCGGGCGCGGTTTTGGCGCGGACATGGCGCGCAGCGCCAGGTAGCGCAACGGCGCGTCGGTCCGCCCCAGCTTCTGGTAGACCCGCGCAAGGAACAGGCATGTCCCCTTGCGCTCGGCGGCGTTGGACGCCGGCCTGCCGGCATGGCCGCCAAAATACATCCGGTCCGCTTCCTCGCCCTGGGCGAGCGACGCCCGAATTTCCTCGACCTTGGCCCGGCCCGCCATCCATTCGTCGGGGCTCATGGTCACGGGCGCGCTGGTCGCAGTCGCAACCAGGTTCAGCATGACATTCCCGAGCCGATTCCGGATGTCCGGCGGCAACGGCGCGTTGCCATTCACCACGTGCCCGCGGGCAAACGCGTAACAACCATCGGGGTCTGAATCATATGCGTCGGCCAGGTATTCGGTGGTGACATCGAGAAAGTCGGCCAGCGCGGCATCGGACGCTGTCGCCAGCAGCATCGGCGAGTAGGCGCGGCCGATCTCCTGGCCGATGGCATGGGCCTCCGACGCGGATGCGTCGATGCCGCCGGCCGCGTACGCCGTCTTCAGCCGGGCCAGATATACGTCCCGCAATGATGGGTCGTGCCGGATAGCGAGCTGGAAGACGGCGTTGTTGTCGAGCGCGGCCGCCAATTCGTCCTCTGGCGTCGGCGCGGTCGCGATGATGCGTGTGACGGTGATCGCCAGTCCCAGCAGAATGCCGACGGCGCCAGCCGCGCACAGCTTCAGCAACCTGCGATTCGGCCGTGCCTCGTTCATCTCCGTTCCTTCCGCGCCGGCAGATGCCGGTATGCCTTGTCCGCGCCCCCGCCCGGGATGGGTGAGCCCTCCCTAGAGGAGTTTGCTCACGAACGCGTCGAAGATAACCCAGAACTGGTTGCGCAGCGCGTCGCGTTCTTTCAGCAGCTCGTGCCGGGCGCCTTCGATGCGGTGCAGTTCGCACGCCGGTACCCGTTCGGCGAACCGGTCCTGGGCTGTGTTGGAGACGACCTTGTCGGCGCCGGCCTGCACCAGGCAGATGGGGCTGCGGAACAGGTCAAGATAGGCCCGGTCTTCGAACAGTCTGATCGAGCGCAGCGCGGCCTTCAGCCAGCCATAGGTGCCGCCGCCCGATGCCAGTGCGGGGTTCCTGGCAATCCAGTAATGGGCATCGGCGAAGCGCACCGGATCGGAAGTGAGCGTGTTGCCCTCGAATTGCTGCTTCCACGGGCCGTAGTCGCGGGCACCGGGCGCATAGGCCTCATCGAAGCCCAGGCTGACCGCGCCGTTGACAATGGCGCCGATGGCCCAGCGCAGCCGTGCCGGCAGGGCGATGTCGATCATGGGTGACGACAGCACTGTGCCCCTGATGGCGGGCGGCCGGTTGTGCAGGTAGCGCAAGGCGATGTGGCCGCCCATGGAATGGGCGAGGATGAAATACGGTCCGGGCAACGCCAGCCCGACTATTCGTTCCTGAAGCTCCTGCAGGTCGTCGGCATAGCGGCGGAAGCTGGTGGCGTGGATCTTCTGGGGGTTGGACACGCTGCGCTGGGACAGGCCCTGGCTGCGCCAGTCCATGGCGGCGACCGCGAAGCCGCGGTCCAGCAGGTCCTGGACGGTCTCGAAATGCTTCTCGATGAATTCGGTGAAACCGCCCAGCAGGGTCACGGTGCCGCGGGCGCTCTCGCGCGGCCACAGCGCATAGCGGAGCTCGGCGCCGTCGCTGGCTGCGAAGGTGACGAACGCGCCGCCGGGCGGCATAGGCGCCGGGCTTATGCCGCGCCTTCCAGATCCTCCCGCATCATTTCCAGTTCCAGCCATCGGTCCTGCTTGCGTTCACGCAATCTTTGCGCGGTTTCCAGCAGCTTGGCCAGCCTGGCGATGCCCTCAACGTCAAGACCGGCGGGATCGGCGAGCTGGCCCTCGATGCGGGCGATATCGCGCTCCAGCGCCTCGATCTCGCCCGGCAGCTTCTCCAGCTCGTGCCGGTCCCTGAAGGTCATGCGCGCCTTGGCGGGCTGGCGCGGCGCCGCAGCGGGCCTGGGCCTGGCGGGCGGGTCGGGCTGCGGCAGGGTGGCCAGGATGGCTTTTTCGCCGCCGCGCTGGCTCAGCATATCCGAATAGCCGCCGGCATATTCGCGCACCTTGCCGTCGGGGTCGAAGCTGATGGTGCTGGTCACCATGCGATCGAGAAAATCGCGGTCATGGCTGACCAGCAGGACCGTGCCCGCATAGGAGGCGACGATGTCCTCAAGCACGTCCAGCATGTCCATATCCAGATCGTTGGTCGGCTCATCGAGCACGAGGACGTTGGATTCCTTGGTGAACAGCTTGGCCAGCAGCAGCCGGTTCTTCTCGCCGCCGGACAGTGCGCCCACCGGCTGGCGCGCCTGGTCCGGGTCGAACAGGAAGTCCTTCAGGTAGCCGACCACATGGCGCACCGTGCCCTGGACATTGACCGAATCGCCGCCGCCGCCGTTCTTCGCGTCGGTCAGGGTTTCCCACAGGGTCTGCTTGGGATCCAGCTTGGCGCGGGTCTGGTCGAAATAGGCGACTTCCAGGTTGGTGCCCAGCTTGATCTGGCCGCTGTCATGGCGCATCTCGCCGGTCAGCAGCTTGATCAGGGTGGTCTTGCCCGCGCCGTTGGGGCCGACGATGCCGACCCGGTCGCCGCGCATGATGCGGGTCGAGAAGCCGTCGATGATCAGCTTGCCGTCATAGGATTTGCTGATGTTGCGGGCCTCGACGATGCGCCGGCCGGCCGGCGGGCCGTCGGTCAGGTCCAGCTCGATCTTGTCGGGCTGCTTGAGCTGCTTCTGGCGGCGCTCGCGCAGGACATGCAACTCGCGCAGCCGGCCCTGGTTGCGCTTGCGCCGCGCGGTGACGCCCTTGTGCAGCCACTCGGTTTCCTCGGCGATCTTCCTGGACAGCCGGTGCCGCACCGCTTCCTCTTCGGCGAAGACGGCCTCCGACCATTCGTCGAACGCGCTGAAACCCTTTTCCATGACCCGCATGCTGCCCCGGTCGAGCCAGAAGGTGCGTTTGCTGACGGCGCGCAGGAAGGCCCTGTCATGGCTGATCAGCACCAGCGCGGTGGGCGTGCTCGCCAGGGTCCTTTCCAGCCAGAGGGTGACGGCGATATCGAGGTGGTTGGTGGGCTCGTCCAGCAACAGCACGTCGGGGTCGCCGACAAAGGCGCGGGCGATGGCCGCCTTGCGCAGCGCGCCGCCGGACAGGGTGCCGATCAGCGCCCCGGGATCGAGGCCCAGCGTGCCGAGCAGGTCGCGGACACGGTACTGCCGCTGTTCGCGGTGGTCCGCATCGAGGCCTTCGGAAACATAGTCGGCGACGGTCAGGCTCTGGTCGGGGGACGGGTCCTGCGGCAGGTAGGCAACCCTGGTGCCGGGCTGGACGAAGCGCTCGCCCGTGTCGACGTCGATGATGCCGGCCAGCGCCTTCAGCAGGGTCGACTTGCCGCTGCCGTTGCGGCCGACCAGGCAGATCTTGTCGCCGGGCGACACGGCCAGTTCTACGCCGCTGAACAGCGGCGTGCGGCCGAAGGTAAGGCCGGCATTCTTCAGGGCGAGGATCGGTGGGCTCATGGCGCGGGGTTTAGCAGGAAGCCGGCGTGGGCGGAAGCGCGGTCAGTCGGCCGGCTGGACCTGTTTCCTGCGGGCATCGAACACGCCGTGCACCAGCAGGCCGAACGCCTTCTCCAGCCGCTTCCAGTCTTCCTCCGAGCGGAGCGGGACGCCCCAGAAATCCTCGGCGACCCGCGAGCGCAACACCAGGTGCTGGAAACCCGACAGCAGAATCGCATAGACCGCGTCGGCGTCGATCCCTTCGGGGGCCTCGACGCCGTGCATGAACTTGCCGGTCGATGCCCGCGCTGCGCCACGCCGCGCGCGGGCCAGCGGTTCGATCAGCTCAGGGGGCGCGGTCAGTTCCGACGCCATGATTTCCTGCATCATGGGCCGCTGGCGCAGGATGCGGGTGTAGCAGGTGATCGACAGGCGCACGAGTTCGGCATAATCGTCGATCTGCTTGCCGCCGGTCTCGTCCTGCGCCTCGGCCGAGATATCGGCGACCGCCAGCCAGAAGTGCGCGTCCTTGCCGAACTCTTCCAGCAATGGCGCCAAGCCGCCGAAATAACGGTAGATCAGCGGCTTGCCGATGCCGGCTTCCTTGGCGATGGCGTTGACGCCAAGGCCGGTGAAGCCGTCCCGGGAAAGAACCCGGCCAACGGCCTGGAGAATGTTTTTGCGGGTTGCTTCAGCGTCGCGATGAGCCATCGTAGAAAGGGCTGCTTTTGGTTCTTGTTACCGGCAGTTTACACCAGAGTCTATGCAATGCGCCATGGGCACGGTTACCTGCCGCCAACATTGACAATAGCCATGATCGGCCGAACTTCCCACTCGGTAACCGGTATTCCCGTCAGGCGAAACCACTCTATAGTAAGCGCCGTCAATTTCACCAAGGAGACGTCATGACCCAGACCGGGCCATCCCTCGATATTCTGGCCAGGCTGCTGGATCTCGCCAAACGCGCGGGCGCGGAAAACGCCGACGCCGTGCTGCTCGAAAACGCCTCGCTCGGCGTGTCATGCCGTCTCGGCCAGATGGAGGATCTGGAGCGGTCGGAAGGCCGCGATGTGGGGCTGCGCGTGCTGATCGGCCGCAAGCAAGCCATCGTCTCGGGTAGCGACGTGGCGCCCATGGCGCTCGAGCTGATCGCCCAGCGCGCCGTCGACATGGCACGCTATGCCCCCGAAGACCCGTTCGCCGGCCTTGCCGACCCGGCGCTGCTGGCCAAGAACTGGCCTGACAACCTGGACATGATCGATAATTCCGAGCCTGGCGCCGAGGAACTGATCGAACAGGCCCGCGCCACCGAGGATGCGGCCCGCGCCGTCTCCGGCATCACCAATTCGGAAGGCGCCAGCGCAAGCTGGAGCCGCGGCCGGATCGCCATCGCCACGTCGCACGGTTTCGCCGGCAGCTACGAGAACACCAGCTTCGCGGTAGGCGTCTCGGTGCTGGCGGGCGAAGGCACCGCCATGGAGCGCGACTACGAGTATGACAGTGCCCGCCACCGCTCGGACCTGGCCGACCCGGCCGATATCGGCCGCCGGGCCGCCGAACGGACGATCCGCCGCCTTGGCGCGCGCAGCGTCAAGCCCAGGAAGGTGCCCGTGGTGTACGACCCGCGCGTGTCCGGCGGCCTGCTCGGCCACCTCACCGGCGCCATCTCCGGCAGCGCCGTGGCGCGCGGCACCAGCTTCCTGAAGAACAGCCTGGGCGAGATGATCTTCGCGCCCGGCATCAATGTCATCGACGATCCGCTGCGGCCGCGCGGCCAGCGCTCGAAGCCGTTCGACGGCGAGGGCGTGGCGACCCGGCGCCAGAACATCATCGACGACGGCAGGCTGACCACCTGGATGTTGGACAGCGCCTCGGCCCGACAGCTCAATTTGGCGAGCACCGGCCACGCCAGCCGGGGCGTCGGCCTTCCGGCACCCGGCCCGACCAATTTCTACATGGCGCCGGGCAAGGTCAGCGTGAAGGACCTGATCGGCGCCATCGACGACGGCTTCTATGTCACCGAGATGATCGGCATGGGCGTCAACGGCGTCACCGGCGATTACAGCCGCGGCGCGTCGGGTTTCTGGATCGAGAAGGGCGAGCTGGCCTATCCGGTTTCCGGCCTTACCCTCGCCGGCAATCTGCGGGACATGTACAAGGCCATCATTCCGGCCGACGACCTGGTGTTCAAGTACGGCGTCAACGCGCCCACCATGCGTATCGACGGAATGACCATTGCCGGAAGTTGATCACAGTGTTCGCCGTCAGGTGATGCTGGCCGCCGTGCGCGAGGCGGGCGCCCTCGCCATGGATTATTTCCGCAAGGGCGCCCGTAAATGGGAGAAGGCCGCCGACGACCCGGTCACCGAGGCCGACCTGGCAGTGGACGCGTTATTGCGCGAGCGGCTGCTGGGCGACCTGCCCGACGACGGCTGGCTATCCGAGGAATCCGAGCGCTCGCCGCACACGCCGGGCCTGCCCTTTACCTGGGTGGTCGATCCCATCGACGGCACCCGCGCGTTCATCGAACGCAAGCCCCATTTCACGATCTGCGCCGCGCTGGTGCATGGCGACGAGGCGGTGTTGGGGGCCGTGTTCAACCCGGCAACCGACGAATTCTTCGAGGCCAGTCTGGGCGGCGGCGCGACCTGCAACGGCCAGCCGATCCGGGTCAGCGATCATGCCGAGCTGAAAAATGTGCGCATGATCAGCTACCGCGCCATGTTCGACGACCGCCACTGGCGCACGCCGTGGCCCCCGGTGAAAATCCACATGGTGAATTCCATCGCCTATCGGGTGGCTTTGGTCGCCCGCGGCGATCACGATGCCTGCATCAACCTGAAGCCGCAGAACGACTGGGACATCGCCGCTGCCGAACTGATCCTGCGGGAGGCGGGCGGCATCTGCACCAATCGCGACGGCCAGCCCTATGTGTTTCACGGCAAGGGCGGGAA
This sequence comes from Emcibacter sp. SYSU 3D8, assembly GCF_039655875.1. Lineage (NCBI taxonomy): Bacteria > Pseudomonadati > Pseudomonadota > Alphaproteobacteria > Emcibacterales > Emcibacteraceae > Emcibacter > Emcibacter sp. SYSU 3D8. The sequence goes on along the minus strand of NZ_JBBYXK010000002.1, from coordinate 661,840 downwards.
GAACCAGAACGTCATCGCCGCCAATCCGGTGCTCCAGCCCAAGCTGATCGCGAAGCTGCACGAATTCGAGCCGAAGCTTCCCAAGAAGGATTGAGCGTCGCCGCCATCCCCAAAAGAAAAGTGCCCGAGACCGTCTCCGGTCCCGGGCCCAGTTGGGAGAGAAGCTGGCTGGCTTGTCTAGGTAATCAGATCGAGCGGCTGACCATGACGGTGACGCGCTCGTCGCAAAGCTTGTGGCAGTAGACGTTGTCCAGATCGGTGTCGTGATACCGGACATCCACGTCGAACCAGTCGGTGATGCTCAGGGTCAGACCGATGTTCCAGTTCAGGTAGCTGTCGTGGACGCCGTCCCAGGTCACGCCCGCATTGGTGTACTCGTTGTAACCGAGCTGGCCGCTGACGCTCAGGCCGAACCGGTCGCTGCCGAGGGGAATCGGCACGCTCACATCGAGCGGCACGTTGATCATGTCGCCCGCGCCGCCGAAGAAGTCAGGCGAATAGACGATGCCGGTACCCACCGAGGCGAAACCGAAATCGGCGCTGACCTTGCCCCAGAACTCCCAATAGGCGTAGTCGCTGCCCGACGGGTCTCCGGGATACATGTAGTAGATGGCGCCGACTTCATAGCCGAAGATGCTGTTGCCGAAGGTGCCGGAATAGCTGGCATACAGATCGACTTCGACCGACGTGGAATTGCCGCCCGTCTCGTCCAGGAACTCAATGTTCGACGCCCAGACGCCAACGGCCAGGCCGCTCTTGTGGGCCAGGTCGAAACCGCCCTGTACGGCGAAATCCTCGTTGGTCTGGGTGAAGCCGCGGAACACGTAATCATTGGTGATCGCAATGTTGCCGCTAAAGCTGAAATCGGGCTCCGCCGCGGTTTCGGCCATGGCCGGGCCGCTGGTCGTGATGATGCCGGCGGCCAGTGCGGCCAGCGCGATTGCCTTCGTGAACTTCATCATGTGTCCTTCCTTACCCTTCGGGGTGCGTTTTCTAGTGTCTCAGAGCAGGGTGTCTGCGCTCTAAATGTTTATACTCAAGAGACGTGCCAACTCGGCATGTCGCATTGCGGAATGGACCCAGGAATGAGGCAGGTCAACGCTTTATGAAAGTTTTTAGGGATTTCATGCTGCATTTGCGCTTCGCTGTTGCGGTATTGCAACGCATCAAAATGCACATAAAATAGCCAGCAACTGCAACAAAGAAGAAATAATAGGCAGCATCCGCCGGGTTACGGCGGCTAATTATCAGGCATGGGCGAAATTGCCAGCGCCGGGTCGAGGCGGACCCCATTCCAGTTGATGCGCCAGTCCAAATGGGGTCCGGACGCGCGTCCCGCCGCCCCCAGCAGCCCGATTCGCTGGCCCTGCCCGACTGATTCGCCTGTCTTGACGTCGACCCGCTCCATGTGGATCAGGGTGGAGGAAACGCCGTAGCCGTGGTCGATGATGACAATGCCGCCCTCGTAATAGAAATCGGACTCGGCCAGCGTCACGATACCGGCGGTCGGTGCCGACACCGGCGATCCCTTCGGTCCGGCGACGTCGACGCCATAATGTGGCTGCTTGGGCACGCCGTTGAGAATACGTTGACTGCCGTAGACGCCCGAGATTCTTCCCCTCGACGGCCATACCAGCGTCTCGGCCCAGAACATGGCGTCGCTGACATGCCGGCGGGCCGCGCCGATGGCGGCCCGTTCCCGTTTCAGCCGCTCGGCCAGGCCGGGCGGCGGCGTCACTTTAGAGGGCGGAAGGCCGTCGATCCGCTGTATGTCCCAGCGGCGCTGGGCAATCGCAAGTATGCGCTGTTCGGTCTGACCGTCGGGCGAGGACACCTGCAGCACGGCCGATGGCGGCGCGTCGCGGCCAAAGCCGAATACGAAGCGGCCGTCGGGCGCAACGCGCACGGGTTGCCCGTCCAGCACCACAGCCGCACCGGGATCCGCATGGCCGATGATCATGCCGCCCTGGGTCATCTGGCCATCGAGACGCAACCCGGCGTGCGCGGGGCAGGCGATGGCGAGGAACAGCATTGCGGCGAGCAACAGCCTCAGAACAGGTCTCCCTGCGGAATGGCCGCGGGCGGCTTCTTCTTCGGCGCCGCGCGCGGCGGCGCGCCCTCGCCGGTCGCCAGCACATGGGCGCGGCCATCGGCGAACTCGATGCTCAGCCCGTCACCGGGCGATACGGCCCTGCTTTCAGTCACCGGCCGGTCGTCGGCGTCGCGGATCACCGCGTAGCCGCGCTTCAGCACGTTCTGGTAGCTCAGGCTGTCAAGCACCCGCGCGGCGGCGGCAAGCGCCGCCGTGCGCTGCTCCAGCGCGCGCGCTACCGCCGGCGCCAGCCGGCCTGCGCGGTCGTTCAGCACGCGCCCCGCATCGGCCATGCGGCCGCTGACCAGCGCGGGCCGCAACCCCGCCGACGCCTGGCCAAGGCGGTGCCGGTGACCCTGGATATTGGCCTGCAAGGCGCGGGGCAGCCGGGCGGCCTGTTCGGTCAGCGTCCGGTCGGCCTGCTGCGCTCCTCCGCGCAACAGCGAAGGCCGCAGGCCGCCTGCCACGTCGGCCAGCCGATGCCGGAGTGCCTGGGTGTTGGCGACGAGCGCGCGCGGCAGGCGCTCGGACAGCTCGTCGAAACGCTGCTGGCGCAGGCCGAGAATGGCGTTGAGATCAGGTAGCGCCCGCGCCGCCGCCGTCAGGGCGGTGCGGCGCTCCTCCATCAGCCGGCGCGTGCCCTGCCGGTGCCGGCGCTCCAGCCCGGCAATGCGATCGAGCAGGTCCTCGCGCACCGGCACGGCCATTTCGGCGGCGGCGGTGGGCGTCGGTGCGCGCCGGTCGGAAGCATGATCGATCAGGGTGGTGTCGGTCTCGTGGCCCACGGCCGAGATCAGCGGGATCTGGCTGGCAGCGGCGGCGCGCACCACGATCTCCTCGTTGAACGCCCACAGATCCTCGAGGCTTCCGCCGCCGCGCGCCACGATCAGGACGTCGGGCCGCGGCACCGTGCCGCCCGGTTCGATGGCGTTGAAGCCATTGATGGCGGCGGCCACCTGCGCCGCGGCGTCCGGTCCCTGGACCAGCACGGGCCACAGCAATACGTGGCGCGGAAAGCGGTCGGCCAGGCGGTGCAATATGTCGCGGATCACGGCCCCTGTGGGCGAGGTGACCACGCCGATCACCGCCGGCAGATAGGGGATCGGCCGCTTGCGGCCGGCGTCGAACAGGCCCTCGGCCGCCAGCTTCTTCCGGCGCTCCTCCAGCAGCGCCATCAGCGCGCCGGCGCCCGCCGGCTGCATGTTCTCGATCACCAGCTGGTATTCGGACCGGGGGCCGTAGGTGGTGAGTTTTCCGGTCACCAGCACCTCCAGCCCGTCCTCGGGCCGGAAGGTCAGACGACTGGTCGTGCCCTTCCACATCACCGCCTTCACCTTGGCGGACTCGTCCTTCAGGCACATGTAGAGATGGCCCGACCGGGCGGCCATGAACTCGGTGATCTCGCCGCGCACGCGGACGTGGTCGAACCGGGTCTCCAGCGTCTTCCTGATGGCGTTGGAGAGTTCGCCGACCGAATATTCGGGGACGTTCGGGGCCGCGCCGGCCGTGGGACTTGTGCTCATGGGGACCTATGCTACAAGAGCCGCACCCCGGATGAAAGAAGAGCAGCATGAAGGTTCTCGTTGTCGGCTCGGGCGGCCGTGAGCACGCCCTTTGCTGGGCCATAGCGGCCTCGCCCCTGTGCACGAAGCTGTATTGCGCGCCCGGTAACGGCGGCATCGCGCAGGAAGCCGAATGCGTGGCCATCGCCGCCGACGACCTGGACGGCATCGTCGGCTTTTGCCGGGACAATCACATCGACTTCGTCGTCGTCGGGCCGGAGCAGCCTTTGGTGCTCGGCCTGGTCGACCGGCTGGACGCAGCGGGTATCAAGGCCTTCGGTCCGCGCGCCTACGCCGCCGTGCTGGAAGGCTCGAAGGGCTTCACCAAGGATCTCTGCGCCAGATACGGTATGCCCACCGCTGCCTATGGCCGGTTCGGCGACGCGGCGGCCGCCAAGGCCTTCGTCGCCGAAAAGGGCGCGCCGATCGTGGTGAAGGCCGACGGTCTCGCGGCCGGCAAGGGCGTGATCATGGCCGAGACCGATGCCGAGGCCATCGCCGCCATCGACGACATCTTCGGCGGCCGGTTCGGCGCGGCCGGCGCCGAGGTGGTGATCGAGGAATGGCTGATCGGCGAGGAGGCCAGCTTCTTCGCGCTGGTTGACGGCGAGCACGCTCTCGCGCTCGCCACCGCCCAGGACCACAAGCGCGTCGGCGACGGCGACACCGGCCCGAATACGGGCGGCATGGGCGCTTACTCGCCCGCGCCGGTGATGACCCGGAAGGTGATCGACGCGGTGATGGAGACGATTATCCGTCCCACCGTCGCGGCGATGAACGCCGAAGGCCGCCCGTTCCGCGGCGTGCTGTTCGCCGGGCTGATGATCACCGACAACGGCCCGCAGCTGATCGAATACAACGCCCGTTTCGGCGACCCGGAATGCCAGGTGCTGATGATGCGGCTCAAATCCGACATCCTGCCCGCGCTGATCGCCTCGGCCGACGGCCAGCTCGCCAATTTCGACCTGCGCTGGCGCGACGAGCCGGCGCTCACCGTGGTGATGGCGGCGAACGGCTATCCGGGCGACTACGACAAGGGCACCGTCATCGGCGGCCTGGACGAGGCGGCCAAGGCGGATGGCGTGCAGGTATTCCACGCCGGCACCGCGCTGCGGGACGGCAAGGTCGTCGCCACCGGCGGCCGGGTGCTGGGCGTTACCGCCATGGGGACGACCATCGCCGAGGCCCAGCAGCGCGCCTATGCCGCCATCGACAAGCTGGACTGGCCCGAAGGCTTCTGCCGCCGCGATATCGGCTGGCGGGCGGTCGGGCGGTAGTTCACGTCAGTCCCCAGAGCCCGTCGGCCACTGCGAGCACGCCTTCGGTGATGGCACAATCAGGCACACCCGGCGTCGTCGAATAGGGACAGTGACGCAGGCCAGCCGCTTTACACCCCGGCGATTTGCGCTAAAAAAGGCCATGCCCGCCGGGCACAACGAACCTGCATCACGGGGACAGGCATGGCGATCGACCGCGCGACCGAATTTTCCGGCACCCAGGAGGTGCGCGAGCAGCACCGCTTCGATGTGGCGAAGCTGCAGGCGTTCATGGAGAAGAACGTCGAGGGCTTCTCCGGCCAGGTGGACGTTGCCCAGTTCAAGGGCGGCCAGTCCAATCCCACCTTCCTGCTCGACGCCGGCGGCAAGCGCTATGTCATGCGCCGCAAGCCGCCGGGCGAGCTGCTGAAGTCGGCCCACGCCGTCGACCGCGAGTACAAGGTGATCACCGCGCTGGGCAAGACCGACGTGCCCGTGCCGAAGACCTATGCGCTGTGCACCGACGATTCGGTGGTCGGCACCTGGTTCTACATCATGGATTTCATGGAAGGCCGCATCTTCTGGACGCCGGACCTGCCCGAGGTGCCCAAGGAAGGCCGCCTCGCCATCTACGAGGGCATGGTCGACGCGCTGGCCCGGCTGCACAAGGCCGACTTCCGCGCCATCGGGCTCGAGGATTTCGGCAAGGCCAGCGACTACATCGCCCGCCAGATCCATGTCTGGTCGAAGCAGTACCGGCTGTCCGAGACCGAAGAGATCGACGCCATGAACAAGCTGATGGACTGGCTGCCGGCCAATCTGCCGCCCGATCACGGCCCCTGCGTCGTCCACGGCGACTTCCGGCTCGATAACATGATCTTCCATCCCACCGAGCCGCGGGTGATCGGCATCCTGGACTGGGAGCTGTCGACCATCGGCGATCCCATGGCGGACTTCAGCTACAACTGCATGCCCTATCACCTGGTGTCGCAGGCCAACACCACCGGCCTCGTCCACCGCGACGTGCACGAACTCGGAATCCCGACCGAGGACGAGTACATCCGGATGTATTGCGAGCGCACCGGCCGCGACGGCATCGACAATTGGGATTACTACCTCGTCTACAACATCTTCCGGCTGGCGGCGATTTCCCAGGGCATCATGGGACGGGTCAAGGCCGGCACGGCGGCCAGCGCCAAGGCGACCGAATCCGGCCGGCAGGCGCGGCCCCTTGCAGAAAAGGCATGGGAGATGGCCCGCAAGATCGGGGCCTGAGCGGCACTTCGGGCTGTCAATTGGCCGCCCTAACCGCTAACAAGCTGCGCGAAACGGTGGGCAGCGTCTGGGGGTGTCCCCAGGCGTGGTGTGGCCGTTGGCTGCTCCGCACCGCCGGAAATACGACCAAGGAGCGCAGATGAACCTCGACAAGATTTCCGCCGGCGTCAATCCGCCCAGCGACCTCAACGTGATCATAGAAATTCCGCTGGGCGGCGTGCCGGTGAAGTACGAGCTCGACAAGGAGTCGGGCGCCCTGTTCGTGGACCGGTTCCTGCACACCGCCATGTACTATCCGGGCAATTACGGCTTCATTCCGCAGACCTTGTCCAACGACGGCGACCCCTGCGACGTGGTGGTGATCAGCCAGGTGCCGGTGGTGCCGGGCGCGGTGATCCGCTGCCGGCCGATCGGTGCGCTGGTCATGCAGGACGAGGCCGGCGCCGACGAGAAAATTCTCGCCGTGCCGGTCGATGCGCTGCACCCGTTCTACACCGGCATCAAGTCCTACCGCGACCTGCCGCCGATCCTGGTCGAGCAGATCGGCCATTTCTTCCAGCACTACAAGGATCTGGAAAAGGGCAAGTGGGTGACCATCGCCAAATGGCTCGACGTCGAGGAAACCCAGCAGCTGGTGCTGGAGGGCATGGCGGCGGCCGCGGCGGCGGCCAAGGGCTGAACCCCGGCACGCGCGAACTCGTCGCGCTGCCGTTCCGATTGCTATAATCTTTCAACGATGCGTCGTGGCAATGGCCACGACGCGGCATTTCGGCGGGCCACGCATTAGGTCGGACGGGAAGCGTTTCGCTGGGGAGCAGGAGCGCTGTGAACGGGGAGTGTTGCCATGCCCAAGGGACAGGGTGCGAGCGATCCACTCGATGCCGTGCTTGCGCGCCAGGCGCTGCACGACCTCAACGCGCTGTATGGCCGTGCGCTCGACCGGTGCGACCTGCCCTTGCTGACCAGCCTGTTCCATCCGGACGCCGTGGCGTCATTCGGGATCCTGGAGACCAGCGCCGCCGAATTCTGCCCGCGCGTCCTCGACGTCATGGGCTCGCTGAAGCGGACGGCGCACAGCCTCGCCAACGAATGGTTCGATATCAGGGGCGACCGGGCGGCTGGCGAATATTATCTGTTCTCGGCGTTCAGCTACGATGCGGATGGCAATGGGGTCGAGGGTTTCGTGGGCGGGCGTTATGCCGCCCAGTTCGAGCGGCGCGACGGTGTCTGGAAATACGCCCATCTCATGCTGGTGATGGACTGGAACATGAACAATCCGTCCACCGCCCAATGGCACCTGCGGTTTGGCGTGCGCGGCGACCGCAAGCCTGCCGACCTGCTCTATAGCGGGCTGTTCCAATGAGTGCGGCGCTGGAGGCGGCGCTCCGGGAACTTGCCGACAAGCACGCGATCGAACAGGTGCTTGCCGCCCATGGCCGAGGTATCGACCGGTCGGACAATGCGCTGATGAGCGCCTGCTATCACCCGGGCGCGACCGTGGAATACGGTGTCTTCGCCGGCCTGGCGGCGGATTTCTGCACCATGGTGACGGGCGCGCCCCTCGAGCGGCCGCCGACCACCCACCGCACGTCGAACATCTGGATCAGGATCGACGGCGACACGGCGGTGGCCGAGAGCTACGGCCTGGGCTACCGCGACGAGGAGGACGAGGGCGGCCGTATGCAACGGCTGATGGGCGGGCGTTATCTGGACCGGCTCGAGCGGCGGGATAGCGGCTGGAAGATCGTGCACCGCACTTTCGTGCTCGACTGGAACATCAACCTGCCTTGGTCCATGGATACGGCGAGCCCGCAATATGCAGGCATTCCGCTTGGCGGACGCGGCGACAAGGATCCGGCAACCCGCATGCTGGACGCGTGGGCGGGCGGTGACGCCGGTACGGCCGCGGCGCCGCCGGTCGCCGACCGGGCCGCCGCCATCGACAAGGCGGTATCGAAACAGGCGCTGCACGAGATCAACACGGCCTATTGCCGCGCGGCCGACCGGGCCGACGATGCGCTCATGCGCAGTCTGTGGCATCCGGACGCCAAGATTTCCTACGGTGAATTCTCGGGCGGGTTCGAGGGCTTTTGTGATTATTGGGCCGGCATACGGGACCGCTTCGAGCGGCTCACCCATCTGATCGGCACCGACTATTACGAAGTCAGCGGCGACCGGGCGGTCGGCGAAACGCAGGTGGCGCGCATCGAGGTGCTGCCGCGCAAGTCGGGCACCGTCGACCGGATGATCGGCGGCCGGTTCCTCGACCGTTTCGAGCGGCGCGGCGGCGTGTGGAAGCTGACCGGGCGGGCCTTCGTGCTGGACTGGAACGTCAACCGCCCGACCACGGCCCAATGGGACAAGGGCGTTTTCGCCAGCCTGCCGCTGCGCGGCGCGCGCGCGCCGGATGATCCCGTCTACGACCTTTGGAACGGCTGACCTAGCCGCCCGCCTCCAGCACCTCGCGAACCTTGGCCGCCAATGCCTGCCTGGTGAACGGCTTGGAGATCAGCACCACGCCCGGGTCGAGCCGTCCATGGTGGACGATGGCGTTGTCGGTGTAGCCGGACATGTACAATGTACGGCAGCCGGGCACGAGCCGGTTCACCGCCGCCGATACGTCGCTGCCGCTCATGCCGCGCGGCAGCACCACGTCGGCCAGCAGCAGGATCGGCCGCAGCCCGCCCTCGACAAGCGCAATCGCCTCGGCGCCGGCCTCGGCCGCATGCACGGTGTACCCGGCCGCCCTCAATGCGTGCGTCACCGACCGGCGCACCGAGGAATCGTCTTCGACCAGCAGCACCACGCCCTGCCCTGCCGGTATGTCGCGCGGTGTCTCGTCGGCCGCTGCCTTGGCCGAGGCGGTCACCCGCGGGAAATACAGCTTCGCGGTGGTGCCATGGCCGACCTCGCTGTACAGCTTCACATGGCCGCCGGACTGCTTGACGAAGCCATAAACCATGGAGAGGCCAAGGCCGCTGCCCTTGCCGACATCCTTGGTGGTGAAGAACGGATCGAAGGCTCGCTCCAGTACGTCTGGCTCCATGCCTTGGCCGGTATCGGAAACCGCGATCATGACGTACTGGCCCGGCCGGACGTCGTCAAAGTCGCGGACATAGTCATCGTCCAGCCGGGTATTGCCGGCCTCGATGGTCAGCTTGCCGCCCTCGGGCATGGCGTCGCGGGCATTGACCGCCAGGTTGATCAGGGCGTTTTCCAACTGCGCCTGGTCGACCTCGATGGACCAGATGCCGGCGGTAAGCACCGTTTCCACGTCGAGGTCCTCCTCCAGGGCCCGGTGCAGCAGGCGCATCATTTCGCGGATCAGAACATTGACGTTGACCACTTTGGGCCGGAGCGGCTGACGGCGCGAAAACGCCAGCAGCCGCGCGGTCAGGTCGGCGCCGCGCTGCACGGCGCCCAGCGCCATGCGAATACATTCCGATGCTTCGGCGTCGGACTGTACCCGTTCCTCCACCACTTCCAGATTGATCTGCATGGCCATCAGCACGTTGTTGAAATCGTGCGCGACGCCGCCGGTCAGGTGGCCCACGGTTTCCATTTTCTGGGCCTGGCGGAACTGCAGCTCGAGCTGCTTGCGCTCGGTGATGTCGTCCGAGAAGCCAAGCAGGTAGAGTGGTTGATCCTCCTCGTCATAGACCGGAATCTTGATGGTACGCAGCAGGCGCTCGCCTTTTTCCCGCGTCTGAATGACCTCTTCGGGAATCACGACGGGCCGCCGTCCGGCCAGCACGGACCGGTCCGCCTGGGTGAAGGCCTTTGCCTGATCCGGTGGAAAGAAGTCCGCGTCGTTCCTGCCGATCAGTTCGGAGCGCGGTACGCCCAGCAGCTCCTCGCCTGACTTGTTGATGGTCAGGAACCGCAAGTCCTCGGCATCCTTGACGAACAGCATGGCGGGGATATTTTCGATGATCTGGTCGAGGAAGGCCTCGGTGCGGCGCGTGGCGCTCTCGGCGACCACCTGATCGGTCACGTCCTGCATCGTGCCTGAGACCCGCACCGGCTTTCCGGCGGCATCAAACACCGCTTCGGCCTGGCTGGAGGCGTGCCGGATGACGCCGTCTGGTCGAACGATGCGGAATTGCCACGAGGCCGGGCCGTTGCCGGGCACCAGGCATTTTTCGAAGCCGGCGCGAACCGCCGCACGGTCTCCCGGATGGATCAGCGCCAGAGTCTGGTCCATGTCGAACGGCTCCGATCCCGGCGCCACGCCGAAGATATGATAGATTTCCGCCGACCAGCTGGTGCTGCCGTCGGCCAGGGTCAGGTCCCAGTTGCCAAGTTTGGCGATGCGCTGGGCGTTGGCGAGGCGCGCCTCGCTTTCGTGCAGGGCCGAGCGTGCCTGGCGGGTATCGGTGACGTCGAGGAACGAGGCCATGATCAGTTTCGGGCTGTCGTCGCCAAAGTCGACGAGACCGGCGGCGGCCGCGGCCTGGCGGGTCTCGCCATTGGGCCGAAGGACACCGATTTCCCCGATCCACTGCCCGTTGCGCAGCAGGTCGGCCAGCGCGGCGCTGCCCTCCGGCAGGAACTCCAGGGCATTACGTCCCACCAGGTCGGACACCCGGGCGACGCCAAGAAGGGTGGCGAAGGCCTGGTTCGAATAGGTGATATTGGCCTTCAGGTCGGCCATGGCGATAGCCCCGGCGGCGTGGTCGAGCGCGTATTCGCGCATGGCCAGTAATCTGTTGCTGGCCCGAAGCTCGGCGTTCTGGGCGGTGATCTGCCGATCCAGTTCCCAGCGGGTCTGGATTTCCTCGTTCAGCTGGGCATTGGCCGCCGCCAGTTTGGCCGGGCTTGGCAGCGCCACCAGCCGGGGCAGGACCAGCCACAGCGCCGCCGCGGTGACCATCGAGATCGCCGCCGTCAGGGCTTTGAGCAGGCCCTCCGGCAGATATGCGGGGTTCCAGACGGTGTAGACCGAGAAGAAATGCGTCACGCCGCAGGCAAGAATGAAGGCCGAGAAGGCATAGAAGATGGCGTTCAGTTTCAGGTCGCTTCGGCGGCGAGAGAACAGCATCAGCACGATCGGGATGGAAAAGTAGGCCAGGCCGATAGCCGCGTCCGAAATCACATGGAGCCACAGGATATGCGGCTCCCAGAGATAGCAGTGCCCGTGCGGCATATAATTTTCCGTGGAGAATAGCCTGTCCCACCACGCCATGCGCAGTCCCCCTTCGCTGATCGTTGAACTCTACTGGGACGAACGGGTCTGCGCGAAACGGAATTGGCCTGCGGGGGTGGTGTGCGGGTGCGGCGACTGCCCCGCATTGGCCCAGTGCCTGCGCTCCCCATAGGCCGAACGAAGGCTGTTGGCGGCGGCGGAGGCCAAGGGCCGGCGTACCGAATCAGTACGGAAACGCACCTTGCGCCGCACGGACGGCGTCGCCTACCATGCAGGGGCACCATCTCTGCGTCAGCAAGGTCCCTTTGTCTCGAATGTTCCGGCAGCCGTCCAAACGCGCCGCCTTAATGCCCGCCGGGAATGTAAACCTGACAGAATTGGCCGATCGTGAGGAGTCCCGGATGGGATTCGAGGTTGGAGAGACGGGGCCATGACTGACATGCCTGCCGGGCTGATCCTGAAAGGGATGGTCGCCAGTCCCAGTGCCTTCGTCGTGCTTGATGCCAGGTTCAGGGTGGTCTTCGCCAACGACACCGCGTTGCGGATCTGGGGCCTCAAGGACCGCGGCGAGGTCGTCGGCAAGCGGGCGGCCAAGTTCTGGGAAGATATGGAGGGGTCGCAGGCCTTCGTCGCACGGCTTGTCCAGGAGAAGACCTATTCCGGTGAACTGGTCGCCAGACGCACCGATGGTGCACCCGTCGATCTCTATGTCAGCGCGAACACCGTCGAGGACGAGCACGGCAAGCTGCTCGGCATCCTGGGGGTTTTCTTCGACATCAGCATCCAGCGCGACGAATTGCGGCGTCTCGAGGCCGGCAGGGAAGTATTCGCGTTCGTATCCAAGCACGCCAAGATGGTGGTGTGGGAGGCGATTCCGGAAGCAGGTCACTTTCGCATCCTCGGCGGAGAGCCGCTTTTTTCGCGCGGCTCCAGCGACGGCGCCATATTCAGCGTGCAGCAAGGCCTTGAGATCTATGGCGCGGAAGACCGTCAGCGCCTGGCGGTGGCGGCAACGGCAGTCATGGAGGGCCAGAAGAACGTGCAGCCCGTCCAAGCGCTGGCAATGCTGCCCGATGGCACCCGGCGCTGGGTGGAAACGGATGTTTTCCTGGTGAGCGCCCCCGGCGAAAAGCCGGCGCGGCTGCTTGGCTGGTCACTGGACATCACGGACCGCAAGCAGGCCGAAAGCAGGGCGCAGCAGGCTCAGAGAATCCAGACGCTCGGCCAGATGGCGGGCGGCGTTGCGCACGATTTCAACAATCTGCTGATGGGCCTGCAAATGAATCTCGAGCTTCTCCGGAGCCGCACTGCGGGCGACATGGAAAGCGAGGAATTCGTTAAGGCCTCCATGCGGACCGTCGAGCGCGGCGCCGAGCTGACGCGCTACCTGCTTGCGTTCTCGCGGGATCAGGCGCTGCAGTCGGAATCGGTCGATGTCGGCGCAACCGTCATGGAGATGACGGGCATGCTCCAGCGGACGCTTGGCGACGCCATTACGATCAGAACCACCCAGGCCGACGGCCTGCGGCCTGCCCTGGCTGACCGCAGCCAGCTCGAAAACGCCATGCTGAATCTGGCGATCAATGCGCGGGACGCGATGCCGGATCACGGCGAATTGCTGATCGATGTCCGGAACGTCACCTTGAACGCGCGCGATGCCGGCGACGGTTCCGCGGTGGCGGCGGGAAATTATGTGATGCTGTCAATGACGGATACGGGGCGCGGTATGCCGCCCGAAGTCTCCGAGCGTGCGTTCGAGCCATTCTTCACCACCAAGGAATCCGGCAAGGGCAGCGGGCTGGGGCTGAGCATGGTCTATGGGCTGGTGAAGCAGTTGGGCGGACACGTCGAACTCGAAAGCGCGGAAGGCGCCGGGACCACCGTCAGGCTGTACTTTCCGCCGGCCGAGACAGCAGTGGTCGAGAAGGCCCGGGTGGATCCATCCACGGCGCTGCCGCGCGGGTCGGAGACGATACTGGTGGTCGAAGACGAGCCCACGGTCCGGCGCTCGCTTGTGAAGGTGCTCACCAATCTGGGCTATGAGGTCTATTCGGCGGGCGATGGACCCGATGCGCTCAGGCTCATCGACGAATTCCAGATCCATCCAAATCTTGTCCTCAGCGATGTCTCATTGCCCAGGGGCATGAGCGGTCCCGACGTGGTGATGGCCGTGATGGGCCGGGTCCAAGGCTGCCGGGCGCTGCTGATGTCGGGTTACGCCGAGGGACAGCAGAGCGCGCTGGATCGGCTTGAAGCGGGCCTTGTCGACCTGCTGGCCAAACCTTATACGCGCGACGTGCTGGCCAACAAGATCCGTGACGTGCTCGACGCCTGAACGGCGGGATCGATGCCGGTCCGGTTGTGCCCGGAAACTACAGCCGTTCGATCCGGTCGGCGGGGCCGCCGCGTGTCATGAAGCGGGGAGGGCGCTGGTGCTGCAGGCATGCCGGGGGTGCCGGGCTCAGCGGATTGTCCAGGAAGCCATCGATCGCGGCCTTGGCGCAGTTGCTGGAAGGACTGGGCGAGTGACCCCGGTTGGGCAGCACGATACGGTAGACATAGGTCAGATGGGCTGCCTGGCGTTCGGCGTACGCCGCCGGCGTGCGGGTGTCGTAGGCGCCGTTGATAAGCAATGCCGGCACGTTGCTGACCACCGGCTCGCGGAACGTGTCCGGCGCCTTGCCCACCGGCCAGGAGGCGCAACTGGCAAACAGCAATGCGTCGGGCTCCAGGTTCCGCAGCAGCGGATGTGCATCGACTGACTGGCGCATCGCCGCGCTGGTGTTGAACGGCACTTCCTCGCGGCACAGCGTGGACAGCAGCAGGGCGTTGGCGTCGTGCTGCCAATAATCGTCAAACAGCAGCCTGGCAGCCAGATGTGCGAGCAGCCTGGTGCCGCCCTTGGCGGTGTCGTTGATGATGCCGGGCAGGAAGGGCACCCATGATCCAGAGACCAGCGCATATTCCACGATCTGCAGATAGAGTGCGTCATCGAGCACCACTTGCAGGGTGCGGGTTCCGCCGGGCTGTTTCACCGTCATGGCCACTGGCGCCGCGCGCAGCCGCGCCACGGCGGCCTCCATGTCCCGGGACAGATCCGGATAGGCGCCCGCGCATGCTGGCTGGGCGGCGCAGTCGGCATAGACCAGCCCGAGGGCGCGGTCCAGGTTCGGCAGCAGGCTGGCGATGGTCGGCTCGTCCGGCGGACTGAGCGAATCCAGCACGGCGGCATGCACGCCCTCGGGATCGCGCCGTATCAGCTCCAGCGCCAGCCGGGTGCCGTAGGAGATGCCGTAGATCGACCAGGACGGCAGCTTCAGCGCGTGCCGGAGGTCGATGAGGTCGGTGGCCGCGTTCGCCGTATCGTATGCGGCCAGATCGATGCCCTCGTTCACGAAACCGGCCCGGCAGCTCTCGACCATTTTGCGCACGGCCGCTTCCCGGGCGCCGGGCGTGCGTTTCAGCGTCTCCAGCGACAATATCCAGCCCACGTCGCTCAGCATGGGGCAGCGCAATCGGGGCTCCGACAATCCGCCCACGCCTCTGGTATCGACGACGATGTGGTCGCGGTCGCGCGCCCACACCGCGCCATCGAGGAACTGCGCCCAGCCCTTGATTTGATCGTTGTTCTCGATGCTGGCCGGCTGGCCCGGGCCACCCATGAGATGCAGCACGGGCGGCTCATCCTCCGGGGTCGACGGGCTGCGGAAGATCACCACCGGGAAGCGGATGGATCGATTGCTGGCGGTGCCGCGACTCTCGGGCGCGGTGAAGCGATAGCACTCGACGCTGCGGGACGCCGGGTTGTCGAACCAGCACCTGGCCGTCTCCAGCCGGCTGTCCGGCCGCTCCAGGGCGCGCCAGAGCACGGTCGTGCCGTAGCCGGCCGCGACGATCAACGCAGCAATGATGAGGGTCCGCGCCAGACTCAATGATCAGGTCTCGTCACGCCATATGCCCTTGAGACCCGGCGCGTCGACCAGATGAACATCGCGCTGCGGGAACGGGAAGCGGATGCCCGATGCGTTGAACTTGTCCCAGATTCTCAGCCGAACCGCGCTTTGCACATTGGTGATGCCGTTCTGGGGGTCCTCGATCCAGAACCGCAACTCGAGCTGAACGCCGTTGTCGGTGAAATCGAGCAACATGCACAGCGGCGCCGGCGTCTCCAGCACCCGCTCGGTTTCCTTGGCGGATTCGATGCACAGCCGCCGGGCCACGCTGACGTCGCTGTCATAGGATATCAGCACCTTCACATGCTGGCGCACCAGACGGTTGGAATGGGACCAGTTCACCACGACCTGGGTGATCAGGTCTTCGTTTGGTACGAGATATTCCGTGCCGTCGCGGGTGATCACCGAGGTGTAGCGGGTCGCCAGCTTGTTGATCCAGCCATAGGTGCCCTCGATCTCGATCACGTCGCCTGGTTTGATGGACCGGTCCATCAGCAGGATGAAGCCGCTAAACAGGTTTGAGGTCACCCGCTGCAGGCCGAAACCGACGGCGACGGCGAGAGCGCCACCGAAGAAGGCGAAGAAGGTCAGGTCCAGGCCGGCCGAGCCCAGGCCGACGACGATGGCGACGGCGACCAGCAGGAAGCGGGCGATCTTGGTCAGCAGCAGCCGCGCCGACGGCGTGAAACTTTGTGTCCGCGACAGCCGCTGTTCGACGAATTGTGAGGCGATCAGCGCCATCCAGACGAAGATGACCAGCGCCAGCACGGCGATCAGCACGTTGCGTATGGACAACGCGCTGCCCTTGCCCATCGGAATCGCCACATGCTCCAGCAGGACCATGGTCTGGTCGAGGATGCCCAGGATGTTGAGCGCGGCCACGCTCCAGGCGACGACGGCGATCAGCCGCGCCATTACCGGGTTGCGCACCGGCGCGGTCAGCAGGCGGATCAGCAGCCAGGCGGCCAGCAGATTGATGCTGATCCTGAGCGGCACATTATCCAGCTGAATTTCCTTGGCGCCCTGCAGCAGGATGATCTGAAGCACCAGCCAGATGGCCGGCGTGACCAGCAGCAGCATGACGTCCCGCGTCCGCTCGGCAGCGGTGGCCTGCATGGTCTGCGCCGCGATCCAGCGCTTGATCGGCCGCGCGGCAAGCCGCGCGACGATGAAGCTGAGCGCGATGGCAATCAGCTGGCCCAGTGTCGCCAGGCTCAGCACATGCGCCACGGCCCAGTCCGCAGTCTGATTTGCCCAGGCTGTGATGTCTCGGATGGTGCGGGACAGGTCCATGACGGGGAATCTTAGAACTTATCTGGTCAAAGCGGAATCGCTTACCGCGTTTTCCGGCAAGGCAGCGTCACCTGGCCGCCCGGCAGCCGCAATGAACATCCCGATCAGCGCCGTGCCGCGAAGAAGTCCTTCAGCAGCCGCCCGGCTTCGCCCTCGCCGATGCCGCCGTAAACCTCGGGCGCGTGATGGCAGGTGGGCTGGGCGAAGATGCGCGGACCGTGATCGATGCCGCCGCCCTTCGGGTCGGCGGCCCCGTAATACACCCGGCGGACGCGCGCGAACGCCATGGCCTGCGCGCACATCGGGCAGGGCTCCAGCGTGACGTAGAGATCGCAGCCGGTCAGCCGTTCACTGCCGAGCGCCCGCGCCCCGGCACGGATCACCATCATCTCGGCATGGGCGGTGGGATCGCGAAGTTCGACGATCCGGTTGCCGTCCCGCGCCAGCAGATTGCCGTCGGGCCCGATCAGCACGGCGCCGACCGGCACTTCGCCGCGAGAGGCGGCGGCGGCTGCTTCTTCCAGAGCGATCTGCATGAACGGGTTGCGCATGGGCGGACCATGGGGAAAGGGCTGAAAAGCGTCAAGCACAGGGTGTACGGGGACGGGAGGCGGCGGTCTGTGAAATGACACCATTGCCTGCCTTCGGTCAGTTGATGCGGCTTTCATGGCCTCGCCGCCCGCGCTACGCTGACCGCTGCAGCGGCAGGCTGACAGGCGATGCATATCATTGAAGCCGATTTCAGCGATCGACGGGTCACCGACCTGCTGCGCATTCACCTGACCACCGCGCGGGCTGCAACCGCGCCCGGCAGCGCCCATGCGCTCGACCTGAGCGGGCTAAAGGCGCCCGATATCACCCTCTGGACAATCTGGGACGGCGATACGCTGGCGGGTGTCGGTGCGCTGAAACGGCTGTCGGCCGATCACGGCGAGGTGAAGTCCATGCACACCGCCGAATCCCTGCGGGGACGCGGCGCGGGCCGGGCGATGCTGGCCCACATCATCGCGGTGGCGCGGGACGCCGGCATGTCGCGCCTCAGCCTGGAGACCGGCGCCTGGGACTCCTTCCGCCCGGCTCATGCGCTCTACCGGAGCCATGGGTTCGTAAACTGCCCCGCCTTCGGCGACTATGTACCTGATTCCAATAGCTTGTTTTTCACCCTCTCGCTGTAGCATGTTTACATGTGATCCACATGTGTCTATCCTCTTCACATGACCACGATGATTCAAATCCGGAACGTCCCTGACGACCTGCATCGCAAACTCAAGTCCCGCGCGGCGCTCGCCGGCATGTCATTGTCCGAGTACTTACTCGGCCAGGTCCGGGAGGTGGCGGAACGGCCGACGTTGGAGGAAATGCGCGCTCGCTTACAGAGGTTGCCGGAAGTGAACGTGTCGGTCAGTCCCGCCGAGGTGATACGCGCCGAGCGCGACCGCCCGTGATCGTCGTCGATGCGTCGGCGCTGATCGAGGCGTTTTTGCGCAGGCCAGCAGGACTGGCGGTGGAGCGGCGCATTTTCCGGCCGGGGGAAACGCTCCACGCGCCGCATCTTGTCGATGTCGAGGTTGCGCATGTGATCCGCCGGTACGCCGCGGTCGGCGAAATCGACGATCAGCAGGCGCGCGCAATCCTGGCGGCAATGGCGGATTTCCCGCTGACGCGCCATCGGCACGATGTGCTGTTGGAGCGTATCTGGGAGCTGCGCCACAACGTGTCCGCCTATGACGGCGCCTACGTGGCCCTTGCCGAAATACTGGGCGCTCCGTTGCTGACCAGCGACCAACGCCTCGCCGCGTCCTCCGGACACCAGGCGCGGATCGACCTGGCATAGGGCTCGGCAACCAACATATCGCACAGCGCCGTTTCGCACGGCCCCGATCCGCACTATGGTGCGCGGCATGAACGAAAAAACCGGCGAAACCAAGGACGGCGAGCGGATCGCCAAGGTGCTGGCGCGGGCGGGTGTGGCCTCGCGGCGCGGGGCCGAGGCTATGATCGAGGCCGGGCGTGTCGCGGTGGACGGCAAGACGCTGGACAGCCCGGCGCTGAACGTCACGCCGGGACAGGTCATCACCGTCGACGGCAAACCCATTGCCGGCGCCGAGCCGACACGGCTGTGGCTCTATCACAAGCCGCCGGGGCTGCTGACGACCCACAGCGACCCGAAGGGCCGCAACACGGTGTTCGACAACCTGCCCAAGGAGATGCCGCGGGTGATTTCCGTGGGGCGTCTCGACATCAACTCGGAAGGGCTGCTGCTGCTGACCAATGACGGCGAGCTGGCGCGGCACCTGGAAAGCCCGAAGACTGGCTGGAAGCGGAAATACCGCGCCCGCGCCTGGGGCGAGCCCGATGAAAAACGGCTGGAGCAGCTGCGCAAGGGCGTCGTCGTCGACGGCATCAAATACGCGCCCGCGGATGTGGAGGTGGAAAGCCGCAAGGCGTCGAACACCTGGATCGCCGTCGGCATCCGCGAAGGCAAGAACCGCGAGGTGCGCAAGCTGCTGGAGCATGCCGGCCTGCAGGTCAGCCGGCTGATCCGCGTCGCCTATGGCCCGTTCCAGCTTGGCACCCTGGCCCGCGGCGAGGTGCGCGAAGTGACGCGGCCGGTGCTGCGCACCCAACTCGGCGCGGCTTACCAGCTCAAGGCGAAGTGATGGTTGGCCCGGGGCTTTCGAGCGGCGACGCAGCGCCGCTTCCCCTCAAGGCGCTCTGATGCGAATCGTCGGTGGCCGGTATCGCGGGCACCGGCTGGCGGCGCCGGCCGATGATCGGGTGCGGCCGACAACCGACCGGGTCCGCGAATCCCTGTTCAACATCCTGGCGCACCGGTCCCCGCCGGTGCTGGACGGCGCCATCGTGCTCGACCTGTTCGCGGGTACCGGCGCACTGGGGCTGGAGGCGCTGTCGCGCGGCGCGGCGCGGGCCGTGTTCGTCGACCAGGATCCGCGCTCGCTGGCGCTGGTGCGGGCCAATGTGGCGGCGCTCAAGGCCGAGGCGCTGTGCGAGATCGTCCGGGCCGACGCGGCGCGGCTTGCGCCCCGGCCGCTTGCCGCGACCCTCGCCTTTCTTGATCCGCCCTATGGCCAGTCGCTGATCGCGCCGTCGCTCGCGGCCGCGGCGGATGGCGGCTGGCTGGCCGAGGGCGCGTTCGTGGTCATCGAGTTGCCGGCCGCCGAAGAGCCGGCGCTGCCGCCGGCCTTCAGCCCGGTTGACGACCGGCGCTACGGCGCAACCAGAATTATTTGCACCTGTTACGAAACCCGGGAGGTGCCATAGCGTTGTTGCAGGCCGGAAGTTGCAGTACGTTGATCCTTATTGATTGGGCAACCATTTTGAACGTGCAAGGCTGGGCCATGACAGGGCGTGAATCGCTCCGGGCAATCTATGAGACGATCCGTTACCTCGAGAAGGACGCCGAACTGGCGGGCGCCGATAGCGTCGCCACCTATCTGCGTCTCGCGGCAATCGAGGCGGACAATCTGATCCTGGAAATAGACGACGTGAAGACCAAGGCGACGCGACGGCGAAAGTCACCGCCGCCCAAATAGCCGCTCGATATCCTTGAGCTTGAGTTCCACATAGGTGGGGCGGCCATGATTGCACTGGCCGGAATGGGGCGTGGCCTCCATTTCGCGCATCAGGGCATTCATCTCGGTCACGGTCAGGCGGCGGCCGGCGCGCACGCTGCCATGGCAGGCCATGGTGGAACAGACATCCTCCAGCCGCTCCTTCAGACTCAGCGCCTCGTCCAACTCGGCCAGATCGTCGGCCAGGTCGCGTACCAGCCCCCTGATATCGCAGTCGCCCAGCAGCGCCGGCACCTCGCGGACGACGACGGCGCCAGCGCCGAACGGCTCCAGCGCCAGTCCCAGCTCGGCCAGTTCGTGGGCCCGGTCGGCCAGGTTCGAAGCGGCGACCGGATCGAGTTCGATGACCTCGGGCAGCAGCAGCATCTGCCGCGCCACGCCGCTGTCGGTCAGCGCCTTCTTCATCCGTTCATACACCAGCCGCTCGTGCGCCGCGTGCTGGTCGACGATGACGATGCCGTCCTCGGTCTGCGAAATGATGTAGGTCTCGTGAAGCTGCCCGCGCGCGGCACCCAGCGGATAGCGCGCCTCGGGCTGGCTTTCGGCGGCCTGTGCGGCGGGCGCTGACTCAACCCGCGCCGACGGCGTGTCCGCATAGGCGAAACCGGCCTGCGGCATCTCGCCGAAACCGTGCGCCGGCAATGGCTGGTGGAACGCGGCGAACGCTTCGCTCGGCCGGAACGGCTGGGCCTCGCGGCGAATCGCGCCAAGCGCTGCCGCGCCGACGGTGGTCGAGGCCTGGTGGCCGGCGGCGGCCAGCGCGTTACGCAGGGCGCCGACGATCAGGCCGCGCACCACGCCCGCGTCCTTGAAGCGGACCTCGGCCTTGGCCGGGTGCACGTTGACGTCCACATCCTCGGGGTCGGCTTCGAGGAACAGGGCCAGCACCGGATGCCGGTCGCGGGCGAGGTAGTCCATGTAGGCGCCGCGCACCGCGCCCACGAACAACTTGTCGCGCACGGCCCGGCCGTTGACGAACAGATATTGCTGCTGGGCATTGCCCCGGTTGTAGGTGGGCACGCCGGCATAACCGGTCAGCCGGAAGTTGCGGCGCTCGGCGTCGATGGGAATGGTGTTGTCGGCGAAGTCGGCGCCCAGCAGCGCCGAAAGCCGGGCGAGCAGACGCTGGTCGAACAGGTCGCCCGGCGCCGGCGGCACCCGCAGCATCACCCGGTTGTCGTGGGTCAGGGTGAAGCCGACGTCCGGATTGGCCATTGCCAGGCGGCGCATCATCTCCAGCGCGTGGTTGAGTTCGGTGCGCTCGCCCTTGAGGAACTTGAGCCGCGCCGGGGTGGCGTAGAACAGGTCGCGGATCTCGACCTTGGTGCCCTTGTTGAGCGCCGCGGGCCTGGCCGGCAGGCGCTTGCCCGCATCGACGCCGATCTGCCAGGCCTCGGCGGCGCCCTGTGTCCGGCTGGCGATGGTCAGGCGGCTGACCGCGCCGATCGACGGCAGCGCCTCGCCGCGGAAGCCGAGAAAGGCCACATGCAGCAGGTCGTCATCGGGCAGCTTGGATGTCGCGTGGCGCTCGATGCACAATTCGAGGTCGGGCCGGGCCATGCCCATGCCGTCGTCGGTCACGCCGATATACTGGATGCCGCCGCCCTCAAGCACCACGTCGACATGCCGGGCGCCCGCGTCGATGGCGTTCTCGACCAGTTCCTTGATGGCGCTCGCCGGCCGCTCCACCACTTCACCCGCGGCGATGCGGTTGACGGTGGTTTCGGGCAGGAGGCGGATACTCATGTTGCCTGGAGGTATTCCCGTGTGAGGATCTTGCCCAGCTCGACAGCGGGCTGGTCGAACGGATCGACGCCCAGAATATCGCCGATGAGAATGGTTTCCAGCATGAAGTGCATCAGCAGGCCGCCGACCGCCTTCTCGTCGGCGCGCGCCACATGGATGTGGCGGACCGGATGCCCCTTGCGGATCAGCACGTCCATGCTGGCCCTGGCCTGCGCCGCGACGATGTCGCCGATGGTGCGCCCGGCCATGAAGGACAGGGCTTTGTCCTGGGCCAGGTCGGCCGGCACGGTGGGGCCTGTGCCGGCAATGTCGGCGGTAATCACGGTCACCAGCTTGTCGTCGGGACCATCGACCAGCAATTGCTGCATGGAATGCTGGTCCACCGGACCCAGCGCGGCCAGCGGTGTCAGCCCCTTGCCATCCTTGCCGACGCTTTCCGACAGCAATTGGCGGTACCAGTGGCCGACCCGTTCGAGCCGGCCCACATAGGGCATCATGACCAGCGTGGTGACGGCTCTTTCCTCGGCGAGGGCGCCGATGACGGCGGCGCCGAGCGCCGGCGTGGAGGTGTCAGAATGCAGGAGGTCACCCAGCACGGCGGCCGCGCCGGAACGGATCGCCCAGGGATCGAGACCCGCGATCGTCGCAGGCAGCAGCCCGACGCAGGACAGCACCGAGTACCGGCCGCCCAGGTCGGGATCGTGATCGAGCATGGGGATCGACCACCCGGCGGCGATGTCGCGCAGCGGACTGGCGCCCGGCTGGACGATGGCGATCACCCGTGCGCGCACTTCCTCGTCCAGGCCGCGCGAGCGGTAGGCATCGAGCAGGATCAGGAACTGGGCCAGGGTCTCGGGCGTGCCGCCCGACTTGGAGACGACGATAAAGCTGGTGTCGAGCAGGTCGATACCGGTCAGCAGTTCGCCCAGCGCGACCGGGTCCAGGTTGTCGGCGAACTCGATCGACGGTTTG
Source organism: Emcibacter sp. SYSU 3D8 (assembly GCF_039655875.1). Classification (NCBI taxonomy): domain Bacteria; kingdom Pseudomonadati; phylum Pseudomonadota; class Alphaproteobacteria; order Emcibacterales; family Emcibacteraceae; genus Emcibacter; species Emcibacter sp. SYSU 3D8. Next base: position 638,952 of record NZ_JBBYXK010000002.1, on the reverse strand, counting down.
CGGCCGCGTTTGGCCAGGGTCGTCAGAGTCTGGCCGCCCAGGCTCGATCCGCCGATGCCCAGCACGACCACGTGATTGCTCTGGCGCGACAATAGCCCGGCAATGTCGGTCAGGCTCAGCAGGTCGGCGGTGTCTTCGGGCAGGTGCAGCAGCGGCAGGGTGCGCGCGTCGTAGGCGGTGCGAAGGCGCGCCACGCCGTCCAGTGCCTTGCCCATGACCCTGTCGAATGCCGACCGGCTGATTCCGCTCCTGACGGCGGTCTCGAAGCAGGCATCAAGGTTCTGGGTGAAGGGCATCATGGCGTTGCGGGCTCCGGCGTCGACTCGAGTCCTTCCGGCTTGCCCACGATGACCCAGAACAGCCGGCTCGAATCCAGCAGCCGTTTGGCGACCCGGTTCACGTCCTCGCGAGTCACCGACTCGACATACGAGTTTCGCTTGTTGATGTAGTCCCGGTCGAAGCCGTAGCGCTGGATACCGACCAGCTGACCGGCGATGGCGCCGCTGGTGTCGAAATTGAGCGCGTAGGAGCCGGTCAGGTAGGTCTTGGCATCGGCGACCTCGGCTTCGGTGGCGCCGCTCTGCGCCATGCGGGTGATCTCGTCCTCGATCACCTGCTTGGATTCGCCCATGCGCGCGTTGACGGTGGCGACGGTGCCGAGCACCAGCCCGGCATGGCTGTAGGGCTGCAGATAGGTGTAGACGCCATAGGTCAGGCCGCGCTTGCGCCGCACTTCCTCCATCAGCCGCGACGAGAACCCGCCGCTGCCGAAAATCTGGTTCATCACCATGGCGGCATACCAGTCAGGGTCGTCGCGCTTGATGCCCGGCATGCCGAACACGGCGACGCTCTGCGGCACCTGGCGCTCGATGACCTGGGTTTTCGCCTCTGCCAGCGCGGTGTCCGGCACCGTCAGTTCGGCGCCCGTCGCCGGCAACGCACCGAAGGTGCTGTCGAGCAGCGGACCCAGCTCGGCCGGCGTGATGTCGCCGACCACGCCTACGATCAGCCGGTCGCGGGTGAAGTTGTCCGTCACATAGGCGCGCAGGTCGGCGGCTGTCAGGCTGGCGAGGCTTTCGGGCGTGCCCGTCGTATTGTTGGCATAGGGATGCCCGGGGAAAGCGGCCCGCATCCATGCCTTGGCGGCGATGGAACGAGGCTGGTCGTCTTCCGAGCGCTGGATCGAGCGGACCTGGTCGCGCACCCGCTCCACGGCGTCGGCGTCGAAGCGCGGCTGGCTGAGCGCCAGGCCCAGCAGGCGGAACGCTTCGGACCGTTCCTCGGTCAGCGTCACCATGCTGCCGCTGAACTGGTCGCGGTCGGCGTCGAAGCTCATGCGGATCGCCCGTTCGTCGAGCGCCTTCTGAAAGGCCAGCGAGTCGAGATCGCCGGCGCCCTCGTTCAGCAGGCCCGATACGAGATAGGCGAGCCCGCTCTTGCCGTCGGGATCGGCCGAGACGCCGCCCTCGAACTCATAGCTCATCGCCACCAGCGGAATCGAATGCTGTTCCACCAGCCAGGCCTTGATGCCGCCCGGGCTGACCACTTCCCTGATTTCCACGGCGTCGGCGCGGGCCGCGAAGGTGAAGACCAGCACCAGGGCTGCGAGCAAGCGGGTCATCATGGGTGCTCCGGTCCGGGCGGCGGCGCAGACGGCGCGGCGGCGGGCGCACCGGCCCGATCCGGCAGCAGCAGACCCGTGACCGACCGCTGGGGCACGAAGATGGTGCGGGCGGCGGCGATGATCTCGGCATTGGTCACGGCCTCGATCTTGTCGGGCCAGCTCATCACATCCTCGACGCTGCGGCCGGTGACCAGCGATGCGCCGAAGATGTTGGCCAGTCCCTGACCGCTGTCGCGGGCATAGACCGCGGCGGCCTTCAGCGACTTCTTGGCGCGTTTCAGTTCCTCGTCGGTGACGCCGGACGCCGCCAGATCGGCGATGACCGCGTCGACCGCGGCAGGTATCGGCGCGGGATCGTCGTTTTGCGGCCTGACCGAGATGCCGAAGGTGGACGGGCCCAGCCCATAGCCGCCATAGCTGGAGCCGGCCTCGATCGCCAGTTGCTTCTGGACAACCAGGGTCTGGTAGAGCCGGCTGGTGGTGCCGCCGCCGAGAATCTCGTTCAGCACTTCGAGCGGCACGGCCAGCTGGCTGTCGCCGTATTGGTAGCTGGGCGCCGAGTAGGTGCGCACCCACGATACCTGGCTGACCCGGGCATCCGTCATCACCAGCTCGCGGGCGGCGAGCTGCGGCGCCTCGACGCTGGCGGTGCGGGGCGGCACCGGCTTGGCGGGTATGACGCCGTAGGTCCGGTCGGCGAGGGCCTTGACCGCGTCGGCATCCACATCGCCGACGACGACCACGACCGCGTTATTGGGCGCATAGTGCAGCTTGTAGAAGCCCAGCGCGTCGGCGCGCGTCAGCCGTTTGATATCGTTCATCCAGCCGATCACCGGCACCCGGTAGGGGTGGGAAAGGAACTGGGCTGCGTCCATCTGCTCGCGAAACAGGGCGGGCGGCGAATTCTCGGTACGGGTGCGGCGCTCCTCGATGACCACGTCGCGCTCCTGGTTCACCTCGTCCTCGGCGATCTTCAGGTTCACCATGCGGTCCGCCTCCATCTCCATGACCAGCGGCAGCTTGTCGGTGGCGACCTGCTGGAAATAGGCGGTGTAGTCGGACGAGGTGAAGGCGTTGTCCTGGCCGCCGTTTCGGCTGACGGTCTTCGAGAACTCGCCGGCGGGCACCTTTTCGGTACCCTTGAACATCAGGTGCTCGAGGAAATGCGCCAGGCCAGTCTTGCCGCCGAATTCCTCGGTGGCGCCGACCCGGTACCAGGCCATATGGGTGACGATGGGCGCCCGGTGATCCTCGATGACGAGGAGCTTCAGGCCGTTGCCCAGGGTGTATTCATGACTGTCGAGCGCCTCGGCGGCACGCGCCTGCGAGGCCCCGGAAAGGGCGATCAGCATGGCGACGAGCAATCCGAGAAGGTGACGGGCTGACCGTGCGTCCTGTCTCAGGTGGCACCTCTTTACTGGAGCGGGCCGATATAGTCCGGCGACGACTGGGTCGGGGCTTCGCGCTGGATGGTGGTCTGGGGCGCGCCCTCCACCTTGTTGTCGTACAGCAGTTGCTCGGTCATGTTGCCCTTGTTGACCACGGTGCCTTCCGGCGACAGGTCCGAGCGCACATTGGCATCGGCCGACGCGCCGCCGGTCGCCTTCATCAGCTGTTGTTCGGCGGGCGAGGTGATCGCCACCTGCTGCTTGGATTCGGGGAACAGGGCCAGCAGCGCCATCTCCGACGGATCGGCGTCCCTGGGCTTGGGCTGGTTCGGCCCCGGCGGGCGCAGATTGTAATCCGGCGGAATCACCAGCGCGCGCTTGGAGACGACCGCGAACTCGTCGGGCGGGTATTTGTTGGCGCCCAGCGCATCCTTCAGGCCGCCACAGCCGCTGAGCGAGCCGGTGGCCAGCAACGCCAACGCCAAGGAGAGGCCGATCGAGTTTCGTGCCACCATGATCCTGTCCTGTTTCCTTACTCGCCCTGCCGTCGGCCGGAACCGAAGAACGCGTCCCACAGCAGCAGGACCACTCCGACCGAAATCGCGCTATCGGCGACGTTGAAGGCCCAAAAGTGCCATCCCGCCACATGAAAATCAAAGAAATCCGCCACTGCTCCGTGCGCGATCCGGTCGACCGCATTTCCCAGCGCGCCGCCCATGATCAGCCCGAGCGCCACCGTAAGAAATAGGTTCGTGGCCCGAATCATCCAGACCGCGAGAGCAATCGAGACGGCGACCGCGAATCCGAACAGCAGCCAACGCATCAGGTCGCCATAGTCGCCGAACAGGCCGAAGCTGACTCCCCGGTTCCAGGTCATCACCAGGTTGAAGAACGGGGTCACTTCGACCGGATGGCGCGACGCGATGTCGTAGGAGGTCAGCAGCCACCACTTGACGCCCTGGTCGAGCGCAATGGTGCCCGCGGCGGTAGCCCAGCCGATGTTCGAGCGACGGCTCATGGGGCGATCCGCCCCTCGATGGTCGTCATCTGTCGTGAAGGCTCTGGCGTCATCCGTACCAATTGTCTGCGGCGCATGGCCCGCGTCGTCCGAATCCGGTGGCAGTGTGTATCAGGCCGGGCCGGTGCCTGTCGAGGTCCGCCGCGTTGCCGGCGGGAAACGGCCTGTCGCCGCTGCCGGGCTGGCCAGCATGGCGCGGGCTGCCGTGGCATCGGCGGCGATTTGCGCCTTCAGCGCGTCCAGCCCGTCGAATTTCTGCTCGGGCCGGATGAAGGCGATCATGTCGACGCCGGCATGGGCGCCGTAAAGGTCACCGTCGAAGTCGAACAGATGCACCTCGAAGCTGATGTCGGTCTTGCCGAAAGTAGGCCGCCGCCCCAGATTGGCCACGCCGTCATAAACGCCCCGGTGCGCGCCGTCCTCGACATGCATGCGCACCGCATAGACGCCCAGCCGGGGTTCCAGATAATCACCCCAGCTGACATTGGCGGTGGGAAAGCCGATGGTCCGGCCGCGCTGGTCGCCCAGCTCGATCCGGCCCTCGATGCGCCACCAATGGCCCATCAACGTCGCCGCCTGGTCGGGTTCGCCGGCGCGCAGGTGCTCGCGCACCCGGGACGAGGAATAGACCGAGCCGCCCGCCTGCAGCGGCTCCACCATGGTGACGCCGAACCCGGCCTCGCTGCCCATGCGGCGCAACAGGTCCGCATCGCCGCCGCGGCCCTTGCCGAATCGCTGGTCGTAGCCGGTGACCACGTGCCTGATCCTGAGTTGCTTCACCAGCACCTCGCGTACGAAATCCTCGGCCGGCGTGCCGGCAAGGGCGGCGTCGAAGGCGAGCACGAACAGGACGTCGGCGCCGAACGCCTCCAGTGCCTGGGCCTTCGAGCGCAGGCTCATCAGCCGGAATGACGGCGTCTCGGGCCGGAAGAATTGCGAGGGATGCGGCTCGGTGGTCATCACCGCCAGCGGCGCGCCCGTTTCGTCGGCGATTTCGGCCGCGCGGCGAACCACCGCCTGATGGCCCTTGTGGAATCCATCGAAATTGCCCCAGGCGACGACGGAGCCCGTCACGCTGCGCGGCAGGTTCTTCAGGTGCCTGTAGAGCTTCATGGGTGTTGGGTCTATGCCGGACGCGATGGAACCAGGATCAGCGCCTCGCCATCGAGTACCGGCTTGCCGCCCACCAGGCAGACGCACTCGAAGCGCGCCTGCTTCTTCTCGGGCCGGAGTTCGACCACGGTGACCTTGGCGGTCACCGTGTCGCCGGGACGCACGGGCGCCTTGAAGCGCAGGCTCTGGCTCATATAGATGCAGCCCGGTCCCGGCATCTTGGTGCCGAACACGGTGGAGATAAGGCTGGCCGACAGCATGCCGTGGGCGATGCGGCCCTTGAACATGGTCTCCCGCGCGAATTCCTCGTTGATGTGGACCGGGTTGGTGTCGCCGCTGACGCCCGCGAACAGCACGATGTCGGCATCTGTCACCGTTTTGGCGAATGAGGCGGTCATGCCTTCGGCAAGGTCTTCGAAATAGTAGCCGGTCTGTTCGGGCAAGGGCGTTTCCTTCGGATCGCGTCGGGCAGTTTGCACGTGACGCGTTGTCGTTGCCAACCTGTATAGTCGCGGCCCGCGGGCGCGGCAAGAAGCGGCCTTGGTCGCCTGGCGCGGCAAAAAGTACTTGCCGCCGGGCAGGCCGGTGTTGTCAAAAAGGCGCGACAGTGAGTTCGCGCCGACAGGGCGCAGACGAAAGGAACCACCATGGCTGACGGCGACGTGGAAGTGTATCGGGTGGTGACGGCGAACCGCCTGCGCGATGGAGTCATCGTGTATTTCAACAGCGACAGCGGCTGGACCGCCCAGATTCACGAGGCGACCGTCGCCGCGGGCGAGGAATCGGAGGCGCTGGTCGCGGCTGCCGAGAAGGACGCGGCGGCCAACCTCGTGGTCGGCGTCTATGCCATCGAGATCACCGGCGACCACCAGCCGCTGACGGCCCGCGAGCGCATTCGCGCCGCCGGCCCGTCGATCCGGTTCGGCGATGACGCGCTGCCCGCCAACAATTCGGATTTTGAGATTTGAGGCCCGCACGGCTATAGTAGCGCCCCTGGGGGCTACACATGGACCGCGCCGCGCGGCCATGTCACGGATCAAGGAGAGGTCACATTATCACGCGTCGAGGCCACATCGGATTCCGTGCCGTTTTGCGCCGTACCTTGCATGCGGTGGTAGCATTGGTAGCCATTTCCGGAATGACCGGCACAGCCCTGGCGCTCCCGTGCATGACCAAGGCGGAAACCACCGCCGAGCAGGCCCGCGGCCTGCAGGCCGCGCTGATGGTGGCGGCGCTGAAATGCGTCCACAAGCCCGGCCTGAAACTGCACGAGACCTATAACGAGTTCATCCTGCGCTACAATAACGAGTTGAGCGCCCATTCGACGGTGATGCAGGCCTATTTCAAGCGCAGCTACGGCCAGGGCCACAAGGATGCGCTGAACAAGTACATGACCAGCCTGGCCAACTATTTCTCGCTCAACACGTTCGGCAACAAGCTGTTCTGCGAGGATATGGCCGCTGCGGCGACGGCGATCGTCGCCAAGTCCGATGGCGCCGTGCTTCGCGGCGAATTCGACACCGACATGCTGCCGGCGACGTCCGCCCCGCTTTGCAACGATCCGGCCCAGCGCACCATGGCCAGCAAGGATGTCCCCACGCTCAACGGCCGAATCCCGGATCTGGCGGCGATTCACATGCCCGACCTGGACAGAAGACCTCTGCAGAGCGCCCTCGCTGACGCCGACTGACGTGGCGGTCCGGCCAAACCTCCCCTTGGCAACGGCGGATTCCCCGGTATAAAAGGGCGCGACCGCGCCAGGCGCCGGCCACGGCCATACTCGGGAGGATCTCCATGGATTTCGATTACAGCGACCGCGTCAAGGATCTGCAGAAGCGCCTGACGGATTTCATGGATGCCCACATCTATCCGAACGAGGACCTATTCTACGAACAGCTCGACAGCCAGGGCAATCGCTTCCGCACCCCGCAAATCCTCCAGGACATCAAGGCCAAGGCCAAGTCCGAAGGCCTGTGGAACCTGTTCCTGCCCCACGCTTTCCGTGACAAGTACGGCGTTGGCCTGACCAATCTGGAATATGCGCCGCTGGCCGAAATCATGGGCCGTGTCGACTGGGCTTCGGAAGCGTTCAATTGCAACGCGCCCGACACCGGCAACATGGAAGTGTTCGTCAAATACGCCACCGAGGAACAGCAGGACAAATGGCTGATCCCGCTGCTCGAGGGCGATATCCGCTCGTGTTTTTGCATGACCGAGCCGCAGGTCGCCTCGTCCGACGCCACCAACGTGGCGACGAGCATGAAGCGCGAAGGCGATGAATACGTCATCAACGGCCGCAAGTGGTACACCACCGGCGGCATGCGCGAGACGAGCAAGATATTCATCGTCATGGGCAAGACCGACACCAGCGCGCCCAAGCACCAGCAGCAGTCGCAGATCCTGGTTCCCAAGGACACGCCCGGCGTGAAGATCGTCCGCGCGGTGAAGGTCTACAACGATGACCACGCGCCGTTCGGCGAGGCCGAGGTGCTGTTCGACAATGTCCGCGTGCCGGTATCGAACGTGCTGCTTGGCGAGGGCCGCGGCTTCGAGATCGCCCAGGGCCGTCTCGGTCCGGGCCGCATCCATCACTGCATGCGCCTGATCGGCGCCGCCGACCGCGCCATCGACCAGATGTGCCGCCGCACCACCTCGCGCGAGGCTTTCGGCAAGAAACTGGCCGATTTCGACACCATCCGCTCGAACATCGCCTGGTCGCGAATCGAGCTCGAGCAGCTCCGCCTGCTGGTGCTCAAGGCCGCCTACATGATGGACCAGGTCGGCGCCAAGGGCGCGCGCAAGGAAATCGCCATGATCAAGGTCGTGGTGCCGCAGACCGTCGCCAAGATCATCGACCGCGCCATCCAGACCCACGGCGCCGGCGGCTTCACCAACGATTTCTTCCTCGCCAAGGCCTGGGCCTATGCCCGCACGACCCAGATGGCCGACGGCCCCGACGAGGTGCACACCGAAACCGTGGCCAAGCTTGAGCTTCGCCCTTACTCCAACCGCTGAGGCCGACCGTGAAATACGAAGTCACCTTGCGCGCCAACCTGAAGCGCGGCACCTTTTACTGGATCGCCACCGTTGAAGCGGACAGCGAGGATGAAGCGGCGATGGCCGCCGAAGAGCTGTTCGAGGAACAGATGGATTCAGGCGAGGAATGGGCGTTCGAGGACTTCTCGGCCGAGCCGGCCTGATCTTGCCATATCATTGATTTCGATCAAAAAAGCCGGTCTGTTGACCGGCTTTTTGCCGTTTCAGGGACTTCCCGCGGGCATGGGTGCTATAGTGAATTCGCGTATGCCATTCCTGCCGGCCGCTGCCATCTAAGGGGCGCGGCCACGCCTTCACCGGGGAAATTGAATGGAAATCGATACTGTCCTGTTAAGCCGATTGCAGTTCGCGTTTACGATCGCCTTCCATATCCTCTTTCCCACCCTCACCATCGGACTTGCCTGCTTCCTGGCGCTGGTCGAGGGGCTCTGGCTGAAGACGCGGGACCCGCGCTGGCGCGACCTCTATCGTTTCTGGGTGCGGATCTTTGCCCTGTCGTTCGGCATGGGCGTGGTTACCGGCATCCCCATGTCGTTCCAGTTCGGCACCAATTTCAGCGCATTTTCCCTCGCAACCGGCAATGTGCTGGGCCCGCTGCTGGGCTATGAAGTGCTCACGGCATTTTTTCTGGAGGCCAGTTTCCTCGGCATCATGCTGTTCGGCTGGAAGCGGGTCGGTCCCATCCTGCACTATACCGCGACCCTGATGGTGGCGTTTGGCACGACCTTGTCGGCATTCTGGATCCTGTCCGCCAATTCCTGGATGCAGACGCCGCAGGGCCACATTCTGGGCGCCGACGGTATCTTCTACGTCGCAAGCTGGTGGGATGTGATCTTCAACCCGTCGTTTCCCTACCGTCTGGCCCACATGGTGCTGGCCACGCTGCTCACCATGTCGTTCGTGGTCGCGGCGGTGTCGGCCTGGCAGATGCTGCATGACAGACACGCTGACACGGCACGCAAGGCGCTCAAGCTCGCCATCACGGCCGCCGCCATCCTGGCGCCGTTGCAGTTGTTCGTCGGCGACCAGCACGGCCTCAACACCCTGGAGCATCAGCCGGTCAAGGTCGCGGCCATGGAAGGTAACTGGGACACCGGCCCGCGCACGCCGCTCTTGCTGTTCGCCCTGCCCGACGAGGTTGCCGAGACCAACCATCTGGAGATCGGCATACCCGACGGCGCCAGTCTGATCCTGCGTCACGATGCGGACGGTGTCGTCCCCGGGCTGAAGGATGTGTCTGCGGCGGACCGGCCGCCTGTCGCCATCGTGTTCTTCGCATTCCGGATCATGGTCGGTATCGGACTGCTGATGATCGGCATGGCCTGGCTCGGCGTGCTGCTGCGCAAACGCTTGCCCGCGGTCCGGCCCTATCTGTGGGGGATGGTCGCCATGGGACCGGTCGGGTTCGTCGCCACCCTGGCCGGCTGGACCGTCACCGAGGTGGGACGGCAGCCCTGGACGGTCTATGGGCTGGTGCGCACCGCCGACAGCGTATCGCCGCAGCTTCAGGCGCCCGAGGTGCTGACCTCGCTGATGCTGTTCGCCATCGTCTATCACATGGTGCTGGCGGCGTTCCTGTACTTCGCGGCCCGGATCGCGCGGCAGGGTCCGGCGCCTGACGACAGCACGCGCCAGCCCGCGCTCGCGCCGTCCCAGGCGGCATAGGGAGAACGCATATGGACGTCACTCTCATCTGGACCGCCGTCATCGCCTTCGGCGTCGCCATGTACATCATCATGGACGGCTTCGACCTGGGTGTCGGCATCCTGTTTCCCTTCACCAGGCGCGAGGAATGGCGCGATGTGATGATGGACAGCATCGCGCCCGTTTGGGACGGCAATGAAACCTGGCTGGTGCTGGGCGGCGCCGGCCTGTTCGGCGCGTTTCCGCTGGCCTATGCCACGGTGCTGCCAGCGCTCTACGTGCCGCTGATCCTGTTTCTGGTGGCGCTGGTTTTCCGGGGCATCGCCTTCGAGTTCCGGCACGGATCCAACACCAGTAAATGGGCGTGGAACCTGTCGTTTGCCGCCGGCTCCACCATTGCGGCCTTCGCCCAGGGCCTGGTGCTGGGCAGCTTCGTCCAGGGGCTGCCGATCGAGAACGGCGTGTTCGTCGGCAATGCGCTCTCCTGGCTGACGCCCTTCAGCATCTTCACCGGCGTGGCGCTGGTGATCGGCTATGGCCTGCTCGGGTCCACCTGGCTGATCGGCAAGACCGAGGGCGACCTGCAGGACTGGATGTTCAAGGCCGCCAAGGGCCTGACGATCGGCCTGCTGGCCGCGATCATCGTGGTAAGCCTCTGGACACCGCTGCTGCAGCCCGAGATCGCTGCCCGCTGGTTCTCCATGCCCAACCTGCTGTTGCTGGCGCCCATACCCATCCTGACGGCCGCCGTTGCCCTGCTGCTCCTGCTGGCCCTGAAGAACCGGCGCGAAGGCGCTCCCTTCTTCCTGTCGATCAGCCTGTTCCTGTTGTCCTATCTGGGGCTGGCGGTCAGTCTGTGGCCCTATATCGTGCCGCGCGCCTTCACTATCTGGGAGGCCGCCGCGCCGCCCGAGACGCAGATATTCCTGCTGGTGGGGGCGCTGCTGTTCGTGCCGCTGGTGCTGACCTACACGATCATCGTCTACCGGGTATTCCGCGGCAAGGTCCGCCACGGCGAGGGATACCACCACTGATGCGCGAAGTGCCCCGCCGCCTGCTGTGGTTTGCTGGCCTGTGGCTGGCCTCGTTGCTGGCATTCGCCGCGCTGGCCTATGGCGTCCGGTGGCTGTTCGTGATGCTGGGGCGGGCGTTCTAGCGATCCGTCCGGGATTTGTACTTCTCCGGTTCCCAGCCATCGAGCCAGACGTCGGCGGTGACCACGTCGGCTGGTTCGCCGTTGGCGCCGAACCAGGAATCGATCACCCATTGGATGCCCGTGGCGGTGTCGGTCACCGTCGCCGTGTTGTGGAACCAGCGGTCGATGACATGGCCGCGAATGATCGGCTGACCCACCTTGTGCCATGTCAGCAGCCGGTTTCGCTCGAGCAGGTGCAGATAGACCGTGGTGTTGTGGGATTCGTCGAGGCAGTCCATCTGGCCGCGTGTGCGGGTGGTCAGGATGGCGGCGCCGGGCCTGTCGCCGGTGGTGCCCGTCTTGGGGCCGACGATGCGTTCGATCTGGCCGATGGCGAGCGCGATCTGCCGGCGCTCGGCGGCGGCATCGGTGGCGGGCGGATCGAAGAACGCCCGCACCTGTCTCCATTCGGCGTCGGTCAGGGCCACGTTGTAGCGCGCCGTGCACTGATAGTTGGAGCAGACCACGAAGTTGCTGCGGATGTCGTGCTCCACATGGTCCTCGAGCAGACCGATGGTCGGCGACGGGCCGCAAGCGGCCACGGCCAGCGGTGCAAGCACGGTTAAAATCCGGAAATTCATGCGCATTCCCTTGTCCGGAGTCCCCGCAGCATAGGGAATGGCGTGGGCGGGTGTCGAGCAACGATGGCTCTTTCCGGTGCACGCCGGATCGGCTAGACCGACTTCATGACAGCGCTGATGCCCAACGATCCGTTTGTGTTGCTGGAGAATAGCCGCGATCCGCGCGCGAAATCGCTGCTGTTCGAGCGGCCGCAACGAATCGTCCGCTGCGACGATCCGGCCGGGATCGCCGCGGCGTTGGGCGAGATACAGCAAGGCCTCAACGAGGGATTGCACGCGGCAGGCTGGCTATCCTACGAGGTCGGCTATGCGCTGGAGCCGAGGCTCGCAGCACGGATGCCGGACGCGCGCCGCGAGCCACTGGTCTGGTTCGGCCTGTTCAGCCGCCTCCGGCGGCTCGACCGGTCCGATGTCGACTTGTTCTGGCGCGAGCGGACGCAGGGCTCGTCCTTCAGGCTGTCGCCACTGCGCCCCATGCTGGCCCGCGCGGATTATCTGGCGGCCTTTGAGCGGGTGCAGGAGTACCTGGCGGCGGGCGATGTGTACCAGATCAACCTGACTATGGACGCGGCCGCGGATTTCTCCGGTGACCCGCTCGGGCTGCATGCTGCCCTCCGCCAGGCCCAGCCCGTCGCTCATGGCGGCTTCATTGCGGCAGGCGACTGGTGCGTGTCGTCCCATTCTCCCGAATTGTTTCTCGAGCGCCGGGGTAACCGGCTGACGGTAAAGCCGATGAAGGGCACCGCGCCGCGCGGCCGGTCCTTTGCCGAGGACGAGGCAGCGGCGAGCGTCCTCAGGAACGATCCCAAATCTCGCGCCGAGAACCTGATGATCGTCGATCTGGAGCGCAACGACCTGTCGCGCCTCGCCCTTCCCGGAACGGTCGTCGTCGACAGCCTGTTCGAGGTGGAAGCCTTTCCGACCGTGCTGCAGATGGTCTCGACCGTTCGCGCCGAGGTGACCGACGGGCCGCGGACCCTTGACGTGCTCACGTCCATTTTCCCGTGCGGCTCGGTGACCGGCGCGCCCAAGATACGTGCCATGGAGATCATTGCCGCGCTGGAGCAGCGGGCGCGGGGCGTCTATACCGGCGCCATCGGCCACATCGCCCCGGATGGCGACGCCGCGTTCAGCGTGCCGATCCGTACCCTTGTCGTCGAAAAAAGCGGCGTCGCGCGCATGGGCATCGGCAGCGGCGTGGTGGCTGATTCGCAAGGCGCCGCCGAATGGGACGAATGCCTGCTGAAGGCCGCGTTCCTCCGGGATCCCCGGGATCGCCCGGCGTTGATCGAAACGCTGCTGTGGGAGCGTGCCGGCGGCTACTGGCTGCTGGAGCCGCATCTCGAAAGGCTGCGGGATTCAGCGGCCTATTTCGTCTATCCGTTCGACGAGACCGCCATCCGCGACATGCTCGCCCTTGCCGCCGAAGGCTATTCCTCACAAGCCGATCAGCGGGTGCGGCTGCTGCTCGGGCCGTCGGGCGAGGTCTCGGTCACCGCCGTTGCGCTGGACGTGGAGGCGCAGCGCGCGGCGTTGCGTGCACAGGTGCCGAGCGTTGCGTGGGCGGCCAAGCCGGTGAACGCGGCCGATCCGTACCTTGCCCACAAGACCACCCGGCGCGATGTCTACGACCCGGCGCTCAAGGCCGCTGCCGCCGCAGGTCACTGGGATCTGCTGTTCGTCAACGAGCGCGGCGAGGTCACCGAGGGCGCACGCAGCACCCTGTTCCTCCAGAAGGACGGACATTGGCTGACGCCGCCAGTATCGTCCGGACTGTTGCCGGGCGTGTTTCGGCGGCACTTCATGACCGGCACGCCGGTCGAGGTGCGGCCACTGTCTCCGGACGACGTCCGCTCGGCCGACAGAATCTGCCTCGCCAATGCGGTCTGGGGCATGGTCGAGGTGCGCGTGATGGACGCCGAACTCCACTTTTAGCGCCATAGACCTGCACAAATTCGGTCACAGCCGCGCTGGACGACAGGCCGTTTCGGCGCTACAGAACCCGCCATGGCTTTCGCATCTCCGATCACCGGCTGGATGTCGCGCGTCTTCGTGACGCTGACCGTGCTCGCGCTCGCGGTGCGATTCGCCCTGCCCGGCGGCATCATGCTGCAGCAACCGGCGGAAGACGGTGACCTGCCGGCGCTGGTGATCTGCAGCTCGGCCGGCCTGATCACCATCAAGGCCGAAAGCTACGGCATACCCGCCAAACCGGCGTCCGGCGGCCACCAGGACAACGGTGAGTCCGGCAAGTCCGGCGAGCCCTGCGTGTTCGCCGCTGTTGCCGCCAATGTCGCGCCGCCCGCGCCGGCTCTCCTCGAACTCGCCGCGCCGGTCGCCGCGCCCGCACCGTCCTGGGCCGCCGTCCAGCAACGCCCCGGCGAAGGCCTCGCCGCACCGCCCCCACCCGCGACCGGACCGCCCTCCCTCGTCTGACGCCTGCCGCCGGCCGTTTCATCGCGCGCCGGCTCTGTTTCGTCCGACTGCTGGGAGCTCCCTTCTTGAATCCGTTCCGTATCACCGTCTCCGTGCGCGCGCTGGCCTGCCTGCTGCCGCTTTCCTCGACCGCCTTTGCCGAAGATCTTCGGCCGGCACCCGATGCCGCCAAGCCCGACAGCATCATCGTCAGCGCCAACGTCATTCCGGGCGAGCCGCCCGTCGTCGCCGAGGCGCGCAAGCGTCTGTCCCGCACGCCCGGCGCCGTGGCCGCCGTGTCCGCCGAAAGCTACGAGAATCGCCTCGCCACCGGCTTTGCCGACATCCTTCGCGACGTGCCCGGTGTGCTCGCCCAGAAACGCTATGGCGAGGAATCCCGCCTGTCGATTCGCGGATCGGGGATCGACCAGTCCTATCACCAGCGCGGCGTGCTTATCGCGCAGGACGGCGTCCCCTTCGCCGATGCCGACGGGTTCTCCGATTTCCAGAAGGTGGACGCCCTCGGCGCCCGCTATGTGGAAGTGTACAAGGGCGGCAATGCGCTGCGCTTCGGCGGCGCGCAGCTGGGCGGCGCGGTCAACCTGTTCACCCCCAATGGCAAGACCGCCGAGGCGGAAAACGAGCTGCGCCTCGAGGGCGGATCGTTCGGCAGTTTCCGGGGCCGCGCCGCGATCGCCCGGCAGTTCGGCAACTGGGACATCTATGCCGCAGGCAGCGGCCTCACCGCCGATGGCTGGCGCGATCACAGCAAGCAGAGCCAGGGCCGCGGCACGCTGAACGTGGGCTATTCGCTGGGCGAGGATCGGGAAATCCGCGCCATCGGCTATTATGCCGACATCAAGCAGGAGGTGCCGGGCGCTCTCACGCTGGGCGACGCGCTGACCGTGCCGCGCAACGCCGGTGCCGGCGTTGTCGCCAACGACTGGGCCCGTGACCAGACGGTCGCGCGCGGCACGTTGCAGACCCGCTGGCGGTTCAATGACGCGTTGCTCTTCGAGGGCGGCGTCTACGCCACGGCCACCAGGCTGCACCACCCGATCCCGATCATCATCGACCAGGATATCGAAACCCAGGGTGCGTTCGGCCGCTTCGACTGGTCTGGCGAGCTCGCGGGCCTGCGGGCCGATCTGTTCTGGGGGTTGTCCTATCGCCAGGGCACCAGAAAACAGCAGCTCTATGTCAATACGGGCGGCGCCAGCGGTTTCCAGTTCGGCGATTCGCAGCAGAAGGCCAGCGGCCTTGACGTGTTCGCCGAAGCACGCCTGTTCGTCATCGAGCAACTGGCTCTCGTCGCCGGCGGCTCCTATGGCCGGGCCACGCGCGACTATACCGACTACTTCAACCCGGCCAACGCCGCGTCGAAGAATTTCGACTGGTTCTCGCCCCGCATCGGCCTGCTGTGGGAATTCGCCGGCGGCGCCCAGATCTACGCCAACATCACCCGGTCGGTGGAGCCACCCCATTACGGTGCCCTGGTCCAGTCGCCCAATCCCGGCTTCGTGCCGGTGGACGCGCAGCGGGCATGGACCGGCGAGATCGGCGCGCGGGGCCGTACCGGCGAGCTTGCCTGGGACGTCACCTTCTACCGCGCCGCGGTGAAGGGCGAGTTGCTGAGCTTCCAGCTTGCCGCCGGCATTCCCGCCAGCTTCTTCAACGCCGACAAGACCATCCACCAGGGCGTCGAGGCGGCGCTGGATTGGACCATCCTGCGTCATGCGCCCGGCGGCGGCGCCGTATCGCTCAAGCAGAGCTATACCTTCAGCGACTTCACCTTCGACGGCGATTCGGTCTATGGCGACAACCGCCTGCCCGTGGCGCCGAAGCATCAGTACCGGGCCGAGTTGACCTATCGCCATCCGGCGGGCTGGCACGTCGCCCCGGCCATCGACTGGCGTCCCGCATCCGTCTGGGCCGACTATGCCAACACCATGAAGGTGCCCGGCTACGCGCTGCTGTCGGTTGGCGCCGGCATCGACATCGGCGAGCATGTCACGCTCTACCTCGATGGCCGCAACCTCACCGGCAAGCGCTATGTGGGCGAGTTCGGCGCGCTCACCAACGCCGCCGACCCGGCCGTGTCAAAGGCGGTATTCTATCCCGGCGAGGGCAGGTCCCTGTTCGCCGGCCTGACAGTGAGGCTTTGACCATGGATCGCCGCCCATCAACCGCAAGGGAGACCATCATGTTTCGTACCGCCACCGCACTCATGCTGCTGGTCAGCATCATGTCGGGCCACGCTTTTGCCGCAGAATACAAGGCTGGCCCGCTCACGATCACCGACCCCTGGTCGCGGGCCACGCCCGGCGGCTCGAAAGTCGGCGCCGGCTATCTCACCATCGCCAATACCGGCGCGGCGGACCGCCTCCTGGCCGTCGAGGCGCCGGAGATCGCAGGCAAGGTCGAACTCCACGAAGTGGTCGAAAGCAATGGCACCATGTCCATGCAGCACCGGCCGGAAGGTCTGGCGGTGCCCGCCAACGGCACGCTTACCCTGAAGCCGCGCTCGTTCCACATCATGTTCATGAGCCTCAAGCAGCCCCTCAGGGAAGGCGACTCCTTCCCCGGCGTGCTGCGCTTCGAGAAAGCGGGCGCGGTGGATGTGCGATTCGACGTGGCCCCGGTGGGCGCGGCGGCGCCGCACAGCGCCGGACACCATCAGCATATGGGCCACTGACCGTCCCATGCGCATGGGCGTGTCCGGGATGAAGCGGCGAAGGTGAGGCGGACATGAGCGGCAGGACGACAGGAAACGCTGGTGCGGCCTACCGCGCGATCTGGCGCTGGCACTTCTATGCCGGGCTGTTCTGCGTGCCCTTCGTGATCGTTTTGGCGCTCACCGGCTCGACCTATCTGTTCAAGCCGCAGGTCGAGGCGTGGCTGGAGCGGAGCTATGACGGCATCGGCGGAACCGGGGCTTCCGCCAGCGCCGCCGCGCAGGTCGGCGCGGCGTTGGCGGCGGTACCGGGATCGTCGCTGCGGTCCTACGAGGTACGCGCCGACGCGGCCGATGCCGCGCGGGTGACCGTGGCGGGGCCGGACGGCGATGTCCGGGTGTTCGTTCACCCGCGATCGGCGGCGGTGCTCGGCATGGTGCCCGAGGACGAGCGGCTGATGCAGGTGGTCAAGACCATCCACGGCGAGTTGCTGATCGGCGATTCGGGCGCGATCCTGGTGGAATTGGCGGCCAGCTGGGCCATCGTCATGATCGTGACCGGGCTTTACCTTTGGTGGCCGCGCAAGGCCGCCGGCCTGGCCGGCGTGCTCTATCCGCGCCTGAAGCAGGGTGGGCGGCAGTTCTGGCGCGACCTTCACGCGGTGATCGGCATCTGGGTGTCGGCCTTCGCGCTGTGCCTGCTGCTTTCGGGCCTGCCCTGGACCAATGTGTGGGGCGGCGCGTTCAAGGACATCAAGCAGGCCACAGGCATGACCGGCGGCAAGCAGGACTGGAAGGCCGGCATGGCGGCCCACGTCCATCACGATCACGCTCCTGGTGGCCATGGGGCGCACCCTGCGGGCGTGCCGGACTCGTTCGATGCCATGGTCGCGGCGGTCCGGCCGCTGCGCCTCCCGCCGCCGGTGCTGATCCAGCCGCCCTCCGACCGCTGGCCGAAATCGCCCGATTGGGTGGCGCGCTCGGATACCCAGAACCGGCCGCAGCGGGTCATGCTGGTGCTCGATCCGGCCACCGGCGCGGTGGTGCGGCGCGAAGGCTTCGGCGACAGTCATCTGGTGGACCGCATCGTCGGCTACGGCATCGCCGCCCATGAGGGCCAGCTGTTCGGTCCGCTCAACCAGGCGCTGGGCGTGCTGACCGCGCTGTCGCTGATCGGACTCAGCGTCACCGGCTACGTCATGTGGTGGCAGCGGCGTCCCGACGGCCGGCTGGGTGCGCCGCCTGCGCCGGACGGCCGCATCGGCGTTGGCCTTGCCGTGCTGATCCTGGCGCTGGCGGTGTTCCTGCCGGTGCTGGGGGCGTCGTTGATCGCGATCGCGCTCTTCGAATGGCTGGTGCTGCGACGGGTGCGGCCGGTCAGTATCTGGTTGGGGCTAAGGACTGCCTAATCGTCAAGCTCCACCCCTCCCCAAATCGTCATTCCCGCGTGCGCGGGGATGACGAGAAAAGGACGGCGAATAACTGTCAGATCGACCGGCTGATCAGTTCCTTCATGATCTCGGACGTGCCGCCGAAGATGCGCTGCACGCGCGAGTCGGTATAGAGCCGGGTGATCGGGTACTCGTTCATGAAGCCGTAGCCGCCGTGCAGCTGCACGCCCTCGTCGACCACGCGGCCCAGCATCTCGGTGACCCACAGCTTGGCCATGGCCGCGTCGGTGGCGGTCAGTTCGTGGCGCAGATGATGCTCGATGCACTTGTCGCAGAACGCCCAGCCGACCTCGACCTGGGTCTTCAGCTCGGCCAGCTTGAAGCGGGTGTTCTGGAAGTCGAACACCGTCTTGCCGAACGCCTTGCGCTCTTTCACATAGGCCACGGTCAGATCGTAGGCATATTGCGCCACGGCCTGGGCGTTGAGCGCGATGCCGAGGCGCTCCTGCGGCAGCTCGCTCATCAGCTGGGCAAAGCCCTTGCCCTCCTCCGGGCCGAGCAGGTTCGACGTCGGCACCCGCACGTCGGTGAAGAACAGCTCGGACGTGTCGGCCGCGTGCATGCCCATCTTGTCCAGGTTCCGGCCGCGCGCGAAGCCGTCGCGGTCCGCCTCGACCAGCAGCAGGCTGATGCCCTTGGCGCCCAGGCTCGGATCGGTCTTGGCGACGACGATGACCAGGTCGGCGTTCTGGCCGTTGGAGATGAAGGTCTTGTTGCCGTTCACCACATAGTGGTTGCCGTCGAGCAGCGCCGTGGTCTTGACGCCCTGCAGGTCGCTGCCGGTGCCCGGCTCGGTCATCGCGATGGCGGTCACCACCTCGCCGGTGACCATCTTCGGCAGCCATTGCCGCTTCTGGTCCTCGCTGGCGTATTTCAGCATGTAGCCGCAGACGATGTCGCTGTGCACGGCAAAGCCCGGACCCGACGCGCCCGCCAGCCCCAGTTCCTCATCGACAATGGCCAGATAGCGGTAGTCGCCGCCGGCACCGCCATATTCCTCGGGCACCTGCGGGCACAGCAGGCCCTGCTCGCCGGCCTTGCGCCAGAAATCCCGCGGCACCTTGCCGGCCTTCTCCCACTCGCCGTGGAACGGTGTCAGCTCCTTCTGGAAGAACTTGCGGACGGCGTCGCGGAACATTTCGTGTTCCGGCTCATAGATGTTGCGGGTGAGCATGGAGGGCTCCTGCGTGGATTCGGGTAGGGCGTAAAGAGAGGGCAAGTCGGCCGTTCAGGCAAGCCGTTCGCATCACCCTCGGCCGTCATGGTTCCACCAAACCCCTGATCACCTGCATCGGCAGCACGAGCCGCAGCGAGTCCGGCAGCCGCACGAAGCCGTTGGCTTCATAGAAGGCCGCCGCGCGCTCGTTGATCGCGTCCACCACCAGCATCGACGAGCCGACCGTCGCCGCGCTGGCGTGGGCGCGGCGCACGGCGTCGGCGAGCAGCATGGCGCCCAGCCGCTCGCCCTGTCTCGTGTCCGACACAGCCAGCCGGCCGACGAGGGTGGCGCTGACCAACGGATAACGCGGCACATGCTTGAGCGCGGCGGCGGGAACGTCGCCCGGCGCCAGCGCCGTGGCGCAGAGCGTGTAGTAGCCGAGCACGACATCCGGCCGTTCGGGTTCGACGAGAACGAAGACGCCGTTGGCCTTGCGCCTGACATCCTGTGAGGCTTGGGTGCGGAAGTAGCGGTCGAGGCTGTCGACGCCGCAGGAAAAGCCGTCCCGGTCGTGATGCGCCGCCAGCGCCTCGATCCTCAGATCTGGCGGCGCGGCCACGCTCAGGGCGCCACGCGCCGCTTGTGTTCGGCCAGCGCGCGCACCAGCCGTTCGCTCGGCTCGGGCGGATTGACCAGCGCGTCGAAGAACGCCGCGCGGTCGCGGTCAGACAGCGCCAGCGTCTCATGCTCGGCGATGGTCCGGCGCGCGGTCTCGGCCAGCGCGGTGACGCAGAAGTCGCTCACCTTGCGCCGGGACAGATGGGCCGCCCGCTCGATCAGCTCCTTGGTGTCCTCATCCAGCCGAAACCCGAGCCGCTCGACGCGGTTGGGCGGGCTTTCGGCTTTCGCGTGTTTGCGCGGCATGGGGCATACTCCTGACGGGCATTCATTTGACGCATAATGTGTGTCATATAGACGTACAATTCAAGTGCATTCCAATCCTTGGGTTTATTCGACATCGCTAAGAGAATTGCCGACAACTGGGACGAGTGCGGTCACCTACTTTGAAAAGCGCATCGAGCTTGTCGTGTCAGACGGAAATTGGCCATCAAACTTGGTTGGAACGCCGCCAGACTCGGAATAACCGCCTGGCTCGCACCAGAATCCGACATTGGGAAACGGTTGCTTTCCCTCGGCTTTGGCCGAGGCTTCGAGGTTCGCATTAAGTATTTTGGCCGCCATTTCACAACTGCCAAGATTGTAGTCGGCTCCTTCCGCAGCGTCGAAAGTTGCCCAATGAATGCGGAGATCGTTTGCCAAGGGGGAGTTTCGATAAAGCGTAACTACATCGATCTGCTCGCTAGGCCCGCATCCGGCGATCAACCCCGCTGCAATAAACGCAATTGTTCGCATCATTTGCCCTTTGGGTATAAGCGCCACCGGAATGTGACGAAAATGCGCTCAGAAGGCATTTGGGCTAGGGAACTCCTCGTACCCGGCACACATCGCGTATTCGGCATAATTGGCGTAGCGAGCATAAGCGTCTCGTGGCGCGTAGGGCGAGAAACTCGACTGAATGCAGGAGAACTTACCGCAGTGCGTAATGAGACGATCTCGATTCATCAATTCGCCCAAGTATCTTCCGTTTGGGCGATAATTTTCACTGCCGACGAAACGACCAACGTGCTTTCCATCGGATGTCCACAAATCGTCGCTATGGCGATACCCAAATCACTCGCCTCCCAATGTCCAGAGCTACAGTATCGCCCTATCCCCAATAGTTGTCTCGCTTCCGTTGCTCATCGGGCAAGCGCTTCAAGATTTCTGTCAAAGATGGCATCGGGTTTTCCTCCAACCGGAATCTAATCCCCCATCGCCTGCTTCACCAGCGCCACCGCTTCCGGGCTGTCCCATTCGGCGTCGCCCAGCATGCGGCCCAGTTCGCGGCCCTGCGCGTCGAGCAGGATGGTGGTGGGCAGGCCGGTGACGCCCAGGCCCATGCCGACGGCGTTCTTGGGGTCGTAATAGCGTTCCAGCTTGAAGCCCTCTTCGTCGAACCAGGGATCGACCGCGCGCTTGCCGGCCCGGTCGCTGGAGATGGCGACGACGGCGAACTTGTCGCCGCCCAGCTGCGCCTGCAGCCGGTCGAGCGATGGCATCTCCACCTTGCACGGTGCGCACCAGGTGGCCCAGAAGTTGAGCAGCACGGTCTTGCCGCGGAAGTCGCTCAGCGTCACGTCCCGGTCGCCCACGGTCTTGAAGGCGAGCTCCGGCACGGGCCGGGGCTCGGCGGCAACCTCGAAATCCTCGACCTGTCCCACGGGTTGCAGCGCGGGCGCCGTACCGGTTTCCGGGTTGCCTGTCTCGCCGCAGCCGACATATAAGGCAGCGCTTAGGACAATGGCGGTGCGCAGCAGGCGCTTCAGGGTCATGATGAGCTCCGGTTCAGGGGCGGCGGCGGACAAGATGGCAGACGACAACGGGTCCAACAAGCTCTGGGGCGGCCGCTTCGCTGGCGGGCCGGCCGCGATCATGGAGCGTATCAACGCGTCCATCGGCTTCGACCGCAAGCTGTATGCCCAGGATATCGCCGCGTCGAAAGCCCACTGCGCCATGCTGGTCGCCACCGACATCATCGGCGCCGAGGACGGCAAGGCGATCCTGGCCGGGCTCGACCAGATCAAGGGCGAGATCGAGGCGGGCGACTTCACCATCAATCCGGCGCTCGAGGACATCCATATGCATGTGGAGTCCCGGCTTGCCCAGATCATCGGCGACGCCGCCGGCCGGCTGCACACCGCCCGCTCGCGCAACGACCAGGTGGCGACCGACTTCCGGCTCTGGGTGCGCGACACGATCGACGATCTGGACGGCGCGCTCATCGACCTGCAGCAGGCGCTGCTGGCACGGGCCGAGGAGCATGCGGAAACCCTGATGCCGGGCTTCACCCATCTGCAGGTGGCCCAGCCGGTGACCTTCGGCCACCACCTGATGGCCTATGTGGAGATGTTCGGCCGCGACCGTGGCCGGCTGGCGGATGCGCGCACGCGGCTCAACGAGAATCCGCTCGGCTCGGCGGCGCTTGCCGGCACGTCGTTCCCCATCGACCGGCACATGACGGCAAGGGCGCTCGGCTTCGACCGTCCCACCGCCAATTCGCTCGATGCGGTGTCCGACCGGGACTTCGCGCTGGAGTTCCTGTCGGCAGCCTCGATCTGCGCCGTGCATCTGTCGCGGCTGGCGGAAGAGCTGGTCATCTGGTCCAGCGCCCAGTTCCGCTTCGCCAGCCTGAGCGATTCGTTCTCGACCGGGTCGTCGATCATGCCGCAAAAGCGCAACCCGGACGCGGCCGAGCTGATCCGCGCAAAGACCGGCCGGATCGTCGGGTCGCTCAACACCCTGCTGATCGTCATGAAGGGCCTGCCGCTCGCCTATTCCAAGGACATGCAGGAGGACAAGGAGCCGACCTTCGACGCCGCCGAGGCGATCGGCCTGTGCGTCG
Organism: Emcibacter sp. SYSU 3D8; assembly: GCF_039655875.1. Taxonomy (NCBI): domain Bacteria; kingdom Pseudomonadati; phylum Pseudomonadota; class Alphaproteobacteria; order Emcibacterales; family Emcibacteraceae; genus Emcibacter; species Emcibacter sp. SYSU 3D8. The sequence continues at coordinate 616,131 of NZ_JBBYXK010000002.1, read as the reverse complement.
CGGCCATGGCCGGGATGATCGGCGACCTGAAGGTCAACAAGCCTGTCTTGCTGCAGGCGGCCGGCGCCGGTTTCGCCACCGCGACCGACCTGGCCGACTGGCTGGTGCAGAACCTGGACATGCCGTTCCGGCGCGCCCATCACGTCACCGGCGCGCTGGTCAAGCTGGCCGAGGACGAGGGCTGCGACCTGCCGGATCTGAGCCTTGCGCAGATGCAGGCCGTCGAGGCCGGGATCACCGACGCCGTGTTCGGCGTGCTGACCGTCGAGCGGTCGGTGGCCAGCCGCCGGTCCTATGGCGGCACCTCGCCCGAGCGGGTGCGCGAGGCCATTGCCGCGTGGAAGGAGCGCCTCGCATGAACGCCTTGAAGATCGCCGCCATCATCGCGCTTTGCGGGCTTGCTGCCGCCTGTGGCCGCAAGGGCGCGCTGGAGGCGCCGCCGAACGCAACCGCACCGCCGCCGGTAAAGGAAGTGTCGCCCCAGTCGCCCGGCTCCAAGCCGACGATGAACGTGCCGCCCCAGCAGAACACGCCCTGATGAATCATTTCGAGTACCGCAACGGCATCATGCATGCCGAGGATGTGCCGCTGACCGAGATCGCGGCGGCGGTGGGCACGCCGTTCTATTGCTATTCGACCGCGACGCTGACCCGGCATTACACCGTATTCTCGAATGCTTTCGCGCAGATGGACGCGCTGGTCTGCTACGCGATGAAGGCCAATTCCAACCTGGCGGTGCTGAAGACCCTGGGCAGACTGGGCGCCGGCGCCGACATCGTCTCGGAAGGCGAGCTGCGGCGGGCGCTGGCGGCGGGCATCCCGGCGGACAGGATCGTGTTCTCGGGCGTCGGCAAGACCCTGGACGAAATGGCCTTCGCTCTCGATCAGGGCATCCTCCAGTTCAACGTGGAATCCGAGCCCGAGTTGATGGTGCTGAACGCCGTCGCCGTGCAAAAGGGCGTCCGGGCGCCGGTGGCGCTGCGCATCAACCCCGATGTGGATGCCAGGACCCATGAGAAGATTTCGACCGGCAAGGGCGAGAACAAGTTCGGCCTGCCGCTGGCGCGGGCGCGCGAGATGTACCGGCTTGCCGCCGACCTGCCCGGCATCGAGCCGGTCGGCGTCGACGTGCATATCGGCTCCCAGCTGACCTCGCTCGATCCCTACGAGGAGGCGTTCGGCCATATCGCCAGGCTGGTGGTGGAACTGCGTGCCGAAGGGCACGACATCCGGCGCGTGGACGTGGGCGGCGGGCTCGGCATCCCCTATCATCCCGATGATCCGGAGCCGCCGCATCCGGACGCCTACGCCGCGTTGATCGCGCGGCTGATCGGGCCGCTGGATTGCCAGGTCGTGCTCGAGCCGGGCCGTCTGATCGTCGGCAACGCCGGAATCCTGGTCTCGAAGGTCGTCCATGTGAAGCAGACCGGAAACCGCAGCTTCGTGATCATCGACGGCGCCATGAACGACCTGGTGCGGCCCAGCATGTACGGCGCCTATCACCATATCCTGCCCGTCGCCGAACCTGCCCCGGACATGGAAGCCTCGCCGGTCGATTTCGTCGGCCCGGTTTGCGAAACCGGCGACACCTTCGCCAAGGAGCGGATGTCGACCCCGCTTGCCGCCAATGATCTTGTCGCCATCATGTCCGCAGGCGCCTATGGCGCTGTGATGGCGTCCAGCTATAATACCAGGCCGTTGGTGCCGGAAGTGCTGGTGGACGGCGACAGATTCGCCGTGATCCGCCGCCGGCCTACATACGAGGAAATGCTGGCCGCGGAAACGCTGCCGGAATGGCTGCTGGGCTGAGGAAACGCAGGGCAAGATGCCTGATTCCGACGAACAACCTCCGGGCCGCCTCTCGCGGATACTGGCTGTCGCGCGCTGGGCCGCGGTCGGCGTGCTGCTCGCCATCATCGCCGTGCGTTATATTCTGCCGCACGTTGCGGCCGATCCCGACATGGTGTCGATCAAGCTCGAAGATGCGGTCACGGTCGACGACATCAAGGACAAGCTGGTGCCGCCGGACCAGATCTTCGTCAACCCGGTCGCCCGCCAGCTCGTCGAACTGGGTAACCGCCTGGTCGCCGCGCCGCGGGACCGTCAGGACGCGATCCGCCAGCTGTTCGCCCTGAGCGAAAATCCAGACATTCTGGGCGACGATATGACCACCTATCTGGCGGTGCGCTCGGCCTACTGGCAGCTGCGCCGGGATCCGGAAGTGCGCGGCAGCTTCGAGACCGCCCTGATGCTGTGGGACGCGGCGGAAAGCCTCGAGAGCAACAGCGCCATTGCCGCGGCCAGCAGCGGCAGCGCCGCTGGCGGTCTGGATTAGCTGGCCGTCGGCTTGAGGCGGCCTGCGGCAATATTCCGGCCAGCGGGACGCTTAAGTGCTTTTCGCGCCTATAGTCAATTTTGACGGCCGATTGGCTGTGGAATCGGCCAGAATCGCGGGAAAGCGGTTCATTCCGCTGGCGGTTCGAACTCGTAGACCCGGCTGCAAAATTCACAGGTCACGACGATCTTGCCGTCGACCACCATGTCCGACATGTCGTCGCCGGCGAACTGGGCCAGCACGTCCTCGATGCGCTCGCGGCTGCACTGGCAGAACACGGCAAGCGATAGGGGGTCGAACACGCGCACGCCGCGTTCGTGGAACAGCCGGAACAGCACCTGCGTCGGCGTCAGCGCCGGGTTGACCAGTTCTTCGTCGCGGGTGCTGGCCATCAGGATGGCGCTCTCGCGCCAGCTGTCGTCATCCTCGTCGCCATCGTCGTGCTGGTGTCCGGCGGAGGCCAGATATTGCAGCATGATGCCGCCGGCCCGCCATTTGCCGTCCACCCGCGCGGCGCTCAGCTTCACCGCCGAGGGAAGCTGCTCGGAATCCTCGAAATATTTCTGGGCGCATTCGGCCAGGGTGCCGCCTTCCAGGCCGACGATGCCCTGGTAGCGTTCTGTATCCGGTCCCTGGTCGATGGTGAAAGCCAGATAGCCGCCGCCCAGCAGCTGCGGCACCTCGCGGCCCGGATCGACGCCCTTGGCCACCGCCGCGTCATACAGCGCCTGGTCGAAGGCAACCCAGCCGCGCATCTCGCCCGGCGTCCTGTAATCGACGACGATGGTCTTCACCGCGCCGTCGCCCTTGGCCTGCATGATCAGCTTGCCCTCGAACTTGATCGCGCTGCCCAGCAACGCTGTCATGGCCAGCGCATGGGCAAGCAGGCTGGCGACGCCATCCGGATAGGCGTGGCGGTTCAGGATATCGTCGACCAGCGGACCGAGACGGACGACCCGGCCGCGCACCGCCGCGCCCTCGATCTGGAACGGCTGGATGACATCGTCGGCGGTGCCGCCGAGTAGCGAGGCGCTGGCAGGCATGAAGGCTCTTACTTTCCCAGGCACCACAGCAGGATGGCCTTCTGGACGTGTAGCCGGTTCTCGGCCTCGTCCCAGACGACCGACTTGGGCCCGTCAATGACCGTCTCGTCCACTTCCTCGCCGCGATGGGCCGGCAGGCAGTGCAGGAACAGGGCATCGGGTTTCGCCGCGGCCATCAGTTCGCTGCTGACGGCGAACGGCGCCAGCCGCTCCAGCCGCTTTTCGCGGCCGGTCTGCCCCATGGACACGAAAGTGTCGGTGAACACGCAGTCGGCGTCCCTGACGGCGGCCCACGGATCCTCGCCGACCGAGACACGGCCTCCATGCGCGGCGGCCCAGTCCAGCACGTCCTGGCGCAGGGCATATTTCTTCGGTGTGGCGATGCGCAGCTCGAAATCGAACTTCACGGCCGCATGCACCAGGCTGGCGCAGACATTGTTGCCGTCGCCGGTCCAGACCACCACCTTGCCGGCGATGGGGCCGCGATGCTCCTCGATGGTCATCACATCGGCCATCAGCTGGCATGGATGAGTCAGCTGGGTCAGGCCATTGATCACGGGGATCGTGGCGTTTTCGGCCAGCTCCAGCAGGTAATCGTGGCGCAGGGTGCGGAGCATGACAGCGTCGACAAAGCGCGACAGGACGCGGGCGGTATCGGCCACCGTCTCGCCACGGCCCAGCTGGGTTTCGTCGCCGGTCAATATCATGGTCCGGCCGCCAAGCTGGCGCATGCCGACGTCGAACGACACACGGGTCCGGGTCGACTCGCGCTCGAAGATGGCGGCCAGCATGTGACCGTCCAGCGGCGCGTCGGGGTCCGGCGCGCCCTTGGGCAATCCGGCGCGCGCGCCCTTGATCTGCCGGGCGCGGGCGATGATGGCCTTCAATTCGCCGGCATCGATTTCATCAAGGTCGAGAAAGTGCCGATAGCCGCCGTCGCTCATGGCACGGGACTCAGCCGTGCCGCGACCGCGCCGCACGCCGTGTCGATGGCGGCGACCGCCTCATCGATTTCATCCTCGGTGACGGTCAGCGGCGGCAGCAGGCGCACCTGGTTTTCACCCGCCCCGACGGTCAGCACATGCTGGTCGCGCAGCGCATTGACCAGATCGGTGTTGGGTACCTTGCAGCGCAGCCCCCGGATCAGGCCGACGCCCTGCACACTGTCCAGGATGTCCGGATGCTTGGCCACCACCGATGCCAGCTTCTGGCCCATATAGCCGCCCAGATCCTGGACCCGGTCGAGAAACCCGGGCGCCAGCACGACGTCGAGCACCGCATTGGCCACGGCGCAGGCCATGGGGTTGCCGCCAAAGGTCGAGCCATGGCTGCCGGCGACCATGCCTTTGGCCGCTTCTTCAGAGGCGAGGCAGGCGCCGATCGGGAAGCCGCCGCCCAGGCCCTTGGCACTTGCCAGGATGTCGGGCGCGATGTCGGACCATTGATAGGCGAACAGCTTGCCGGTGCGGCCGATGCCGCACTGGACCTCGTCCAGCACCATCAGGATGCCGCGCTCGTCGCACAGCTTGCGGATCCTGGCCATCAACTCGACCGGAATGGCGTTGATGCCGCCCTCGCCGCGCACCGGCTCGAACAGCACGCCGGCGGTGGCCGGACCGATGGCGTTGGACAGGGCGTCGAGGTCGCCGAACGGCACCTGGTCGAAGCCCTCTACCTTGGGCCCGAAGCCCTCGAGGTGCTTGGCCTGTCCGCCGGCGGCGATGGTCGCCAGGGTGCGGCCGTGAAAGGCGCCTTCCATGGTGACAATACGGAAGCGCTCCGGCGCGCCGTTGACATAGTGATATTTGCGGGTGGTCTTGATGGCGCATTCCAGCGCCTCGGCGCCCGAATTGCATACAAACACGGTATCCGCGAAGGTCGCCTCGGTCAGGCGCGCGGCCAGCTTTTCCTGTTGCGGAATTCGGTAGAGGTTCGAGGTATGCCAAAGCGCCTCGGCCTGGGCCTTCAGCGCCTCGACAAGATGCGGGTGGGCATGGCCGAGGCTGGTCACGGCGATGCCGCCGCAGAAGTCCAGGAACTTCTCGCCTTCGGTGCTGTAGAGGTACGAGCCCTTGCCCTTGTCAAAGGCGAGGTCGGCCCGCGCATAGGTCGGCATCACAGCCGTGATCATCGAATTTCCCCGTCCGGGTTTGGGTCTCGGAAAAAGCCGTGGAGTATCGGGAGGCCCCCACGGGGTGTCAACGAAAAAGGCAGACGCCCGAAGGCGCCTCGGTCCTGGTCGCGGTGTTCGGACGGCGAGGCTTTCAGCCGCGCCTGAAAGCGCTCAGTCCTTCAGCCGGTAACCTCGTCGGAACACCCAGTAGCAGACGGTGTATAGCCCGATGTTGAGCGCCAGCATGACGCCCATGCCCAGCGGAATGGAGCTGTCTGCGTGATCGATGAACGAATAGCGCAGGCCGTCGATCGCATAGAAGAACGGGTTGAAATGGCTGATGGTCTGCCAGACGGCCGGCAGTCGCTCGATCGAATAGAACGTCCCCGACAGGAATGACAACGGCATGATGACGAAGTTGGTGATCGCCGCCATGTGGTCGAACTTGGTCGCCCAGACGCCGCCGAGCAGCCCTACCAGCGACAGCAGCAGCGAGGCCGACAGCGCGAAATAGACCGCCAGGAAGGGATGCGGCAGGTGGATGTCGACGAACGGCAGCAGCGGCAGCACCACGGCGACGGCGACCAGGATGCCCCGCGTCACCCCGCCGAGCGCGAAGGCCAGCACCATCTCGCCGGCGCTCAGGGGCGGCATCAGCAGATCGACGATGTTGCCCTGCACCTTGGCGATCAACAGGGAAGACGATGTGTTGGCGAAGCTGTTCTGGACGATTCCCATCATCACCAGGCCCGGGACGAGGAACTCGGCAAAGGGCAGGCCGCGCACCACCCGGTGGTCGCCGCCCAGCGCCAGCATGAAGACGGCAAAGAACAGGATCGTCGTCACCGCCGGCGCGAACACCGTCTGCAGGCCGACCTTCATGAAGCGCTTCACTTCCTTGCAGTAAAGCGTCCAGAGCCCGATCCAGTTGACGGCGCCGATCTGGCGGACGGCATAGGCGGGCGGTTCGATGATCTTGTGCATGCGGTTCCGATATCCTCGCGCCGCTTCTACCGCGAGGCCCGATATTGGGCAAGTGCGCCGGAAGGTGCGGCGCTGCACGGACGATGTGCGCGGGGATTTGACAAGCCCGAAGGGCGTACTATGTCTCGCAATTGACCGAAACGAGCGTTTTCTGTAGGGTGCGCCCCCCGAACTCCGGACAGGATTTAGACGATGACCTTGGGTTGGACCGACGAACGGGTCGAACTGCTTAAGACTCTTTGGAAGAAGGGCCTCAGCGCCAGCCAGATCGCCGAGGAACTCAGCGGTGACGTGACGCGCAATGCGGTGATCGGCAAGGCTCACCGCCTTGGCCTGTCGTCACGGCCGTCGCCGGTGAAGAAGCCCGCCGAGGAAGCTGCCGAGCCGGTGGCCAAACCGGCGAAGAAGGCGCCGAAGGTCGAAAAGCCCGCGCCCAAGGCCGAACCTGAGATGATCACCATCCTCACGCTCACCGACCGCATGTGCAAATGGCCCATGGGCCATCCCGGCGATTCGGATTTCCGGTTCTGCGGCCGCAAATCGACACCGGGCCAGCCCTATTGCCAGCACCACGCGTCGATCGCCTATCAGGCGCCGCAGCCGCGCAAGGATCGCCGCCGCGGCAACCGGTAGGGTCTTGCGTTCCGTCCAATCGAGACGCTGAATCGAAAAGGGCATCCCGGTGAACCGGGATGCCCTTGAACGTTTCGGCGTTGGCCGCCTCTGTCTCCGGAGCGGCCGTTACTTGGCTTCCGGCTCGGCGGGCGGCGGCGCGTCCTCGCCTTCGTGGCCCGAACCGGCATCGGCGGTCGGCGTCGGCTTCTCGATCTTGGCCTTGCTGCGCAGTTCTTCGAGGATTTCCTGGACCACCTTGTCGTGCTCGGATTCCCGGATCTGGGCTTCCACGTCTTCCAGCTTGGGCGGCGTGCTCTGCCGGGTGTCGACGACCTTGATGACGTGCCAGCCATACTGGCTCTTCACCGGCGTCTTGGATACCTCGCCCGGCTTCAGCGCGGTCACCGCCTGGGCGAACTCGGGCACCATCTTGTCGGGCGCGAAATAATCGCCCAGATCGCCGCCTTCGGCGGCCGAACCCTTGTCCAGCGACTTGTCTCTCGCCAGCGCGGCGAAGTCGGCGCCCTTGGCGAGATCGGCGATGACCTGCCGGCCCTCTTCCTCGGTCTTCACCAGGATATGGCTGGCCTTGAATTCGGTCGATGGCTTGAACTCGGCGACCATCTCGTCATAGGCCTTCTTCAGTCGCTCGGGAGACAGGCGCTTGTCGATCTCCTTGGACAGCCAGACATCTTCCAGAATCTGGTCCTTCGCCTGGCTGAGCCGTTCCTTGTACTTGGCGTCCTTCTCCGTGCCATCGGCGCGGGCCTTGGCGGTCACCAGCTTCTGGTCCACCAGCCGCTCGACCAGCTGGTCCTGCAGGAAGTCGATGGGCAGCTGGCGGTATTGACCCGGCAGCGCGTCGTAGAGTTCGGTCACGTCGGATTGGCGGATCTTCTGGCCGTTGACCGTCGCGACCACGGCGTCCTCGGCCTTTGCCTGTTCGTCGGGGGCCTTCTTGTCGCAGGCCGTCAGCGCGAGGCAGGCAAGCACAAGGCCCGTAACGGGTCCGAGAGCGAATTTCATGGCGGCAGCCTTCTCTGAATTTGTGATCCGGCGGGTTTTTTGATCGGGCCGGTTGGCGTTTCCTAGCCTCGCATGCTGTAGCAAGCAGTCGGGACAAAGAAAAGATGTAACTCCGCCACACCCGAAGGCAACGGCGGGTTTCAGTGGCTGTGGCCGGAACGCCCATGGTCGTGGGCCGCGCGCTCGCGTTCACCGTGGCTGTGGCGCAGCCGGTGGTAGGTCAGGTGCAGCAGCGAGCCGGCAACGAATGCCTGGAGCCAGGCGAATTCGGCCTCGCTGGCGACGCTCGCCACCGCCGACGCGGCGAAATAGCCCGCCACGGTCGCTGCCGCGAGCAGGGCCAGCACCACCATGGCGGCGCGGGTGCCGACATTGGTCTGTACCAGCCACCAGATGGCCAGGCCGGCGGGCACGTTGTGCAGCACCACGGCCATCGACAGGGCTTCGTGACGGCCGAGCTGTCCGCTCAGCAGCGCCGCGCCATCGGCCGCGCTGTGCAGCAGCAATCCGCCCACGCCCACGACCAGAGTTACCGCATGGACCCCGCGCTCGCGGTGCAGCAGCGCCTCGGCGGCGAGCGGGCCGGCCAGGCCGGCCGTGGCGAAGGCAACGATCAGCCAGCCGCCGGACTCGGCCGTGTCCCACAGGATCAGCAGCGCCAGCACGGTGATGACGCCCGTGACAGCCAGGTCAAGCGCGTGCCTGAACCGCGACAGCCCCTGCAGGAGCTGGTACGCGGCGGGTCCGATGAGCAGGGCGGCGATGCCGGCGGCGAGATACATGTCTTTGTTATAACATAACGCTGAGAGTGATGCGTCCTTATCGGTGACATGTCGGGCGGATGCAAGCGCCCCGTCGCGGACGTCGGACTTGCAAACATCACCATGCCCGGCATTAAGATGTCCGTGGAGGATCCGATGCCCGTCAGACCGATTATCGCCGCGCTTGTGCTCGCCGCCAGTGCCGCAAGTGCGGCTGTTGCCGCCGAGGCCGACCTGGCGGACGCCAGCCCGGCCGAGCTGCAGGCGGTCATCGAGCGGATTGCGCCTGCCGGCGCGCCCAGCGATCAGGCATTGCGACGGGCCGAGGCGATGTTTCGTCTTGGCGACCTGAACGGCGACGTCGGTCTGATCCGCCGCGGCGCCGACGCGGCATCCGCCGTGTTGTCGTCGCTGGAAAGCGGCGGCCGCGGCGCGCTCTGGGTCGCGGCAAGCAAGGATGTCGGCACGGCACTGGTGATGCTGGCCCGGCGCACCAATGATCGCAGCCGGCTCGACGAGGCCATTGCCGCCTTCGAATCGGCGGCGCTGTTCGCCCGCGATTCGCAACCGGAACAATGGCCCGGCCTGATGAACAGCCTGGCCATCGCCCAGTGGACCAAGGGCAGCATGGCGAAGGACGCCGCCGCGCTGAAGCTGGCCCATCAGACCTTCCGCGAGGCGCTGAGCGATCGGGCGATCAAGCCGGACGACCGCGAGCGGGTGCGCATCCAGGTCAACATGGCGAGCGCGCTGGTCGAGATGGCCATGCTGACCAACGAGGCGGCGCCCGCCGACGAAGCGGTGACCCAGCTGCGCGCGGCGCTGGCTATGGCGGCAACCCTCGATCTGCCGGCCCAGACGGCGATCATCCAGGGCAATCTGGCCCAGGCGCTGACTGTCCGGGGATGGCACAACAAGGCCGCCGCTGACGTGGAACAGGCGGTCGAGCTTGGCAAGGCGGCCATAAGCTATTGGGATTCCGTGGGCGCGATCGATGCCCGCGACGACACCGAAGCCAATCTGCGTCAGTCCTATCAGGTTCTGACGGAGCTCTACAGCATACGCTGAATAACCGAAGCGGGGAGACGCGACATGGTTGCCTTGGACGATTACCGCACACTGGGCCGAAGCGGCCTGAGGGTCTCGCCCCTTTGCCTGGGCGCCATGACCTTCGGCGAGGATTGGGGCTGGGGCGCCAACGCCCAGGACAGCCGCCGCATGTTCGACATGTATGCCGATCGCGGCGGCAATTTCGTCGACACGGCCGATGGGTATACCCAGGGCACCAGCGAGACGCTGCTCGGCGAGTTCATGAAAGGCCAGCGCGAGCGCTGGGTGATCGGCACCAAGTTCACCATGAACACCTCGCCGGGCGATCCCAACGCCGGCGGCAACGCCCGCAAGAACATCATGCAGTCGCTGGAAGCCTCGCTGAAGCGTCTGGGTACCGACTACATCGATCTGTACTGGCTGCATGTCTGGGAATTCCGTACGCCGGTGCATGAGATCATGCGCGCGCTCGACGACGCGGTGCGCCAGGGCAAGCTGCTCTATGTGGGCGTGTCCAACGCGCCGGCATGGAAGATCGCCCAGGCCAACGTGCTGGCTGAGTTGAAGGGCTGGACCCCGTTCGTGGCACTCCAGCTTGAATACAACCTGCTGCAGCGAACACCCGAACGCGACCTGCTGCCCATGTGCCGCGAATTCGGCCTGGGCGTTACGCCGTGGTCACCGCTCGCGGCGGGCCTGCTTACCGGCAAATATGGCCGCAAGCACATCGCCCAGCCGGGAAGCGGCGACAGCCGCGTGCTTGGCGGCGGCAATGGTACCCGCGAGAACATGGTGGCCGCCTCGGGCCGGGTGACCGAACAGGCGCTCGAGATCAACGACGCGCTGATCGACATCGGCAAGCAGATCAACGCCACGCCGGCGCAGGTGGCGCTGGCCTGGGTGATGGCGCATCAGAATGTCTCAAGCACCATCCTGGGCGCCCGGACGCCAGCCCAGCTCGAGGATAATCTCGGCGCCATGGAGGTGGCCCTGCCGCTGGAGCACAAGGCGTGGCTGGACGAGCTTACCCAGATCGAACTGGGCTATCCCCACGACCTGATCCAGAGTCAGTTCATCCAGGACGTTTCAGACGGCGGCGCCAAGATCGACAAGCCGTTCGGCCGGCCGGCGTAACCCTGGCCCGAACCTTCTGCCGGCCGTCGCTGGCCGCTAGAAGTGCGCGCGCAGATATTCGCCGACGCGATTGATGCCGCGCGAGGCTTCCGGCACGCCGTGGCCCAATGCGTGCCAGACATGGATCACGTCGGGCCAGCATTCCAGGGTGACGTCGACACCAGCCGCCGTCGCTTTCTCGGCGGCGGCGCGCGAATCGTCCAGCAGGGACTCGTTTTCGCCAACCTGGATCAGCATGGGCGGCAGGCCGGCGTAGTTGCCGAATAGCGGCGACACGCGCGGGTCGGCGGGATCGCCGTCGCCGACCACCAGGCCCGCCATCCACGAGATCAGGCCATAGCCGACCATGGGGTCCTTGTCCGAGTTGGTACGCAAGGTGCCCCCCGAGCAGGTCATGTCGGTCCAGGGCGAGATCAGGACAGCGGCATCGGGTGCGCGCACGCCTGCATCGCGGATTCCCTGCAGCACGGAGAGCGCCAGGCCGCCGCCGGCCGAATCGCCGGCGACGAAGGCGTGGCTCGCCGGGTCTTCGCCCAGCGGGCCATTGTCCAGCATCCAGCGATAGGCCAGCAGGGCGTCCTCGAACTGGGCGGGTGCGGCATATTCGGGCGCCAGCCGGTAGTCGACGTTAAGCACCGATGCGCCGGACGCCACCGAGATATCGCCGCACAGGGCCCGGTGGGTGTCCAGGTTGCCGGCCGCATAGCCGCCGCCATGCAGGTACAACACCCGCTTGTTGGAATCGGCGCCCGGGGCGCAGACCCATTCGCAGGGCACGGTCACCGCCCGCGCCTTCGACGTCCTCAGTCCGGACGGTGCCGGCGCGGTGAATACCGCGCTGGCCATCATCTCGCGCACGCCCTCTACCGAGGGCGCCGCGCCGGCCTGGGCGGCGGCTTCATTGCCCGCACGCAGCTTGTTGATGGCGTCCAGTAACTGGGGCGATGCGGCCATGGAACCCTCCCGTGTGATCAGGCGGGTATTGTCGGGGTAAAATCGGGCGGAGTCGACCTCAGGCCGACAGTGCCGCGACGAGTTTCTCGATGAAATCCGTGCCCGCGTCCATCTGGCTCAGTTCGATGAACTCGTCAGGCCGGTGGGCCTGGTCGATGGAGCCGGGGCCGCAGACCACGGTGGGGATATCGGCCAGCTGGAACAGCCCGGCTTCCGTGACATAGGCGGCGGTCAGCGAATCGTTCTCGCCGGTGAGCGCCCGCACCAGTTCTTCGGCGGGCGAATTCGGCTGACGCAGCAGCGCCGGCGCCCGCGCGATCTGCGTGGTGACGATGGACGCGCCGTCGAACCGGGCGCGCATCTCGGCCTCGACGTCGCGGGAGAATGCGTCGAAGCGGGAAATGATCTCATCCTCGTCGGCCTGCGGCAGCGGCCGGTATTCCCACACCATCCGGCACCGGTTGGGGGTGATGTTCAGGGCGCTGCCGCCGTCGATCGTCCCGATATTGAGCGAGGTATAGGGCGGATCGAACCGGCCGGTGTCGTCGCCGCGCGCCTTCATCTCGGCAAGGATCGCGCGGAGAAATTCGATCAGCCTGCCGCCTGCCATGATGGCGCTGACGCCGAATTCGGTGTTGCTGGAATGGGATTCGCGGCCGGTGATCACGGTCTCGAAGGCGCGGATGCCCTTGTGGGCGGTCACGGCGCGCATGGAGGTGGGTTCGCCGACAATGCAGGCGCGCGGCAGCGGCGAGCGTCCCGCGATCTTTTCGATCATGCCCGCCACGCCGCGGCAGCCGACTTCCTCGTCATAGGAAAACGCGAAATGGATCGGCCGCTTCAGATCGGCCCTGGCGATGACCGGCGCCATGGCCAGGCAGATGGCGATGAAGCCCTTCATGTCGCAGGTGCCGCGCCCGAACAGCTTGCCGTCCCGCTCGGTCAGGGAAAACGGGTCGCTCGACCAGTCCTGCCCGTCGACCGGAACCACGTCCGTGTGTCCGGACAGCACGATGCCGGGCACACCGGCCGGGCCGCCTATGGTGGCGAACAGATTGGCCTTGGCGCCGCTGTCGTCGCGGATCAATTCGCACTCGACACCCACGCCCGCCAGGTAATCGGCCGCATAGTCGATCAGCTTCAGGTTGGAGTTGCGGCTGACCGTGTCGAACGCGATCAGGTCGTGGAGAAGCTCCACCGCACGATGCGCGTTCGGCCGCATCGCCTAGCCGTAGATCCGGCTGGCCGGGCTGCCGATCATGGCCATGAACTCGGCGCGGGTGTGAATGTTGTCGCGGAACGCGCCGAGCAGTGTGCTGGTGACCATGGACACGCCGTGCTTGTGCACGCCGCGGGTGGTCATGCAGTGATGCACCGCCTCGACGACGACGGCGACGCCATCGGGCTGCAGGGCCGAATTGATGCATTCGGCGATCTGGGCGGTCATTTTTTCCTGCACCTGCAGGCGTTTGGCGAAAGCGTCGACGACCCGGGCCAGCTTGGAGATGCCGACCACGCGATTGGTCGGCAGATAGGCCACATGCGCCTTGCCGATGATCGGCGCCAGATGGTGCTCGCAATGGGATTCGAACGGAATGTCGCGCAGCACGACCATCTCGTCATAACCCGCGACTTCCTCGAAGGTGCGCTCCAGATACTGGTTCGGATCCTCGCGGTAACCGGCGAAATATTCTTCATAGGCGCGCACGACGCGGGCCGGCGTATCCATCAGGCCTTCCCGCTCCGGATCGTCGCCCGCCCAGCGCAGCATGGTGCGCACGGCCTCCTCCGCCTCCTCGCGGGTTGGCATCCTCACCACTCTCTTGTCCACTGGGTCCTCCCCGTTTCGGGCGTCAGTTCAGGCTGGTCCGCTGATACGGGCTGTCCAGCGAGAAGGCGGGGATGTCGATCTCGAATCCTTCGCCTGCCTTGGTTTCCATATGGTACCGGCCCACCATGATGCCTGACGGCGTCGACAGCGGCGTGCCGCTTGTGTACTCGAAGCTTTCGCCCGGCCGCAGCACGGGCTGCTCGCCGACCACGCCGTCGCCGCGCACTTCCTGAACCTGGCCGTTCGCGTCGGTGATATGCCAGTACCGGCCGATCAGCTGCACGATCTCGTCGCCGGCGTTCTCGATATTGACCTGATATGCCCAGACGAAGTGGTTGTCTTCAGGGTCCGACTGATCCTCGATGAAGTAGGGCGTTACGGTCACGCTGATTTGCCGGGTGACGGCGTTATACATGTTCAAGCCTTGTGTTCGATCGGACCGGGCCGCGTTTCGGGTACTCTACCCCCCGAACGCGGATTGTCCACTGCCCTAAGCCGATATACGCGACATCGCCTGTTCCAGATCCTCGATGAGATCGTCGGAATCCTCCAGCCCCACCGACAGGCGCAACGTGCCCTCGATGATGCCCAGTTCCAGACGCGCGTCCTCGGCCAGCGAGCGGTGCGTCGTGCTCGACGGATGGGTCATCAGGCTCTTGGCGTCGCCCAGATTGTTGGAGATGTCGATAATCTCCAGCGCGTTCAGCAGCCGGAACGCGGCATCGCGCCCGCCGGGCACGTCGATGGTGATAACGCTGCCGCCCGTCTTCATCTGGCGCATGGCGAGGTCATGCTGCGGATGGTCGCGCCGGCCCGGATACAGCACGCGCTCCAGCTTCCCGCTCTCGGCCAGGAAGTTGGCCACCTTCAGGGCGTTGTCGCACATCCGCTGGACCCGCAGATCCAGGGTCTCCAGACCCTTCAGCATGATCCATGCGTTGAACGGGCTCATGGTCGGGCCGGTATGGCGCAGATACTGGTTGAGGTGATCTTCGAAGAACGCCTCGCTGCACAGGATCACGCCGCCCAGCGCCCGGCCCTGGCCGTCGATGTGCTTGGTGCCCGAATATACCACGATGTCGGCCCCGAAATCCGTGGGGCGCTGCAGCAACGGGGTGGCAAAGACATTGTCGACGATAACGGTCGCGCCGACGGCATGCGCCGCCGAACAGACATGGGCGAGGTCGACCACGTCGAGGGTCGGGTTGGCCGGCGTCTCGATGAACACGGTCTTCGTGCCCGGGGTGATCGCCCGTGTCCAGGCGTCGTTGTCGGAACCGGTGACCAGCTCGGTGGTGATGCCGAAGCGCGGCAGGATCTGCTCGAGAATATAGCGGCACGAGCCGAACAGCGCCTTGGCGCCCACCACCTTGTCGCCGGCGCGGAGCTGGCACATCAGGGCGGCGTTGACCGCGGCCATTCCGGTCGCGGTGGCCTTGGCCACGGGAAGGCCCTCGATCAGCGCCATGCGCTCCTCGAACATGGCCACGGTCGGGTTGGACAGGCGCGAATAGGTGAAGCCGTCGGCGGTGCCCGCGAAACGGTCGGCGGCGACTTCCGCTGCGTCGTAGCGGAAGCCCGAGGTCATGAAGATCGCCTCCGACGTTTCGCCGAAGTCCGACCGCTTCGTGCCGCCGCGCACCAGCCTGGTGGCCAGCCGCCATTCGGAAGGTTTCTTTGCCGTCATGCGCTTGCTTCCTTCTCGTTCCGTTCCATCGCCTCGGCGATGGCGGTGTTGTTCTCGCCGCCCCGGGCCCGCAGCGCGGCGATCACCTTGCGGCGGTCGGCGCTGGTCCGGTTCTGCGACAATTTCCATTTTGCGTCGATCCGCTCCAGCGGGATTTCCAGGCCGACGATGTCGCGCTGCATGGACACCACCGCCTTCGCCGGCGCCTGCCCCAAATCCCAGGCCGGCTTGGGCGCCAGATGGCGTTCCTCCTGGGCGATGAGCGCGCGCAGATGGGCCTCGAGCGCCGCCGCCGGCAGTTCCCTCGCCATGCCCGAGACATGCACCGCCATGTAGTTCCAGGTCGGCACCTGTCCGGCGGTGTCGTACCAGTCCGGCGACACGTAACAATGGGGGCCGGAGAATACCGCCAGCACACGGCTGCCCAGCGCCTCGCGCCAGACAGAATTGGCCCGCGCCACGTGGCAGCGCAGCAGCCCTTGCGAACGGTCCAGCACGAACGGAATGTGCACCGCTTCGGCGCCCGCCACCAGCAGGCCGAATTCGTTCCGCTCGATCAGGTCGAGCGCGGCCTCGCGGTCGTCCTGCTGAAAATGGT